>NZ_JBAZKR010000093.1:0-14692 GCF_041650655.1 Zavarzinia sp.
TGCCCGTCGGCACCTTTCCGGCCCCGCAACAGCCCGGCGAAGCCGGTTTTCCAGTTCGCCTTGACGCTCGTGATCGCCTTCCAGAGATCCGCCTTGTCGATCAGCGGCTTCGTGCTGCCCTTGACGTCGATCGTCAGCGGAGCGTTCGCCGGAGCGACTCCGCCCTTGATCGCCGTGCGCATTTCGCGGGCTACCAGCATGCCGTTCAGCGCCGTCGCCTTGCCGACTTCCCGCTCGAGCTTCTTGGTGAACGCGCCGGGCTTGAGCGCTGCGGACAGGTTGCGCCAGCTCTTGGACAGCTTCACGCCGGTCGGCATCGGATCACCCTTGCGTCGGGAGGTTCGCCCCCGGCCGTCGATCCGTGAAGTAGGCCCGGCGCATCGTCGCGCCGTGCCCGGGGTAGTGCCCGGCGTTGAACACGTGCGTGATCCACAAGCTCGTGACTTCACCTTCCACGGACGTGATCCGGTCCCCCCGCTTGGGAATGTACGACCGATCCGCCAGATCCTCTTGCAGCATCAGCAGGTACCCGGTGACCTTCTCGGCCGGGCCGATCTGATCGTACTCGGGCCCGCGGGGGTTGTAGCTGACCTGGGCGTCGATCCGCAGATCGGCTTGCCGCGCCACTTCCCGCACCGGCTCGCGAGCGTGCGGATCGAACACCGTCGCCGCATTGTCCTTGCGGGAGAGCACGATCTCGACCGGGTGGATCAGGTTCGGCAGCGGCATTCAGGTCACCAGTCGTTCGCCGGAGCGCCCATCGCCATCGGCGCACGGTACAGATCCAGCGCGTCGCGCACCTGCGGATCCTGCTGCAGCACGGCGAGGCTGCCCGATCGCCCGGAAGCGCCAAACGTGATCATGTGGCCGTCGGTCATTTCCGATCGCAGCGTGCCGCCCGCCGCCAGCCCCTTGCCGCCTGCACCGCGGGCGATCATCAGGTAGGCCAGCCGCACCACCGCCGTCTGCACTGCCAGCGGGGCCTGCTGCGTTTCGGCCTCGACGAAGCCCCACGCGCCGGTCAACACCTGCACCGCCCGGTGGCTGAACGATCCGCCGCCACCGCCGCCGCTGTAGATGTCCCGCGATCGCCCGGACGCGTACATGATCGACGGGTTGTGGCGCTGCGGGCCGGTGGATCCGATCACCCGCAAGCTCGTGGTGTCCGTGGTCCCCGGATCTTCGTTCAGCGTGGCCGCTGCCAGCCCGAACAGCGGTTCGGACAGGAAGAGCACGCGCGCTGACGTGCCGGGGATCGTCTTGCGTTCGTGCACCAGGTGCAGCCGCTGGCCGCAGTAGCGCTCGGCGATCGCCATGGCCTGCTGCAGCCCTTCGTGGATCTTGCGATCCGCGTAGCTGCTGCTCAGCCCGTAGTCCTTCACGTCCTGGATCGTCGCGATGCCGGCCCGTGCGATCGGCGTCACCGCCGACGTCACCGCTTCGTGGATCTGCGACACGTAGGCAGCGCTGTCGCCCTCGGCCTGCACGACTTCCCACAGCACGTGCACGCGAGCCATTGCCGTCGTCGGGATCCAGGCTGCGCCCGTCGCCGGATCGATCAGCGTGTAGACGCCCGTGCGGGCCTTGTACGGGGCGGCGGTTGCGGTCACCCAGCCACCGGCGGCTGGCAGCTTCTGCGTGCCCGGAAGGCCAGCTGACGCGTCCCAGACCTGGAAGCGCACGCTGTAGGCGTCGGTCAGCACGCCGTCCACCTGCGTGAACAGGGCCACAAGGTCGGTCGGCGGCGCGAGATCCTTGACCAGCGTGCTCATGGTCGCGATCCTACAGCAGCGATCCAGCCCTCGCCACTTTGGAGATCCCCGATGCCTCTGATCAACATGCTCACGCGCGGCAACTTCTCGCAGCACCGCAAGGTGACTGGTACGCCGGTTGTCGCGGACTCGACCGATCACGCGCTGATCGTCCGCGCGAACATCCTGCGGACCGACGGCGCGGCCGCGGTCAAGGGCTACGTGCGCTTCACTGGCGGGGTCGCGCCGACCGTCGATCTGATCCCGCTCTTGTACGACGCGGACACGAACACGTTCTGCGCCCTGACGAAGCTTTCCGGGCTGCTCGACGGCCAGGCCTTCGAGGTCAACGTCCACGAGGTTCCGGTGTACTTCCGGATCGACGCGGTGGCGAACGCCCCGACCGCGATCGAGATCCGCGTGGCTCCCGGCGAGCTGACCATGCACGCCTGATCGCGCAGCGTTCCCCCTCGCTGCCGTCCGAAGGCCCGATCCGGTCCCCCGCCGGGTCGGGCCTTTGTGTTTGCGGTAGACGATCGTCAAGCGGGATCGGGGATCAGCGGTGCGTCGGGCACGGGAAGATCCGCTGGTGCCGCACGGGGCCCGCGGACTGCACGGGCGGCGGCGGTGGGGCAGGCGTGCGGGCCGGAGTAAGCGTCTGCGCGTCACGCGCGGCAGTTGCGATCGCCGGCGCGGGCGCCACGACGTGCCTCACTTCCGGCGGCGCGAACGCGCGATCGCCGTGCCAGGCTGCGCCGCGCAGCAGTACCACCCGCTTGTGGTGGTTGTCGGGGCCCCATTCGTAGACGACTTCGCCCACGCTGAACGGCGGCTGCGACAGATCCAGCGCGCGCCAGCCGCCGACCTTCGTGTCGGTGTTCAGCGTCGGGCCGTAGGCGCAGTTCGTCACGAGGCAGAACTTGAACTTGGCGGTCTTCAGCCGATCCAGCCACCGCAGCACATCGGCGGTCGGCCAGTGCTGCAGGCAGTCCTTCACGATCAGCAGGTCGGCGTCCGGCGGCGTCCATTCCGTCAGATCGGCGCACTCGAACCGCAGATCCGGGAAGGCCTCGCGGTTGCGGCTGATCCGATCTTCGATGATGTCGACGCCGAGGTACGTGCAGCCCTTGGGCCACTTCACCGATCCGCCGATCTGCATGTCCCCGCAGGGCATGTCGACGACGGACTTGACCTTGTGCTTGCGGCAGAAGGCTTCCAGCCACGCGCGGTAGGGCGCGGTGAACTCGGGCAGGCTGCCCGGGCCGCTCGCGTCGCTGTACTGGCGGGTGAAGATCGCTTTGTGATCCGTAGACATGGCCGGCCTCTGCTCCTTTTGCGCGTCGAGGTGGTAGTGGTAGAGCACTTCGCCTTCCGCGCCGGCTCGAGCGGCGGTGCGGATGTGCGGGGCGATCGCCTCAACAAGCGCGGTGTCCTCCCCGTGGCGTACGTCCGGGAACGGCACGGACTTCGCGATGTCGGCGCGGATCGGCGTCAGGTGGCACGGTGTGCGCCACAGCACGCCGTCGCGGTGCACGGCGCCGTCGATCCCGATCGCATAGTCGAACAACTGCGGCGGGGCCCCGCCGTCGTCGCGTGTGCACACGCCGCGGAACACGATCGCGTCCACGCCCGGATTGCTGTCGATCGCGGTCAGGATCGCTTCCAGGTAGCGCGGGCTGGGCAGATCGTCGTCGTCGAACGTGCAGATGTACCGGCCCGACGCCTGCTGCAGCAGCCGGTTGCGCTTGTCGCAGACCGTTTCGTGCCGTTCGTCGATCGAGATCAGGATCTCGACTTCGCGGATCCGCGGCTGCGCCTGCAGGGCTGCCAGCAAGGCCGCCAGATCCGCCGATCGGGACTGCAACGACGCGATGCAGATCGACAGCTTGGCGCGCCGGGGAGCGAAGGCCAGCGCAGCCGCTCGGCGGTTGGTCGCCACGAAGTTCGGATCGTAGTGCAGGCCCGTCCCGCCATCGCACGGCGTGCACATCTTGCGGGCGATCACCCGGCGCGGCACGCCGCGCTGGGCCAGGTAGCCCGAGATCCACACGTCGTCGACGTTGCGGAACTCGGGTGGCGAATCCAACACATCCGATCCGAAGAACCCGCGGCGGTAGGCGGCCCCAGCGAATCCCTCGATCACGTCGCACAGGTGCGGCGGCTGCACGAACGTGTAGCCCTTGCCTTCCACGAGCGTGCCGGTGTTCCAGCCGGCGAACCCGCACGCCTCGTCTGGCGCAGCTTCGGCCACCGCGCACAGCTTGGCGAGGCAGCCCGGGTGGTAGATCACGTCGTCGTCGACCGTGACGATCAGATCGTCTTCCGCAAGCGCCGGATCGACGGCGGCCGACAGCTTGGTCAGCGGCCCCACATCGCGGGTCGGGATCAGCGTGCAGCCCGTGGGCAGATCCTCGCAACCTGGCCCGTGGTACAGGCGGATCTCGTCAGGCTTGCGGGTCTGCGCGTGCAGGCTGTCGATCGTCGGCTGAACCGTCCCGTTGCGTCCGGGGTGCGTGGTCAGGCAGACGATCGTCCGCGGCGCGAAGTGGATCCCGATGTCGGGCCGGTCGGCGCGGTTGGGCTGATCCAGGGGGCCGGGAACGGGATCCGCAGACACCGGCAGATCGTCGCACAGGTCACGCCGGATGTACGTCGCTTCGACGACTTGCGGACAGCCGGCGGTGACCTTGCCCCAGTTGTTGGCATGCAGGTGCACCAGCCAGTGCGTCTCCGCCATGTGGGCGATCTCGTCGAGGTGGTCCGGCACGTCGTGCCACTCGATCACCAGCTGCTTGATGTGGCTGCGGCGGTTGGCGTCCAGATCGGCCAGCCAGGCGTACTCCGCGCCTTCGATGTCCATCTTGACCAGGGCGTCCCGGCAGCGGGCCAGATCGCCGTGCCAGTTCGTGTGCGCGTCGATGTTGCGCTTGATCAGCTTCAGCCGATCGACGGGATGCGGCAGTCCAGCGATCGTCCCGTCGTACGCGGTGCAGCGAAGGCCGGGATGCCGGGCAAGGACGGCTTCTTCGAAAGACGTGTCGTTGGACACACCAGCCGACAGGAACACGTCGTATTCGCTCAGATCGCAAACGACGTAGCCGCCGTCGTTGTCCTTGCCCAGCCGGATCTTGCGGATCGGCGGATCGAAGATCCGCAGTGCTTCGCGGTAGTGCATACCGACCTCGAGGACTAGAGATCGGTCAGCGTCTCATAGGCGAAGCCGCCGGTGGCCTTCACGACGTAGAGGTGCGTCGCCGGCGGGCTGGCGCCGTCGGTGTAGCTGAACAGCTCGCCCACGCCCGGCGTGCGAGCGACCCAGCCGAGCGCCGTCGTGTACTCGGCGATCTGCCCCTGCAGGAACGTGGCCCACGAGGTGCCCGTGTAGGGCGCGGCAGCGCCGAGGATGTACTTGTCCCCGTCCTCCGGCGAAGCGGGCTGCGCGGTGACCGTCACCCCCAGCACGGGGGTCGCCGCCCGGGCCGTCTCGATGTCGGCCGGCAGCGAATCCAGGATCAAGGTCAGCAGCGCGGACGCCTGATCGAGGTTGACGCCGGTGCCGTCCAGCGAACGGCGGATGTTTTCCTTCTGGATCGCGGTCAAGGCCATCGTCGTCTCCCTAGCCCTTGCGGGGCTTCTTCCGCGCCTGCGACGGCGCTCGCGGTGTTTCGTCCTGATCCGCCGGCAGGGGTAGGGCCTGCACCGGCGGATCGGCTGGGGCGGCAAGCACCCGCAGCTGTACGCCGGCCAGCTGCAACGCAGCCAGTTCGCCGGCCGTGATCTCTCGGGTGTCGCCAGGCATCAGCCGCAGCGCCCCCCGCACCGACCGCGGGCACCCTTGCGGGAAGGCCTCGAAGTCGATCGGGTGCGGCGTCTGGATCTGGATCGTCGGCATCGCGAGGTCCTTCTGCGCGAAGGGCCGATGGCAGCGAACCGCCACCACCGGCCCCTCCCGGTTCATGCGCTCACGGCGCGGGCTAGACGCCCGTGCCGATGTTCTTGCCCAGCACGCAGGCGGTCAGCTCTTCGAGCTCGATCGCGACCTTCACGGTGATCGCGTACTGGTTCATCTGCCGGAAGATGTCGCGATCCTTCTCGATCTGGATGTCGCGGGCACCGATGCCGATGATGATGTTCTGCGGGTGGGTGAGGATCAGCTGCGGGTTGGCGACGTAGGTGATCTTGACCGTCGCGCCGTCGGAGATCGCGCCGCCGCCCTTCTTGTTGAAGGCGCCCGTCGCGTAGTTGATCTCGTAGTCCGTGTCCTTGATCAGCTTGGTGGTCGGCGTGTTGCCGAGGGTGGACAGCGTGACGACTTCGCTTCCGGACTCGATCGGGGCGAACAACAGGGTCTTGACGTCGGCGGCGTTCACCAGCGTCAGGTGCTGGGTGACGGGCGGCGTGTGCGGCATCAGCGGGACTTCGATCGGCGGGATACCGAACGGGCTGACGGCCAGGCCATTCAGGGCGGCGTCGCCGGCCGAGGTGGATCGCGTCGAGACGCGCTCGAGCCAGAGCTGCCAGAGGTCGGGCGACGCGAGCCAGCGCAGCATGCCGCGGTTGCGGCGGAACTTGGTCGGCATCTTGCGGATCATGCCGCTGAACACCGACGCGCCGATGTTGGCCCCGGCCGCGTCGTAGACGTTGGCGGCGCGGGCCTTCTTCAGCAGACCGTCCATCAGCGCCAGGTACGTGTCCTTGACGTAGCGGGTGTCGTCGCCCTCGTCGAACAGATCGCTTTCCAGCGTGGCCGGGCCCAGCGAGTCGCCGTTGACGCACAGCTCCTCGAGGTCGTTGGCGACCGCCTTGCCCATCATCTGGATCACGTGCTCTTCGACGTTGTCGCCTTCCACGTTGATGTCGCGGAAGTCGTCGCTGATCTCGAACGGCACCATGATCTTGCGGGGCTGCAGCTCGATCTTCGCCGTGGTCACGCCGCGGCGCAGCTTGGGATCCTTGGCCTCGCTCGCCGGGACCGCGTTGCGCCGGCCGACGCCGATCTTGTCGGCCTCCCACCGATCCTTGACGCGGATCACCCGGCCGAGGTTCTTCAGCACGGACTGATCCACCACGTAGTCCAGGAACTTGTCGGCCTGCTCCGGGTTGAGCCGGCCCGCCACCGCCAGCGCCTCGGTGGTGATCTGCGCCTTCGCGATCAACTCCGCATTGGTCATCGCCATCTTCGGTCTCCTCTCTCACGTGGTGGGCTCGCGCCCGACAGGGTTCCGTCTCTCGGTCAGATCGTGCCGGCCCAGATGTTCTTCTTCACCGGATCCGGCTGGGCGTCGCCGCCCGCGGACTTCGACACGCCGGTGCGCTCGAGCGCTTCGATCCGCTTGGTGACCTCGGCCACTTCCGCCTTGGCGGCGTCGGCGTCGGCCTTCGCGGCAGCCGCGGCAGCGTTGGCCGCCGTGGTGGCGTCGATCGCCTTCTGCAGATCCACCCGCAGCTGATCCGCCGCGGGATCCGCGGGCGGATCGCGCTTCTCGACGGGGGCGGTTTCGGCGGCGGCAGCTTCGGCCTCGTCGGTCGACAGCGCCTTGGCGACGTCGGCCGGCGCCACTTCGGACAGCACCTCGTGGATCGCGGCCAGGCCGTCGGCCAGCTTCTGCACGCGGGCCTTGGTGAACTTCTTCATGCCCACGGGCTTCTCGCCGTCCGCGGACTTCTCGACCTTCATGGCCTCGCGGGCCTTCTGGATCGTGTCCAGCGTCTTGGCGGTCGCCGCCACGCCGTCGGCCGACTTCGCCACGTTCATCGCGGCGGCGTTGCGGCACAGATCCCACATGAGATCCTGGATCGCCCACATGCGCTCGCGGCAGGCGTCGGAGTCCATGCCGTTGGACAGATCGGCCACGAGCTTCTGCAGCCCGGCGGTGATCGCCGTGACCGTCTCGTCGATCAGCGCCTGATGCACCGGCATCGGCACGCCGCCACCGGTCTCCGCGCCGCCCTCGGCCTTCGCGGTCACGACGGGCGTACCGTCGGCGGGGGCGCCTTCGGCGTCCTTCTGCACGGGCTCGACGACGGTTTCGTTGCGCTTGGTCACGATGAACTCCTCAACGATCGCGGGGTTGTCGACAAGCGAGATCTCCTTGCCCTTCAGATCCCGCAGATGGTTCTTCGCTTCAGGCATCGGCGGTCTCGCTCACCGGGATCCGAACACCGGTGCCACCGATGCTGAACCCTCGGATCTCGCCCCGCTTTACGGCGGCCCAAGTTTCGTCGTCAAGAACTTTGACGGTGACGATCCATGTCCCCTTGACGACGGACCTCCCGTTCAGCTCGAAGTCGATCGGCGCGATCCAGGACTCGACCAGGGCCAGCGGCCGGGTCTTGT
This sequence comes from Zavarzinia sp., assembly GCF_041650655.1. GTDB lineage: Bacteria > Pseudomonadota > Alphaproteobacteria > Zavarziniales > Zavarziniaceae > Zavarzinia. Next base: position 8,089 of record NZ_JBAZKR010000093.1, read on the forward strand.
CCTTGTGCATGTAGGCGATCTGCGTCGCTTCGTTGTACTCGATCAGGAATGCGTGGGCGGTCTTCTGGATCTCGTCGGACGTGATCACGTCGCCCTGGGCGTCGGCCACGTCGGGGATCAGGACGGGGCCGGTCACCAGGCGTTGATCGCCCGCTTCCTCGGCCTTGAAGATCGGGACGACGCAGGCCTTGCGGATGTCCACCGCGCCCGCCCCCTCGCCGCCCTGCTGTGTCGCCAGATCCATGCGTCCCTCGTTCGGTCACAGCGTAGGCTGCGGATCCGAACGGGATCAACTTTCGCCGATCAAGCCTCTTCTTCGCCGCCTTCAAGTTCGGCGTCCTCGGAGACATCGATCGTCCCGCGGCAGAGATAGTGGTAGGGCGGGAGACACACGCCCGCGGCAGCGAGAGCCGCGCTGTCGGCGTCGCTGACGTGCCCGGGCCCGGCGGTCAACTCGCCCAGTTCCTTCGCGCTGAGCCAGGGCGCCACCGCCTTCACGGCGTCCTTGCTGTCGGCGGCCAACAGATCGTCCAACTGCTTGCCGGCCTGCTGCACGGTGAAGATCTTGCCGTCCAGCAACGAACAGCGGGTGCACGTGCGTTCGTCGCCGACCTCGCGGACCTCGAATCGCGTCACGCGAATCTGCCGCATCGCCGTGACGCTGCCGGCCACGCGCGCCGTCGTCATGGCGTTCGACGCCAGCCCTTCCCAGTAGACCGTGCTGCTGCCCTGCCAGCCCGCCGGCACTTCGTACACGTTCGGGCGGAACGGCTTGTCCGCGTCCAGATCCAGCTCGCGGCGCAGCACCGTCGCCAACTCGCCGGCCAGATCGGATCCGCTCTGGCCCGATTCGATCGTCGTCTGCGCCACCTGGGCGACGCGGGCCTGCAACGTGTCGTCCCAGTAGTCCCCCACCCAGTGCAGCTGCAGCCGGCTGACCGCTTCGATCGCGTCGTCGTCCACCACGTCGAAGGCTGGCCGGACGCTGACGACCTTGCTGCCCTTGGCCGCCTTGGCGACGTTGGGGATCTCCGGGCGGTCCACCGGATCCAGCGGCGCGGACTTCCCGCGGGCCCGGCGCCAGGCCATTTCTTTCGCCGCGCGGTAGATCGGATCCACCGCGGCGGGGATCGCGGCCTTTGATCCGGCCAGCATGATCCTGGTGTAGATCGGCCCGACAGCTTCGGCGATCGCCTGCCCCGATTCCGCGCCTGAAGCCATCGCCACGGCCCGCGCGATCGCCGCTTCGCTTGCCGCGGCGTGGGTGGCGATCAAGGCGTCGCGCAGATCTAACTCGAGATCCAGGATCTCGATCAGCTCAGGCACGCCGGCTGCCTTGGCGATCGCGGCCATGGCGCCCGCGTACTCCAGCGCTTTGTCCAGGGCTTCGCCCATCGGCTACTCCCCGTCGCCGTCGTCGTGGGTCGCCAGCGCGCCGGCCATTTCCGGCACCATGCGGGCGAGCTCGCCCCGGGCCCGATCGCCGATCTTGAACAGCCGGGCCACGAGATCGTCCTCGTTCTTGGTCACGTCGGCTGGGTTGGCGGCGGGCATGACCGGCGCCACCTGGTTGTTGATCTCGCTGCCGCCGGCCATGTTCTTGATCCGCTCGGCGACCTGGATGCTGAACGGCACGTCGGGATCGAAGCCGTGCAGATCCTTGCTGATCTCCGGCGCGTCGGCAGCGCTCGGGAACACGTCGACCACGATCCGGCGAGCGATCCGCGGCGTGATGCCGCCGGTGCGTTCGGCCGAGGCCAGCATCGCCACGAGATCCTTGTTGTCGGTCACGTTCGGCGTGCGGCTGACGTACCGCCAGAACTGGAAGCCGAGATCGGCCAGCACCGTCGAGTTGAACTCGCGATCGAACTCGTCGCGTTCCGGCGCGAACACCTGCTCGTCGGTCAGCCGGCGGACTTCTTCGGCGGCGGCCCGGTTGATCTCCTTCATGCCGCCCAAGAACAGCGACGGGATCCGGAACGTCTTGCGGATCTCCGATCCTGTGAACTCGGTGTAGTTCACGAACAGCGCGTCGGTGTGCTGGTTGGCGGTCAGCGGCTTGACCTCGATCACCGTCTGCGCCGATTCGTCGCTTTCCAGGCCCGACTCGCCCTCGAGGATCAGGAAGGTGGAGAAGTTCTGCGTGCCTTGGATGTGCGTCTCGGTGAACTGCTTGACCCGAGAGATCGATCCTTCGGTCAGGCGGCCCTTGCTGGCCGTGATCACCATGGACGGGATGTTGTTGTTGGTCAGGGTGGTGTAGTTGATCTCCTGCGCCGATCGGTTGCCGAGCACGTGCAGGAGCGCCGAGATCCACCGCACGATCCCGTAGGGCGATCGCGAGCTGTAGCGGCGGAAGTACAGCACCTCGTTGGCCTTGAACTCGTCGGGCATCGGGTTGCCCTTGCCGTCGAAGTTCGCCGCCTTGTCGGCCGGCACCACGTCGCCTGTGCGCTTGTCGATCACGCGCGGATCGCCGAACGACCTGAACCACACGCGCCAGGGGGAAAGCGTCGGCACCGCCTGCGCGGTGTCGCCGCTGTCGGCTTGCGTCGGCGTGTCGTCGTGCAGCCCCGAATAGCGCACCCGCGCGCCGTCGATCAGCTTGGCCTGCACGTACTGCCGCAGTCGGCGGTAGGCGTAGCGGTCGACGTACTCCCAGGTGCCGTCCGGCTTGCGCCGCAGCTGCTTGACCGTGACGCGGGTGTGATCGGGATCCTCGCGGCCGAGGCGCATTTCCCGGCTGGGCAGGTGCTGCAGGTGCAGGATCCGGCCCTTCGTGTCGCGGATCACCTCGACCAACGCGTAGCCGATCGATTCCCGATCGGTGCGGATCTTCTTGCGCAGCGCGGTCACGTCGTCGGTGTCCCCGGCGACGTCGAGAAAGTTCTGCAGATCCGCATGTTCGGCGGCCATCGCGGCCTTGATCGCGTCGCTCTCGGCCTTGTTGTCGGTCAGGTTCACCAGGGGCTGCAGCACGTAGCCGAAGCCGTCGACGTTGGTCACCATGGCGTCGATCGCGGCGGCCAGATCCGGCGACAGTTCGATCAGCCCGGCGAGCGTGGCGGGATCGTGCGGCGGCATGACGATCTTGGTTTCGATGCCCTGCCACGGATCGCTGGACAGCGCCTTGCTGCCCTCTCGGGGGGCGTCCTTGCGCGCCTTCTTGACCGGGGCCGTGGGGGCGGTGGAGTACAGGCCAGGCTCGGCGCGGTGTTTGAGGATCCGCACGGTGGCGCCGGTGCGCTGGGCGAGGGACTGATCCAGGGCTTCGGAAGTCGGCGTGCTCATGGGCGCATCCTACTGTGCGGATCGCGATCCGCCTATCAGATCAGGCCTGGCTCCTCACGGGGCACTCGGTTGCGGACGCGCGTCCCCCGGACCCCATGATCCATGGCGTCGAAGAGATCATCAGGTTCGGCGGGCATCTTCACCAGCACTTCGATCAGGCGCATGACGTGCGGGTTGCGGACGAAGAACATGCGCTTGTCCTGGAACTTCGGCTGCAGCTTCCAGGCGCGCACTCGCTTGTCCGTCTCCGTCTGGATCCGAACGATCGGGAGATCCGGGCGCTTGCGCTTGACCTCCTGGAACTGCCCGTCCTGGTAGGCGTTGACCTCGATCGCGCACCGCTCGACTTCCACTTCCGCTGTTTCCGGATCCGCACCGTCGCCGCCGCAGCACCAGCGGATGATCTTGTCCCGCTGCAGGTGGAACTTCAGGCGGCCCTCGAAGGCGTTCGTGAAGTAGTAGTAGTCCCGCTTCGAGTCCCAGGCGAACTCGACCATCGCGAAGTAGTGCGCCCGCTGCTTCTCGCTGATCGCGAGATCCACGCCGATGAACCTGGGCAAATCGGCCGGCACTTCCGACGCGTCGATCAGCTGGCAGTCGTCGAGATCGAAGATCTCGCCGCGCATGCCCTCGGCATCGCATTGGTATTGAGTATCGAAGAGGATCGTGCCCATGCGGGTACGCAGCTTCAGCAGCTTCTCGACGGGCCACTTCTCCGGCCACTGCGATCGCCAGCCGTCGGCCGCGTTGCCGATCAAGGCCGGGATGATCAGCGTGCGCCCGCCGGCCATTTCGGACTTCAGCAGGTGGCCGTAGAGATCGTCCGGGTGGTAGCGGGTGCCGCGCACCGACAGCAGGCCATTGGGCTCGAGCGTCGGCATCAGCGTCTTGTAGAAGAACGTGTGCGTCTTGCTGCGGACCGTCGGGGTCGCCGCGTTCTTTTCGTCTACGAGATCGTCGCACAGGATCACGTCGTAGTGCTTGCTGACGACGGCGCCTTCGATGCCGACTGCGGTGACGCTGTGCTCCTTGGTGACGCGCTTCTTGGGAGCGATGTTGAAGCCGCCGTCGTCCCACTGGTTGGACACCCAGTTGCCGAACACCTCGACGAAGGCGGGCAGCTCGATCAGCCCCTTCATCTCCTTGAGCATGTCCGACGCGTTCTCTCCCGACCGGGACGCCACGAGGATCCGCAGATCGTGATCCTGGCACAACAGCCCGATCGCATAGACGATCGTGCTCAGGGTCGACTTTCCGGCCCCTCGAAAGGCCAGCTGCATGTTGGCGTCGGGGTAGCGGGCCTGGTGCTGCAGCATCCGCAGGTGGTGCGGTGCCATCAGCAGCCCGAAGATCTCGGTGGCGAGGATGTCGAAGCGGCCCTGTTCGACGATCAGCCGGCGCAGCAGATCACGCCGCTGGCGATCGGCTTCTTCCAGGGCGGCGAGCAATTGCTGGCGGATCGGGCTGGTAGCGGGGGCGGACGGCGAAGGGGCGCCAGCTACGCTGCCACGGTTGCGGCTGCGTGCCGGCGCCCCCATGCGTGTCTCCGATCGGATCGCGGGCCGCGGATCAGCCCCAGACCTCGTAGTGCAGCACGTCCGACGCGGCGTTCAGGTTGCCCTGGGTGCCGATGCTGAAGCCGTCGGCCAGGGGGATGATGCCGCCCGACGTGCGCAGGTTCATCGTCCCGCCCTTGTCCTCCCAGGCGGTGTCGTCGCCCAGGGTGTCCTGCCACACGTGCACGGATCCGTCGGTGACGTTGACGATGCGGACGGCCGACGGCTTGAAGCCGCACTTGTCGCCCTTGACCTCGAGGAGGGCGCCCGTCCCAATGACGACGCCGGTGATGTGCATGGTGCTCGACATGATTGCGGGATCTCCTGTGGAAGCGTGGTCAACGGGCGGTCGGGGCGATCGCCTTGCGCCGAACAACGGTCGGCCGGTACGGGGCCGATCCTGCTACAGCCGGCGCGGGCGGCGCAACAACTGCCCGATCTTGCCCTCTTGACGGCGGCAGGGGTGGCGGTGGCCGGGGCGGATCGGTCGGGGCGATCTCGGCGTCCATGACGCGATCCCGATCGGCCATGGTCAGCGCGGGCTGCCGCACCGGTTCGGGCGTGATGTCGAGGATCGTCTTGCCGCCGTGGTACGTCGACAGATCCTGCAGTTCGCGCAGCCGCCGGACCACGAGCTCTTGTAGGGCCGCGTCGTCCATGGTGCCGACAAGAACCGTGTGTTCCTGCGGACGTTTGGAGATCTGCCCCAAGTCCTGCCCGCGGGCGATCGTGCGGTCGAGGATGTCGTGCTTGGCGCGGATCGCGGCGACCGCAGCCGCCGGGTTCGGGGTTTCGCCCATGGCCTTGTTGTACACGTCGTCCAAGGCCTTCATGTGCGATCGGGATCGCAGCGTGTAGTCCGCGAACCAATCCGGCGATCGCATGTTCGCCTGGCGGGTCTGTTCGCCGGCCAGCAACGCGGCGTGCACTTCGGCCGCCCGGCCCGACGGCCAGCGGTTGTCCGCGTCGATCTCGTCTGCCAGCTTGCCCTGCACGATCGCCACGTGGACGGTGGCGAGATCGGAGGGTCTGATCGGATCCCCTACCTTCATGTGGGCAGGATACCGGCGGATCCGCGCGGCGTCCACGTGCAAGCTTGGGCGGAAGTACGCAATATCTATTGACAGTCGCGGCGGGTCGAGTATCGTTCGGATCGCACGTTGACCAACACCACAGGAGGATCCCATGGCTCAGGCAGCACGGAAGGCGAAGATCTCCCCCGACGTCCGATCGATCCACGTCGACCCGGCGCAGTTCAAGGGTGCGCAGCTGCGGTTCGAAGGACGCGTCGCCGAAGCGATCCGCATCGTCGTCCACGAGGGCGGGCTGGACATTTCGTTTCCATCGGGCGGGGGGCCGGCGCCGGAGCTACCGCCGCAGCGATCGCGCGGAGGGCGGCGGGATCGGTCGGTGCAGGATCCGCGGCTGCCGGCCGTCGGTACGACGGTCGAAGGCCACTACAAGGGCGAGGCCTTCAAGGCGAAGATCCTCGACGGCGGCCGGGTCCGGATGAACGGGGCGATCTACGCCACGCTGTCCGCGGCGGCCAAGGCCGCCCGCGGTGGCAAGCCGACGTCGGGCTTCGTCTTCTTCAAGGTCAAGGGCTGATCCTGCCCTTCACGTACCACGCGCCGGCCACCAGGGCTGCGCCGGTCAGGATCCCGCCGACGTACCAGACCGCCGGGCGATCGTGCCACGCGGGGGCAGGCGGCTTGGGCTGCGGCGGCTGCGGAAGATCCAGCAAGCGCCCGCGATCG
>NZ_JBAZKR010000094.1:0-14640 GCF_041650655.1 Zavarzinia sp.
ATTGGCGTGATGCTCGATCTCGCTGACCGCGACGGTATCGCCGGGCTGCAATAGGCTGCCGAAGCTGTGGGCCACGAGGTTGATCGCCGTGGTGCAGCCCCCGGTGAAGACGACCTCGCGGGGGGCCGCGTTCAGATAGGCGGCCACCGTCTCGCGCGCGGCGTCATAGGCTTCGGTCGCCCGTTCGGCCAGGGTGTGGACGCTTCGCTTCACATTGGCGCGCGCGCTCGTCTCATGGGTGATGACGGCGTCGAGCACGTCCTGCGGCATCTGGCCGGTGGCGCCATTGTCGAGATAGTGGAGGTCGACGCCGGGGCTCAGCGGGCGGCCCAGGATCGGGTAGCGGGCGCGCAGCGCCGCGGGATCGAAGCCGCTCACGGCGGACCGGCGAAGGCGGCGGTGAAGATCGTGTCCAGCGCCGTTTCGAGGTCGTCATAGTCGGGCAGCAGGCGCCGGGCCCCGGCGGCCCGCAGGCGCTCCGCCCCGTCGCCCGTGCCGATGCCGACGAAGCCGATGCCGAGTTCGCGCGCCGCCGCCACGTCCCAGACGCCGTCGCCGAGATAGACGCGGGTGTCGAAACCGTCGACCGCATGTTCCTCGGCGGCCCGGCGGCTCGCCACCTCGATGATGCCGGCGCGCTCGTCGTGGGCATCGGAAAAGGCCTTGGGCACCTGGTCGACGTGAAGGCGGGCGGCGGCCAGCTTGCGCTTGGCGGTCGCCGCGAAACTGCCGCTGGCCAGTGCTACGCCGACCCCGGGCAGGCCCCGCAGGGTGGCGATCAGCCGGCCGGCGCCGGTCACCTGCTCGAGGCGGAGGTCGTCTTCATAGAGATTGCCGATCGCGGCCTCGATCCGGGCCACGGCATCGTCGCCGGCCGGCAGGCCCAGGCGGTCGCCCAGGATTTCGCGGGCGATCCCCGAATCGGTCGAGGTCCGGTAGCGGGACCAGTCGGTATCGATCTCATGGTCGTGGAGATCGGCCCAGGCGCGGGCGATCAGGGCGTTGTCGTGGGCCGTCGAACGGATCAGAGTGCCGTCGATGTCGAGCAGGACGAGGAGGGTCGGCATGGTGGCGGCAGCATAGCCGCCTTTGGTCAGGCGATCATCACCCATAGCGCGACGATGCCGACCACGATCAGGGCCGCCGTCCACACCATGGGCGGAATGCCCTTTCCGCCGATGCCCGTTTCGCCGATGTCTGCTTCGCCGTCAGGCGCCATGCCGCTTCTCGAAGATGCTGGGGCCGCCCACCGCGGCCGGCTGATAATAGTTCGAGAACAGCTTGGGCGCCTCGTCGAAGGCGTCAAGCGGGAAGTCGTCGTCCACTTCGAAGGCGTCGATGCCGCAGCGGATCATGTTGAGGAGCTGGTCCCACAGCACGTCGCCGACGGCGCGGATCTCGCCCTCGAAGCCGAAGCGCTGGCGAAGCTGGGTCGCGTGGGAATAGGCGCGGCCGTCGCGGAAGATCGGGAATTCCAGCGCGATCACGGAAAAGCGCTCCAGATCCTCGGCCACCGTGGCGGGCGGCTCGTTCGACTTGAGCCGGAGGCCGAGGGGCGCGTTCCGGCCGACCAGCGTGTCCCGCTCGGCCTTGAAGCGGGCCAGCGAGACGATGACGGCGCCGCCTTCCGGCAGGTTCTCGTCGTCGGCGACCGTGGTCCAGCCGTCTTCGGCGACGGCGGCGTTCTTAACGAGCTTCATAGAGGGCAGCCTTGAAAGGAGCCATGCCGACCCGGCGATAGCAGTCGAGGAAGGCCTCGGCCTCGCCGGTCCGCAGGCGGAGATAGGTCTCGATCACGGTTTCCACGGCATCGACCAGCTTCTCGGGCGGGAAGCCGGCGCCGGTCAGGTCGCCCAGCGAGGCATCCTCGGTCGCCGAGCCGCCGAGCTGGAGCTGGTAGAGTTCCTTGCCGTGCTTGTCGACGCCGAGCACGCCGATGTGGCCGACGTGATGATGGCCGCAGGCATTGATGCAGCCCGACATCTTGATCTTCAGTTCACCCACCTTGTGCTGGCGCTCGAGATCGGCGAAGCGATCCTGGATCTCCTTGGCGAGGGGGATCGAGCGGGCATTGGCGAGATCGCAATAGTCGAGCCCGGGGCAGCAGATGATGTCGGACAGCAGGCCGATGTTGGCGGTGCCGAGGCCGGCATCCCGGAGCTGCTGCCAGACCGTGTAGACATCGTCCAGCTTCACGTTGGGCAGCACCAGGTTCTGCTCGTGGGTGGCGCGCAGCTCGCCCAGCGAATAGGTCTCGGCCAGGTCGGCGACCAGGTCCATCTGGTCGGCCGAAATATCGCCCGGGGCGACGCCCGGCGCCTTCAGCGAAATCGAGACGATGGCATAGCCCGGCACCTTGTGCGGGTGCAGGTTGGTGCGCACGAAATCGCGGAAGCCGCGGTCTTCGAATTTCTTCGCCTCGAAGGCGGTCGAAGTCGCGGGCAGGCTCTCGTAGGCGGGCGGGGCGAAATAGGCCTGGATGCGCGCGATCTCCGCGTCCGGCAGGGCCACGGTGCCGCGGATGCGCTGAAATTCCGCCTCCACCAGCTCGGCATATTTGGCGAGGCCCATCTCGTGGATCAGGATCTTGATCCGCGCCTTGTAGATATTGTCGCGCCGGCCGAGCTCGTTATAGACGCGCAGGCACGCCGTCGCATAGTCGAGCAGGTCCGCCTTGGCGACGAAATCCTTCAGCTTCTTGGCGATGATCGGGGTCCGGCCCATGCCGCCGCCGACCCAGAATTCGAAGCCGGTCTCGCCTTCCGCGTTCTTCACCACGCGGATGCCGATGTCGTGCAGCTTGATCGCCGCCCGGTCGTGCTCGGCCGCGGTGACCGCGATCTTGAACTTGCGCGGCAGATAGGAGAATTCCGGGTGGAAGGTCGACCACTGGCGGAAGATCTCGCACCAGGGGCGGGGATCCTCGATCTCGTCCTTGGCGACGCCGGCGAAGGGGTCGGAGGTCACGTTCCGGATGCAGTTGCCGGAGGTCTGGATGCCGTGCATCTCGACCGTGGCGAGGTCGGCCAATATGTCCGGTGTGTCGACCAGGCGCGGCCAGTTGTACTGGATGTTCTGGCGCGTGGTGAAATGGCCGTAGCCCTTGTCGTACTTCCGCGCGACATGGGCCAGCATGTGCATCTGCCGGGCCGACAGCGTGCCATAAGGAATGGCGACCCGCAGCATATAGGCATGGAGCTGGAGATAGAGGCCGTTCATGAGCCGGAGCGGCTTGAACTGGTCTTCGGTGATCTGGCCCTGCAGGCGGCGGGCGACCTGGCCCCGGAACTGGGCCACGCGCTCGTTCACCGCGGCCTGATCGAACTCGTCGTACCGATACATCGCAATTCTCTCAGGGCAGCGTCGCCTCGGCCTGTTTGCCGAGGTCGGTGCGGTTGCTGGGGCCGGCGGCACGGATCCTTTCGCGCACGCTGACCGGACGCGGCACGTCGCCTTCCAGGACGACCGGCATCAGATAGGCGCCGACCACCAGGCGCGCCTTCACGGCGGCGGCCGCCGCGGCGGTCAGGGCCGCTTCCGCCTCGGGCGTGTCGGCCAGGGCGGCATGGGCGAGGTCGCCGACCCAGGAGGACCCCACGGCCAGATAAACCACGGCGCCGTCCGCCAGCCTGTTCGCGGTCAGAACTTTCATCGCTGTCCATTCATATCGATATGACAGTTTGCTACCCGGACAGCGGCATTAAGTCAATATCTTCTTGGGTAATCAGATTTTATGCTAAATTTAAGTGTTATTTATGCGTGCGCCTCGCGAAGGGCGAAAAACCCTTCGCGATCAATCACATGAACAGTTTTGCCGAGACCCGGGTGGAGGGCTGCAGGCGCTTGCTGCACTCCGGCACTGCGCCGTCCGCACTGGTGCAAGCGATCACGTCGTTGATCAGCACGCTGCCGATGCGGCCGCAATCCTGGTTGTCGATGTCGAACAGCTTGACCGAAGTCTTGCCGGCGGGCAGGGGGGCCAGGCTGACGGCGATGCGCTTCTCGATCACCTGGTCCTGGTTGAACAGGATGAGGTCCAACTTCAGGTCGGTGATGTCCGGCCCGCCGGGGTTGGACAGCACGAGATAGGCGCGGCAGGCATTGGGCTGGGGTTCCAGCTTGTTCAGCTCGACCGTGATCGGGGCGGGGGCGGCCGGTTGTTCCGCATGGGCGGCGGCCGTCCCGAGGACGAGGCCGGCCGCAGCGAGGGCGGCGAGGGAAAGGCGGAAACGGCCGAAGGCGACGGTCGAAGGAATCATTCTGTCCTCGCACAAGACATACAGGCCAACGGGGCGAAGGATGCCGCCGCCCTGCGGCCCGACGCAAGCATGGCGCCAAATCGCCATGGCGAAAATGGGGCGATCGTGAATTCCATCACAGCGCCGGTTGACCTTTCGTGGAAATGTTATGTTATAACATCTCGTCTCTTGGGGTGATCTCGATCATGTCCGTCTTGCCGACCACCGTTCTGACATCGAGCGCGTTTTCGCGCGTGGGTGTCGCCTTCTGCCTGGTGGCCGTGCTGTGGGGGGCCGTGGTATGGGCGCTGGCGTGACCTCCGCCCCCGCGGTCGAGCTGCGCGACCTGACCGTCGCCTACGACCGCCATCCGGCCGTCCACCATGTGAACCATCGTTTCGCGCCGGCCTCGCTGACCGCGGTGGTGGGGCCGAACGGGGCCGGCAAGTCGACCCTGATCAAGGCGATCGCCGGCCTGCTCCGCCCGGTCCAAGGCGGCGTCACCACCGGCACGCTGAAGCGGCGCGAGATCGCCTATCTGCCCCAGCAGGCGGAGATCGACCGCAGCTTCCCGATCACCGTGGGCGATACGGTGGCACTGGGCCATTGGCGCCGGGTCGGCGTGTTGCGCGCCCTCGGCCGGGATCTGCGCGAGCAGGTCTCGCAGGCGCTGGCCGCCGTCGGCCTCGAAGGTTTCGAGCAGCGCCAAGTGGGTTCGCTCTCCGCCGGGCAGTTCCAGCGCGTGCTCTTCGCCCGCCTGCTGCTGCAGGATGCGCCGGTCATTCTGCTGGACGAGCCCTTCAACGCGATCGATGCCAGGACCACGGCCGATCTCCTCGCCCTGGTGGCGCGCTGGCACGGCGAGAAGCGGACGGTGATCGCCGTCCTGCACGACATGGAACAGGTGCGTGCCCATTTCCCCGAGACCCTGATGCTGGCCCGGGAAGTGGTCGCCGCCGGCCCGACCGAGCGCTGCCTGACGCCGGAAAATCTGCTGAAGCTCCGCCGCATGTCGGAACGCTGGCACGAGGATGCGGCGGTCTGCGAACCGGCGCGCCGGCGCGCCTGAGGCTGTCCCATGTCCGCGCTTCATTTCCTCTTCGGGCCTTTCGCCGACTACGCCTTCATGCGCCGGGCGCTGGTCGCCTGTTTCGCGCTGGCGCTCGGCTGCGGGCCGGTCGGCGTCCTCCTGATGCTCCGGCGCATGAGCCTTGTGGGTGACGCCATGAGCCATGCCGTGCTGCCCGGTGCCGCCGTCGGCTTCCTGATCGCCGGCTTGAACATCTGGGCCATGGGCCTCGGCGGGCTGATCGCCGGGCTCTCGGTCGCCTTGCTCTCGGGGCTGGTCACGCGCAACACGGTGCTCCGCGAAGACGCCAGTTTCGCCGGCTTCTATCTGATTTCGCTCAGCCTCGGCGTGCTCATCGTCTCGACCAAGGGCTCCAACGTCGATCTCCTCCATGTCCTGTTCGGCACGGTGCTGGCGGTCGACGATGCTTCGCTGCTCACGGTCGCGGCGATCGCCAGCCTGAGCCTTCTCGTGCTCGCCGTGATCTGGCGGCCGCTGATCGTCGAATGTTTCGACCCCGGCTTCCTGCGCGCGGTGGGCGGCGGTGGGCCGGTCTTCCACGTGGTCTTCCTGGTCCTCGTGGTGGTCAATCTGGTCGCCGGTTTCCAGGCCCTCGGCACGCTGATGGCGGTCGGCCTGATGATGCTGCCGGCGGCGGCCAGCCGTTTCTGGGCGGGCCAGGTCTGGTCGATGGCGGCGGTTTCGATCGTCATCGGCATCCTGTCCGGCTGGCTCGGCCTGCTGATTTCCTATTACCGCGACATGCCGTCCGGTCCCGCCATCGTGATCACCGCCGGTGTCTTCTACGTCGGCTCGATCCTGGCCGGGCCGCTCGGCGGCATCGTCTGGCGTTTCGTTCCCCGCCGTCATCTGGAGGCCTGAGATGTTGAAAGCCCTCGTCGTCGCCCTCGGCCTGGTCGCAACCCCCGCCCTGGCCGCCCCGGTCAAGGTGGTGGCCACCTTCTCGATCCTGGGCGACATGGTCGCCGAAGTGGGCGGCGAGCGCGTCTCTGTCACCACATTGGTCGGCCCGGACGGCGACGCCCATGTCTTCCAGCCGAGCCCGGGCGATGCCCGGGCGGTCGCCGCGGCCGACCTGATCGTCGAGAACGGACTCGGTCTCGAGGGCTGGATGGAGCGCCTGGCGGAGGCTTCGGGCTACAAGGGCCGGGTCGCCGTCGTCAGCGAAGGGGTGAAGCCCCGCACCATGGTCGAGGAAGAGGGCGGCACGCCGGAGACGATCACCGATCCCCATGCCTGGCAGGATCTCGGCAACGGCGAACGCTATGTCGCCAATATCGCCGCGGCGCTGAGCGCCGCCGATCCCGCCGGTGCCGCCACCTATGCCGCCAATGCCGCGGCCTATACAGAGAAGCTGAAGGCGGAGGATGCCAAGGTGCGCGCCGCCATGGCCGCCCTGCCGGCCGACCGCCGCCGCATCATCACGACGCACGACGCCTTCGGCTATTTCGCCGCCGCCTATGGCCTGGAGATCCTGGCGCCCGAGGGCATCTCGACCGATTCGGAAGCCTCGGCCGCCGGCATCGCCCGCCTGATCGAGCAGATTCGCGAGACCAAGGTGCCCGCGGTCTTCCTCGAAAACGTCACCGATCCCCGCATGATGCAGGAAATCGCCAAGGAAACCGGGGCGCGCATAGGGGGCACGCTCTATTCCGATGCGCTCTCTGATGCCAAAGGCCCCGCGCCGACCTATATAGACATGTTCGAAAACAATGTGGCGCAGCTCGCCGCCGCGTTGGGCTCATGACGATGGTTGAATTTGGGGAGTAATTCCATGGACCAGGTCCCCGTGACCGTCCTGACCGGCTATCTCGGGGCCGGCAAGACGACCCTTCTGAACCGCATCCTCACCGAGGAACACGGCAAGCGCTATGCCGTGGTGGTGAACGAATTCGGGGAGATCGGCATCGACAACGACCTCGTGGTGGAAACCGACGAGGAAGTGTTCGAGATGAACAACGGCTGCATCTGCTGCACCGTGCGCGGCGACCTGATCCGCATCCTGACCGGCCTGATGCGCCGCAAGGGCAAGTTCGACGCCATCCTGATCGAAACCACGGGCCTGGCCGACCCGGCCCCCGTGGCGCAGACCTTCTTCGTCGACGAGGACGTGCGCGCCAAGGCCAAATTGGATGCGGTCGTGACCGTGGTCGACGCCCGCAACATCGAGGCGCGCCTGGCGGATTCGAAGGAAGCGCGCGAGCAGATCGCCTTCGCCGACGTCATCCTGCTGAACAAGACCGACCTCGCCAGCGCCGAAGAGCTCGACCGGATCGAAGGCGAGATCCGCGAGATCAACGCCACGGCGGAAATCCACCGCACCAAGGATTCGGTCGTCGATCTTTCCAAGATCCTGGACCGCGGCGCCTTCGATCTCGACCGCATCCTGACCTTCGAGCCGGAATTCCTGAAGAACGGCCATGTCCACAGCCACAACGACGACATCGCCTCGATCTCGCTGACCGCGATCGATCCCCTGGACGAGAACAAGTTCAACCGCTGGATCGGCAATGTCCTGCAGACCAAGGGGCAGGACATTCTGCGCTCCAAGGGCATCCTGTCCTTCGCCGGGCAGGATGACCAATTCGTCTTCCAGGGCGTGCATATGCTGATGGACGGCGACTATCGCCGGCCCTGGGCGCCGGACGATCCGCGCATCTCGCGCATCGTCTTCATCGGGCGGAATCTCGACGTGCCGGCGCTGAAGGCGGGTTTCGAGGCCTGTCGTGCCTGAGTTCGGTTCTTTCCAGGACGAAGTCTACGCCGACCGCCTGTCCCCGAGCCGGGTCGACTGTTTCCCGCAGGAAGCCGGCATCCTCGGCTTCGTGATGGGGGCCGGGCGGCGCCTGTTCCTCTCGCTCGACGATGGGCGGCTCGCCCATGGCACGCTGGACGATCCGGCCGAATTCGTGGCCGTCGAGGCCCATGACGGGGTTTCCCTGGCGCTCTGCGCCGGACCCAAGGGCGGCGTCGTCTCCGGCGGGGACGACGGGCGCGCCATGCTGCTCTCCGATGCGGGCGAGATCACCGAACTGATGGCGCCGGGCAAGGAGTGGGTCGGCGCCGTCGCTGCTTCGCCCGCCTCGGGCCTGATCGCGCTCGGCACGGGCAAGACGCTCCGCCTCTTCGATACGGCGGGCAAGGCGCTCGGTTCGGCGCCGCCGGCCGCGACCACCATCATGGGCCTCGCCTTCAATCCCAAGGGCAAGCGGATCGCCGTCGCCGCCTATGGCGGGGCGACGCTCTGGTTCGCCGGCGGGCTCACGGGCACGGCCAAGCTCCTGCCCTGGAAAGGCAGCCACATTTCGGTCGTCTGGAGCCCGGACGGCCGCTTCGTGGTCACCGGCACGCAGGACAAGGAATTGCACGGCTGGCGTGTCGAGGACGAGGTCGACATGCGCATGTCGGGCTATGCCGCCAAGGTGAAGAGCTTCTCCTGGTCGGCCGACGGCCGCTGGCTCGCCTGTTCGGGGAGCCCGATCGTCACCGCCTGGGACTTCATCGGCAAAGGCCCCATGGGCCGCCCGCCGCACCAGTTCGGCGGCGGCGAGGAATTCCTGACCACCCATGTGGCGGCCCATCCGGCACTGCCCGTGGTGGCCGCCGCCTTCGAGGACGGCCGCATCGAAATGGGCCGCTTCGGCATCGAAGGCCAGGTCCTCCTGAAGGAAGCCGGCGGCGGCATGCCGAGCGGCCTCGCCTGGACCCCGGCCGGCGACCGCCTGGTGATGACCACCGAAGACGGCGAACTCTTCGTCATCGACCTCGACGACCTCAAGATCGCCGCGGAAGGGGCGAAGAAGCGGCGGTGACGCCCTATTCCGCCGCCTCGAGCGCGCTGGCGACCGCCTTCGGGTCGTGCAGGATGACGCGGAAATAGGCGGCGAGCGCCGTGTCCGGCTTGCGACTGCGGCCGCGCTCGATATCGCGGAGGCGGTCGGCGAAGGCCCGCTGGGGCAGGCCGGTCGCGGCGCGGGTGCGCTGTGCCAGGGCGGCCGCGGTGATTTCCGCGTCGGTCATCGCCTCCAGCCGGGCGCGCTCTTGCTCCGTCATGTTCGACGGGGCGCTGGGATCGAGCTTAAAGCGGACTATAGATCCGATCCTCGGGCCTGTTGGTGCGGCGACCATTGCCGACGTCGAACGCGAGAATTATGTGGTTCTATTTGTCGGCGATGACGGCAATCGTGAATCTGATCGGCGCACCCAATTTCGACAAGCCCTCCACCTGAGAGGCACTGAGCTCGAAGTCGCAGGTCCCGCCACCGTCTTTTTCTTCGTCCATCGCAACGAAAATATCGATATAGACCTCTTCAAGATCGTTAATAATTGATAAATTCTCTCGGCTGAAATTGATCTTGGATAATAAAGAATCTACGTGATCCGAAACACTGTCAGATCTGAAGTCTTTATTGGATTCGAAATCGGGATCGGATTTGATCGCCCACACGCCTATTTTTCTAATGTATTCTCGACCGTGGACGCCCGCCTGCCGCTCTCCCTTGCGTTGGGATCTATCGGGTGCTCTTCCCAGCGCCTCCGAGACAAGGTTGGGGTCGAGTTGGTCTCCGCGGAGATAGAGGGAGACCGATATTGTGCGTTTGGTTTCGTTGGTCCCTGAATTTCCCATCGGCTTGTCTTCCGGGATCTAGGGCATCGCCCGATCGAGGACTATTGCCGCGTATCAGGCCCCGACCCGAGACAGCGGCAGCATTCCGCCGTCACGCTTCCGGCGGGGCCTGGGTCTGGAGGGCGAGGGCGTGCAGCTCGCCGCCCATGGCGCCGCGCAGCGCCTTGTAGACCATCTGGTGCTGCTGGACCCGGCTCTTGCCTTTGAAGGCGGCGGAGGTGACCTGGGCGGCGTAGTGGTCGCCGTCGCCGCGCAGGTCCTCGACCAGCACCTCGGCGTCGGGAAAGGCCGCTTCGATCAGGCTCTTGATCTGTCCGGCTTCCATGGCCATGGCGGGTCTCCTTGAATCGCTGGGCTCCAGGCTAGCCGATCGCCCGGATCGCCTCAACCGTGGGGCGTTCGGCCACTTCCTCGGTCACCACCTTGAAGCCGGCGAGCCAATGATAGCCGAAGGAAGAGGCCAGCGGCACATCGGCGGCGTCGCGCCCGCGCGCCATCAGGACGCGGCCGATCCGGGGCTTCACGTGGCGGGCGTCGACCGGGAACCAGCGCCCGCCGAGATAGACTTCGAACCAGGCGCTGAAATCCATCGGGGTTTCTTCCGCCGGCACGCCGATGTCGCCCAGATAGCCGGTGCAATAGCGCGCCGGGATATTCATGCAGCGGCAGAAGGTGATCGCCAGGTGCTGGTAGTCGCGGCAGACGCCGGCCTTCTCGTTATAGGCGTCGAGGGCGGATTTGGTGGCGCGGGTCTGGAGATAGTCGAAGCGGAGGTGCTTCTGCACCCATTCGAGGATGGTCAGGACTCGGGGCCAGCCTTCCTTGGTCTTGCCGAACAGGCTCCAGGCCAGATTGGCCATGCGGTCGGTCTCGCAATAGCGGCTGCCCTGGAGATAGACCAGGGTCTCGTCCGGCAGTTCCTGGACCGGGATCTGGGGCATGTCGAGCGGCTGGGCCTCGGGCTTGCCGCTGTCCGAAATCAGCGTGGTGCAGGTCAGGCGGAGCTTGCCCTTGGGCGCCACCAAGCGGGCGCAGCGGTTGCCGAAACCGTCGTAGTAATAATGCAGGGGCAGCAGCGGGTCGGTCCTGATCTCGTCCGCCTGCAGGAGATCGCCCAGGCGCGAGGCGTGGACGTTCAGCATCAAGACCATGGGGGTCGGATTCGGCAGACTGTAACTGATGTCGTAGCCGAGACGGATTTTCATTCCTGTCTCCTTGCCTGACGTCGGTCAGGTGACGAAAAGACGACGCGGGAAACCCGGCGGGTTCCCCGCGCGCAGAAATCGTAAGCGGTCAGGATGCCATGTAACGGGGCAGCCAGCCCTCGAAGGCGTCGCGAAGGACGGCGAGGGGGGCCTTGTGGCCGCCGTCGACGCTGATCGCATCGCCGCCCGTGGTGCCGATCACGGCGACGGGCACGCCGGCCGAACGGGCCTGATCGAGAATGCTCTCGACCCGGTCGACCGCGACCGAGAGGAGGTAACGCCCCTGGTCCTCGCCGAACCAGAAGGCGTGCAGCGGCGCCTCGGTCTCCGGCGTCGCCAGGGTGGCGCCGATGCCGCCGGCCAGCGCCATTTCGGCGAGTGCGACCAGGAGGCCGCCGTCCGAGACGTCGTGGCAGGTGCCGACTTCGCCGTGGCGGATCAGTCCGCGCACGAAATCGCCGTTCCGCTTCTCGACCGCGAGGTCGACCGGCGGCGGCGCGCCGTCTTCCCGGCCGGCGATGTCGCGGAGGTAGATCGAGGCGCCGAGCCAGCCCTCGGTCTCGCCGACCAGCAGGATGGTCTCGCCCGCCGCCTTGAAGCGGATCGAGGCGGAGCGGGTATAGTCTTCGAGCAGGCCGATGCCGCCGATCGCCGGGGTCGGCTGCACGCCGGTGCCCATGGTCTCGTTGTAGAGCGAGACATTGCCCGAGACGACCGGATAGTCGAGCGCCAGGCAGGCTTCCGACATGCCTTCGATGGCGCCGACGAACTGGCCCATGATCTCGGGCCGCTGCGGGTTGCCGAAATTCATGCAGTCGGTGATGGCGAGCGGCAGGCCGCCCACCGCGGTGATGTTGCGATAGGTTTCCACCACCGCCTGCTTGCCGCCCTCTACGGGATCGGCGAGGCAATAGCGCGGCGTGCAGTCGGTGGTGATGGCCAGGCCCTTGGTGGCATGGTCGCGCACGCGCACCACGGCGGCATCGCCGCCCGGGCGCACGATGGTGTCGCCGCCGACCAGATGGTCGTATTGCTCGACGATCCAGCGCTTGGAGCAGAGGTCGGGCGTGCCGAGCAGCTTGACCAGGGTGGCGCCGAGGTCGTGCGAATGGGGCACTTCGGCGGCCAGCACTTCGGCCGGCTTCGGCGTCGGTTCCCACGGGCGGTCGTAGAGGGGCGATTCGTCGGTCAGCGGACCGACCGGAATATCGCCCACCACGGCGCCGCCATGCTTCAGCACCAGGTGGCCGGTGTCGGTCACCTTGCCGATCACGGCGAAGTCCAGGCCCCACTTGTGGAAGATGGCCCTGGCGGCCTGTTCCCGGCCCGGCTTCAGGATCATCAACATGCGTTCCTGGCTCTCCGAGAGCATCATCTCGTAGGCCGTCATATGGGTTTCGCGCTGGGGCACGTGGTCGAGGTCCAGCTCGATGCCGACGCCGCCCTTCGAGGCCATCTCCACGGAAGAGGAGGTGAGGCCGGCGGCGCCCATGTCCTGGATCGCCACGATGGCATCGCCCGCCATCAGTTCCAGACAGGCTTCGAGCAGCAGTTTTTCCACGAAGGGATCGCCGACCTGCACGGTCGGTCGCTTCTCTTCCGATTTCTCGTCGAATTCGGCAGACGCCATGGTGGCGCCGTGGATGCCGTCGCGCCCGGTCTTGGAGCCGACATAGACCACCGGATTGCCGATGCCGGCGGCGGCCGAATAGAAGATCTTGTCGGTATGGGCGATGCCCACGGTCATGGCGTTGACCAGGATGTTGCCGTCATAGGCCGCATGGAAGGTGCATTCGCCGCCGACATTGGGAATGCCCATGCAATTGCCGTAGCCGCCGATGCCCGCGACCACGCCGGAGACGAGGTGCCGCGTCTTCGGATGCTCGGGCGAGCCGAAGCGCAGCGGGTCCAGGATGGCGATCGGCCGCGCGCCCATGGTGAAGACGTCGCGGAGAATCCCGCCGACCCCGGTCGCCGCACCCTGATAGGGCTCGATGTAACTGGGGTGGTTGTGGCTCTCCATCTTGAAGACGGCGGCGAGGCCGTCGCCGATGTCGACCACGCCGGCATTCTCGCCCGGGCCGCAGATCACCTGCGGACCCTTGGTCGGCAGCTTCTTCAGATGCAGGCGCGAGGATTTGTAGGAGCAATGCTCCGACCACATGACGGAGAAGATGCCGAGCTCGGTCAGATTCGGCGTGCGCCCCATGATGCGGAGGACATGCTGATATTCATCGGGCGACAGGCCGTGCTCGGCGACGATTTCGGGCGTGATCTCGGTCATTACGCAAGCGCCTTGGCCAGACTGTCGAACAGGATGGCGCCGTCGGTACCGCCGACGACCGCCTCGGTCATGTTCTCGGGATGGGGCATCATGCCGAGCACGTTGCGACCCTCGTTGAAGACACCGGCGATATTGTTGATGGCGCCGTTGGGCGAGGCCTCGGGCACCACGTCGCCGTCTTCGGTGCAATAGCGGAAGGCGACGCGGCCTTCGCCTTCGAGGCGCTTCAGCACTTCGTCGTCGGCGAAATAATTGCCTTCGGCATGGGCCACCGGCACGCGGATCACCTGGCCCGGCTGGTAGCCGGCGGTATAGGCGCTGTTGGTCGCCTCGACGCGGAGATGGACGTCGCGGCAGACGAAGCGGAGCGAGGCGTTGCGCATCAGCACGCCCGGTACCAATCCGGCCTCGGCCAGGATCTGGAAGCCGTTGCAGATGCCGATGACATGGCCGCCCCTGGCCGCGTGTTCCTTCACCGCCCGCATGACGGGCGAGAGCGCCGCCATGGCGCCGCAGCGAAGATAGTCGCCGTAGGAGAAACCGCCGGGCAGGACGACGAGGTCGGTGCCCGCGGGCAGCTCGCTGTCGCCGTGCCAGACATAGGCGGGGGTGGTGTAGGACGCGCGCTTCAGGGCCAGCGCCACGTCCCGCTCCCGGTTCGAGCCCGGGAAGACGACGACGGCGGCCTTCATCACTGAAGCTCGATCGTGTAGTTCTCGATCACGGTATTGGCGAGCAGCTTTTCGCACATCGCCTTCACCTGTTCCCGTGCCTTGGCGGCGTCGGTCTCGGTCAGTTCGAGTTCGAGGAACTTGCCCTGGCGGACATCCTCGACGCCGGCGAAGCCGAGCGAGCCGAGGGCGCCGGCGATCGCCTTGCCCTGGGGATCGAGAACGCCATGTTTCAGGGTGACGTGGACGCGCGCCTTCACGGGATCACCTATTCTTTTGGAATCAAGAGGCGCGTCATCCCGACGAGGTCCCGGCTCGGGAGCCGGGACGACGCAACTCGAATTACTGCATCACCTCGGGGCCCTTCATGTCGCGCGGGCCGCCTTCCGGCAGGATCCCGAGGCGACGGGCGACTTCCTGATAGGCCTCGGCGGTGCCGCCGAGATCGCGACGGAAGCGGTCCTTGTCCAGCTTCTCGTTGGTGCGGATGTCCCACAGGCGGCAATTGTCCGGGCTGATCTCGTC
>NZ_JBAZKR010000095.1:0-14113 GCF_041650655.1 Zavarzinia sp.
AGGTGATGTTCGATCGCTGCGTGCACTGCGGCGTGCGGTTCGGTGTGCTGGTGCCGGATCGCCGGGCGCCTCCGAAGCCACCGCGTGGGCTGGATCCGCGGCGGGACGCCTTCAACAAGGCCAAGGCCGCGCGTGAAGTGCGCGAGGATCAGCGATCGCTGGATCGTGCGCAGCGGCGGCTGGATCGGACGCGGCGTGCGCAACTGGCTCGCTGGGGCGCGCTGGGCGCGCACAACCGTCCGCGTGGGCTGGGCCAGCAGTACGGGCGGCACTTCGCCGGGGCGTGACCGGTGCGGCGTAGCTGCCGCGGGCGTTGCCCTGGCGCGGTTTCCGCGCGGGGCTGACAGGCGGTACGTCAACCCGCCCCGGACGTGACAGCTGGCTGGACCCGGCCGCAAGAGGGCGAAGGAGCAAGGACCATGGGAGAGACGCTTCAGGATCAGGTCAAGAAGCTGCTGACGAACGAAGGCCTGCTGGCCGACGCGGCGAAGGCGGACAAGGGCAACAAGTCGGCGACGACGCGCGTGCGCCAGGCGCTGATGCAGCTGTCGAAGGACGCCAAGGCGCTGCGGGCGCAGATCGTCCCGGCCGGCGCCGAGTAGCAGACGCGGCGGGCTGCGCGCCCGCCTGCCAGACGCCGTCGGCCGGGCCACCGGGCCGAAGGGAAGCGATCCACAGGTGGTGCCGGGGAGATGGCCGAGTGGCTGATGGCGGCGGTCCCGAGAACCGCAGGGGCGTAACAGCCTCCACAGGTTCGAATCCTGTTCTCTCCGCCGAGGCGATCTGCGCGATCGCTGACCAGGCAGATCACGTCGGGCCGCACTCTACGGCTAGAGACGGCGTGAGAACCCGAACCCGGGCCGCCGGGGGACGGGGTGCTCAACAGGCGGTAAGTGCGCGAGGGCTGTCGCCTGGAGCTTCACTCCCCAGGGCGTGCGGCCATGAAGGGCGATCGGCCCTCGCGCCCGATCGAAGCGGTCCGCTGTGGATCGTTGCAGGATGCCCGAGAGCAAAGCCCGCAAGGGGCACCGACCGGTGGCGGATGCCAGACCGCCGGATCGCGGCAGCGGTTGGCGTTGCGCGGGTAGGGGGCTGCCGATCCCCCGCCGCGCCCGAACGAAGGAACGGTCCCCGGGTGTTCCGGGGATCCAGGGGATGGGGTATCGGCGGGGCTTCGGCCCCGATCCCGGATCGGCGGATCCGCCCCAGCGTACGGCCAGCTCACCAAGCGATCGGCCCATGCGCAGCCCGGCAACCGTGCCCGCGGGCCCACCGGCGCGGGATCCATGGGCGATCCGGTGGGGGCCACGAAAGGGAGGCGATCCATGCCGCAGACAAAGCCCAAGAAGCTCAGGCCTTGGCCGTGGACCGCGAAGCTGTCCGCCGACATCCACGCGCCCGATCTCCGGGCGACCTTTACCGCCCGCAAGGAACCGCACCCGTTCGCCAGCAAGACGGACGCGGAGACGTTCCTGCACCTGAGCCTCATGGGGCTGGCCGTGCTGTACGACCCCAGCCTGGACGCCGACGCCAAGGCCGCCAAGCGCCAAGTGCTGGGCGACAGATGCAAGGCGCTGCGCGAAGCCGGGGTGCGGGCTGTCGCTGAAGCTACCGCGGAGGCCACCCGATGATCCTGCGCCGACTGTCCCTGTGCGGGATCACCCGCTTCGACACCCAGGTGGATCTCGACTTCGAGGCGCTGGGTCCGGGCGTGATCGCCTTTGCCGGGGGCAACGGCGAGGGAAAGACGAGCATTCTCGAGAGTTGCGGCGGCGCCGCCCTCTTCCGTGAAATGCCGAGCCGCGATCCGAAGCCGCTGCACGCCCACACCCGCCCGGGTGGCGGCTGGGTGCAGCTGGACTTCGACATGGGCGCCGACAGCTACCAGTCCCGCGTCGAGGTGGACAAGAAAGGCGCCCAGGCGGCCTACCTGACGCGCAACGGCGAAGCGATCGTGTCGGGCAAGGTGCGCGAGTTCGATCAGCAGATCGGCAAGTTGATCGGCACGTCGGCGGCGTTCTACGCAAGCGTGTTCGGGCTGCAGGGCGGTGGCGGCAAGGTCGCGAGCCTGACCGTCGGCGACCGCAAGGCGATCTTCCGATGGTTCCTCGGCCTGGATCGGATCGCCAAGCTGCGGGATCAGGCAGCCAAGCGGCTGGCGTTGCTCGACGGCAAGGAAGTGGATCGGCTGGCGATCGAACTGCAGCGGATCCGCGACGACGTGACCACGCTGGACGCCAGCCTGCCGGATCTGCAGGCCGTGCTGGCCGAGGCCCAAGCCGACGCCACCGCGGCCAAGGTCGCCCGGGAAGCTGCGGCGGAAGCGATCACGCTGGTTGAACGGCGGGAAGCGGCGTTGCGCGAGATCCGGCGGCTGGACGGCGAGGTCGATCGCACGACGGCCGACGCGAAGGGCAAGCTGGCCGATCTGGATCTGGTCAAGGCCCGCGCCCCGGTGGATCCGGGCCCCGCGCCGGCCGATCCGGCGATCGTCCGCAAGGCACTGGACGCGGCCCGGGAAGCACAGCGCAAGCTGGAAGCCTTGCAGGCGGAGGCGCGGCGGCTGAACGATGCCGCGTCGCAGGCGGGACGGGACGCGGATCGCGCGTCACGATCGGCTGGCTTGCTGGCGAACGTGCCGTGCGGCGGCGTCGGCGCGTACGACGGATGCCAGTTCCTGCAAGACGCGGTGGCTTCGCGTGGGCAGCTGGACGGGCTTCGTGCGGCGGAGGCGACGGCCAAGGCCGCGGCGGTGAAGGCGTCCCGGGAAGCCCAGGCTGCGGCTGCCAACGTGCCCGACGTAGCCGCACTGCAGGCGGCGGTGCAGGCCGCGGATCAGGCGGTGCGCACGTGGCAGGCGGCCCGGCAGGCGTTCGCCAAGCACGCGACCGCGATCGCCACGGCTGACGCGTTGTACCGGGCGGCTGCGGCCAGCGCGATCCTTGCCCGCCGGACGCGCCAGAATGCCCCAGGAGCCCCGGAAGCTCCCGCGGTGGACGTGGGCAGCCTGAACGCCGCCGTCGAGGCCGCAGGGAAGGCCGTGGCGCGCGCAACGGGCGATCTCGAGCACGCCCGCGGGCAGGTGCAGGCGTTGCGGCGGCAGGCGGATCAGACCGAAGCCAAGCTCGGCAAGGCGCAGGACGCCGCGGCGGATCAGCCGGCGTTGCAGTTGCTGGTCAAGGCGCTGGGCCCCGACGGGATCCAGGCGTTCGAGATCGACGCGGCGGGTCCGCAAGTAGCCGGCATGGCGAACGATCTGTTGCTGGCCTGCTACGGCCCGCGGTTCACGGTCGAGATCCAGACGCAGCGGGCGATGCGATCCAAGGATGGCATGGACGAGGATCTGGAGATCATCGTCATGGACGCCGAGGCGGGCCGCAGCGGGCCGATCGGATCGCTGTCGGGCGGAGAACAGGTGATCGTGGACGAAGCGGTGCGGACGGCGCTCGCGATGTTCGCGGCCCGCCGGCTCGAAGCCCCGATCCGCACGTTGTTCCGGGATGAGTCCAGCGGGGCGTTGACGCCGGAGAACGCGCGGCGGTACGTGCAGATGCTTCGGCGGGCGGCGGAGATCGGGGACTTTCACCAGGTGCTGTTCGTTGCGCACGATCCGGACGTGATCGCGTGCGCGGACGTCGTGGTGCGGGTGGCGGGCGGATCGTACACGGTCGCGAGGCTGTAGCGGCGATCAACAGGAGCGACGATGAACTTGCAGGAATACCAGACCCTTGCGATGCGGACGATGAACCCCAGCCCGATCGTTCCGTCGATCGTGGTGGCCGCGCTTGGCTTGGCCGGCGAGGCGGCCGAGCTGCACGAAGCGGTTGACGATCGCGATCTGGCTCAGGTGCGGAAGGAAGCTGGCGATCTGGCCTGGTACATGGCGCTTGCGCTCCGCGAGATCTCCATGCCCTGGCCGGGCCCGGCCGAGTCTGAATCCGGGCTGGACGATGGGGCGGCAGATCGGGCGCGAAACGTGGGCCAGTTTGACGCCATGCGTCTGCACTTCGCTCGGTCGTTGATGATCTCCGCTGGGGAGATCTGCGAGGTGGTCAAGAAGCATGTCGCCCAAGGCCATCCGCTGGATCGCGGCGTCCTTTGCAACCGGCTGACGGATCTGCTGCATGACTGGATGACGGTGCTGGGGCAGCACGACATCGCGCCGTCGGCCTGCCTCGAGGCCAACGTCGCCAAGCTGGCAGCCCGCTACCCGGAAGGGTTCGCGGCGGATCGGAGCGTGGGGCGCGAGGGCTGAGGTCGCGAGGCTGTGATGGTGTGGGGCGTACAACCGCCGGCGATGCCGGCAAGGATGGGGGCGATGGCTGGACCGATGGGCGAGTGCTGCAAGGACAAGACGGCGGGGGTCGTGAACGGGATCACGGGCAGTGCCGATCTGCGCGAGACCCGCGAGACCCCGTTGCTCGATCGGCTGGCGTCGGGCGATCGCTACGTGGCGCTGGCGGACGGCCCGCGAGGCCAGGTCCGCTGGATGGGATCGGGCAACACGCCGGAAGCGGCGCTGCAGGAAACGAAGGACCGGCTGCGGTCGATCCACGAGGCGTGCGGCCACGACGGGCCGTTCGGTCAGATCGGCCCGTTCCGCGGCCAGGTGGTGATCGTGCGCGTCGAGTGGAACGTTGACGTGGCGGTGGACGTGCAGGAGACGCGGGCGGTCGCCGTCGGCGTGACGCCCCGGCGGCACCCGGCCTAGCTGGCGGATGCACCTTGGCTATTGTGCGCGTAGGATCCTCGCAGGAGGTGCCCTATGCGCGAACTGCTGTTGATCGTGGGGATCGTGTTGGCGGGCTGTGCGAGCGACCTGCCGGGTGACGAGTGGGTGGTGGGATCGGGAGACGTGCAGGTGGATCTGCAGGCGGACATGGCGGAAGCGGACGTGGCTGCCGATGACGTTGCCACCGTGGGCGACGCCCAGTCCGCCGATCTGCCGCCGGAGACCGCGGAAGCGGGCGAGTTGCCACCTGCCGAGGTGGCACCTGCCGAGGTGGCACCTGCCGAGGTGGCACCGCTGGACGGCCCGCCTGCCTGCGTGCCGGTTCCGGAAGCCTGCGACGGGCTGGACAACGACTGCGACGGGGGGACGGACGAAGCCACCTGCGACGACGGCAACGCCTGCACGGTCGACACGTGCGCCGGCGCGGCCGGCTGCACGTTCGATCCCACCGCCGCCGGCGCGTGCGACGACGGCGACGCGTGCACGGTTGGCGATGCTTGCAAGGACGGCAGCTGCGCGGGCGGGCCCCCGCCTGCGTGCGACGACGGCAACGTGTGCACGGTCGACAGCTGCGATCCCAAGTCGGGCTGCGTGCACGCCGACGCAGGCGCGGCCTGCGACGATGGCAACGCCTGCACCGCGGACACCTGCGACGCGGTGAAGGGGTGCACGAATGCGCCGGTGGCCGTGGGGACTGCGTGCGACGACGGCGACGCCTGCACTTCCGATGACGCTTGCGGTGCGGCCGGCGCGTGCTCCGGGGCGATGAAGGACTGCAACGACGGCAACCCGTGCACAACCAAGTGGTGCGCGCAAGGCGCGTGCGTCGTTGTGGGCTGCACCGACAACAACCCGTGCACGGTCGACACGTGCAAGGCGTCCGGGTGCAAGTTCTCGCCGGGGGTGAACGGGAAGGCTTGCGACGCGGACGGCAGCGCGTGCACCCCGAACGACGTGTGCGTGAACGGCAAGTGCAACGTCAGCGCGCAGTTGGACTGCGACGACAAGAACGCGTGCACGACGGACAGTTGCGACAAGGCGGCCGGGTGCATCCACGCCCCGATCGCGGGGTGCAAGTAGAACGGGCGATCGGATCCGGCACGGGTGTGTCAGGTGCATCGCCTGCAGTGCAAGGGGAGACGGCGATGCAGGGACAGCAGTTGGATCCGACGATCTACTTCCTGGGGCGGTGTGAGCAGAAGGGCGGCGGCCTGGCCGGCTTCGGCGAGATCACGGTCAAGTTCGCGTCGGAGGATCTGCCGGAGCGGGCGGGTGACCTCTACCTGTCGCAGGAAGGGCGGATCAGCCGTGCGGCCGAGGGGGTCTACGATCTGCAGCTGCTGACGCTGCAGGATCCGGCGGAAGGCGAGCCGTGGCCGCGCTGGGAAGAGATCCTCGATCCCTACGCCAACCCGTACGTGAACGTCGAGGACCTCGGCCGGGTGGAGCTGGTGCGCGAAGGCGGATCGTGCAAGGCCGGCGTGCGCGGCTACACGTTCACGCTGCAGATGGTCGTGGCGACGAAGGTCGCGGCCGACTTCGACGATCTGCTGAACGCTTCGCACGACGGTGCGGCGGTGCTGTGCCGGCGCCGGCTGGCGCTGTTCCTCGCCGGCCAGTACAAGTGCGTGTTGGCGCTGCGGGATCCGCAGATGGATCTGCCGCTCGCCGACGCGGAGTAGCGTGGAAGACCTCGCCGATCTCAACCGCCGGAGCTCCGCCTTGTACGGGTGGGGCCCGGCGGACTTCGGCGCTCCAGCCTTCGACGATCGCTTGGTCGAGGCGGTGCGGGCATTCCAGCGCGATCGGATCATCGAGGAAACGGGCGTTGTCGATCGCACGACGTTCCGGGTGTTGCTTGAGCAGCGCAAGGTGGCCGAGATCGCCGCGGAAGACGAAGTGGAACGCCGCCGGGCGTCGCAGGCAGGGCTGGGCTACGGCGACGACGCGGAGATCGCGCCGTTCGCCGGGCTGCGCGTGCAGATGCCACGATCGATGCAGCCGGCGCCGGTGCCGCCTGCGACAGGCCTGGTCTGCGACGTGCGTTGGGCACACTGCTTGCCGGATCCACCGCCAGTCGGGTTCGCCTGGGTGCCGACGCGATCGGATCTGGTGCAGCGGGTGGCGGCGGACGTGCGGGCGTTCGTGGCCCGGGCGCCGGTGATCGTGCTGGGGGTCGCAGATCGGACGATCGCCGAAGCCCAGGCCGACACAAGGCCGTTGCTGGCCGCCTTGGGTGCGCTGCGGGCAGCCGCGGGCGACGCGACGATCGCGCTGGGGGTGCGGATCGATCCGTTCCGGGATCCGCGGCGCCATGCCCTGCTGGAGGCCTTGCGGGGGCCGACGATCCTCGCTCCGTTCATCCCGCCGGACTTCGGCGGGCGGGATCCGGAAGGGTATCTGTCGCTGATGTTCACTCGCGGGGCGATGCACCTGGGCGTGCCGACGGCGCGATCGTTTCCGACGTTCGTACTGGACAGCGGCACCGATCCGGCGAAGATCACGCGTGCGCGGATCTTCTTGCGCAATCGGCAGCATCGGGGGCACGCGTACAGCTGGCCGATGACCGCCGATCAACATGCTGCCGCCTTCGGCCCGGTGCCGGATCGGGTGGTGGCGATCGATCCAGGCCCCTCTCGGCCTGCAAGGAAGTCATGACCGCTCCTGTAACTGCTGCCCCTCGGATCCCCAACGCGCTGAGCACGATCAAGGCCTTGATCGGACGCCGCGTCCGCTACGAAACCGTGTCGGGCACGATCCGCACGGGCCGCCTGACCGGCCTGCGCGTGCACCCGCTCAAGATCGGTGGATCGGTGTACGAGATCCCGTCCGAGCTGATCTGCGACAACGACGAAACCGACGCGACCGCGATCCTGGACGTGATCCGGATCGAAGTGATCCCTGCGGGCTGATCTGGCGCGGCGCAATAAGTATTGACAGCACGCGTGGGCTGGCGTAGATCTGTGGGCAACGGCGGCTGAAGCCGCCCCTGCCCCGGAGGATCCGCCATGCAGCTCCAGATCCAGATCATCGACGACGCTACCGGCGAGACGGTCGACACGTGCACGCTGGCGGAGTTCCTGGCAGCGAACGTGGACGACGACGACGTGTGCGACGCGGCCCGCGGGCTGAAGGTTGGCGAGTCGACGCTGATCGGCGGTGGCGCGGCCCCGCTGGTGCGGCTGGTCGGGATCGGGGGGAAGGCTGTCCCTTCGGACGCCATTCGCCGCAAGATCGAAGACGCCCGCTGGCGCGCCCAGCGGCACCTGTACCGCGGATCGGAGGCTCGCGAGCGAGGCGACGAAGCCATGGCGCGCTGGCACGACGAACGCGGGCAGAAGTGGCTGGACCTGATGAACAAGCTGGAAGGCAACGGCTGATCCGGTGCTTGCGCGGTGGCTGCCGCGTAGGATCTGGCGGAGGTGCTTCCATGCTGCGCGTGATCGTCGAATCCCCATACGCCGCGCCGACGCCGGAAGGTGTCGAGGCGAACGTGGCCTACGCCCGCAAGGCGATGCTGGACAGCCTGGGGCGCGGCGAAGCGCCCTACGCGTCGCATCTGCTGTTTCCGCAGGTGCTGGACGACGCCGACGCGGATCAGCGCAAGCGGGGGATCGAGGCCGGGCTGCTGTGGGGCGAGGCGGCAGCGATCACGGCGGTCTACGTCGACCGCGGGATCTCGACCGGGATGCTGCTTGGCGTCCAGGCGGCTGCATGGCGGCGCACGATCGAGGTCCGCTGGATCGAAGGCGAGATCGCGCCGATGGATCGCGAGTTCCGGCCGAACAACGGGCCGAAGCAGGTGGCAGCGGACTTCAAGGCGTTCGTGGCGGACGTCGAGGCCGAGATGGCCGAGACGATGGCCTGGGTCAACAGGCAGTCGAGGGCCACCCGATGACCGCCTGCACGATCTGCGACAGCGACAGGCATCCGCAAGACGCTGCGGGCGTGTGCGCCGGCTGCCGATCGCCGGATCGGTCCGCGCCGTCGACGGTGCTGACGATCGCGCTGGAAGCCGCGGTGCCGCTGCACATTCTCGGGATGCAGCGCATGCCGTGGCAGGAAGTGGAGCGGATCGCACACGAGTCGGCGGACATCGTGGCCGCCAAGGGCGACGATCTGCAGTTCGGCGGGCGGAAGGGATCGGCGGCGATGGCCTTCAACGGGCTGGCGCGAGGCCTGGCCGCGCTGGCGTTCTGCCCAGGCGGCGTGAAGTTCGCCGGGCTGCGGTTCGCCGCGTCACACCCGGATTTCGAGTAGGGAGGCGATCGTGGCTGACGGCAAGCGACAGCAGATCCTGGCCGAGATCGATCGGCTACTGGCGGAGTGCAACGCGCACCCGCAGGCCGACGTGGGGCTGCACCTGCTGCGCGTGCCGGTTGGAACGCGGGTGCTGACGCTTGAAGGCAGCACGCCGGCCGACGTCAAGAAGCACGGGCTGGATCAGCTGCGGGTGACGTTCGCCGGGCCGTCCCGGGACGCCATGGGCGACCTCGGCCGGCAGTTGGCGTGCATTGCGGCGTGGGGCTTGCCCAAGCCGGCGAAGGCGGCGAAGGGCGGCGGGCAGTCGCCGCTTTTGGAGGGCTGATGGCTGGCGCGGACGAACTGGGGCAGTTGCTGGGGGCGTTGCAGGCGGCAAGCCCGGACTCGCGGATCCTGATCCTGGATCTGCCAAGCGACGCGGTGCTGCGGCAGGTTGCGTGCAAGCGGGCGGATCCGGACAGCGTGAAGGTGCACTTGACGCTGACGATCGAGTCGCTGGACTCGATCGCGCTGCAAGAGATCGCGAAGCGGCTGGCGGCGTCGGCGGCGGCAAGCGAAGCCGCGCTGGCTGCCCGGAAGGCCGAGAAGGCCGAGGGAGCGGGAGCATGACTGCGACGATGGGGCCACGCGCGCTGCGTGCGGAAGTCGCTCGGCTGGAAGCCGAGCTTGCTGACGTGCAGGCGACCTCGGACGGCTACATGATCGGTATGTCGCAGCGCAAGCAAGAGCGCGACGACGCGCTGGCCGACGTCGAGACCTGGAAGCGGCAAGCCGGCAAGCTGGAGTCGGCGCTGCAAGGCATCGGCTACTACCTTGGGGCCCCGCCGGTCGACTGGGGCGAGATCCCGGCGATGGTGGACGCGCGCTTGACGCGGGACCGAAACGACTTGGCCGAGGCCCGCACCAAGATCGCGCAGCAGCAGACCGCGATCCTGGACGCCCGCGCCTACGCCGACGGCTTGCAGTCGGCGTGCGACACCATGCGTCCCGAACTGGAAGCCGCGCGTGCCGAGAACAAGCGGCTGAACGACTTGATCGGCCACCTCCGGGAGAAGTCGATCGAGAACGCCAAGCCACG
Source organism: Zavarzinia sp. (assembly GCF_041650655.1). Lineage (GTDB taxonomy): Bacteria > Pseudomonadota > Alphaproteobacteria > Zavarziniales > Zavarziniaceae > Zavarzinia. Next base: position 10,074 of record NZ_JBAZKR010000095.1, read on the forward strand.
CCCCGATCCCGCGCATTCCACCCCGTACGCCCACGGTCGCCAGGATCTCGCCAGGGAGATCCTGGGATCCATCAACGGCGGGGCGCTGGACGGCGTAGACGCCATGATCCGTGACCGCACGAACACCGTTTCGGGCCTCACGGCCGAGGTCGCACGGCTGACCGATCTGGCGGCGCACCGGCTGCGGACGTTGGACCGCAAGGCTGACGAGCACGCCGCCGAGATCGCCGCCAAGGACGCGAAGGCGGCCGAAGCGGATCGGCGGCTGACGGAATCCTTGGCGAGCGTGCACCGGTGCATGTGCACCGACGCACGGGATTGGAGCCTCGGCAAGCGCGACGCGTGGATCTACGGCGTGATCGTCGGCTGGGACGAAGCTGCGCTGGCCGAGGTCGCGAAGCGGCACCAGTGGCCAGCGGAAGACGTGGATCGGCTGCGGAAGTTGCACGCCGAAGTGGCACGGCGCAAGCCGGTGGATCCTTGGGAGTAGGCGCATGGCGACGTTGCCGAAGATCGTGGTGCACGTGCGGATCGTGTCGATCCGCAAGGTGCGGTGGAAGACGTGGCGGATCACGTTTGGCTTCCGCTTCCCATCCCGCCGCGAGATCCGAAGGCGGGTGGTGATCGTCGGCATGCACGGCGCCGAGGTCCGCCGGAAGGCCTGGGAGACGTTGCGGACCCTGCCCGACGGCCCGATCGTGCCGATCAAGGTGACGACGAAGGAGACGACGCATGCCGACGCAACGTGAACGGCAGCTCGATCAACGCGTGCAGCAGCTCGAGGTCGAGAACTTCAACCTGAAGCACCCCGTGGGTACGCTGGTGCGCTACTGGCGCGGGGCACGGGAAGGCCAGCCAAGCGGCGAAGGGCCGACGACGTATGCGGCCGAGCTGATGGGTGGTCACACTGGCGTGGTCTGGATCGAAGGCTGCCGGGGCTGCATCGCGCTTTCGCACGTCGAGGTGGGCTGATGAAGCTGCGGGATCGGGTGGTCAACTGGTGCTGGGGGCGATCGCTTGCCGACGTCGCGGTGTGGTGCTGCCTCGGATCGCTGTTCTTGCTGGCGGCCTGGCTGATCGTGGCCGCGTCGCTGGATCCGTGCACGTGCGTCCGGTCGCATACGGCGCTGATCTGGCAGTACAACGCCGCGACCAAGACGATGATCCCGCAGCCGCTGGTGATTTGCGATCAGGAGATCTGCCCGGTGGACGGCGATGCAGGGCGGTAGGGCGGACCGGACGTGGATCACGGCCTACACGGACGCGAGTTGGCACGAAGGCGATCGGCGGGGAGGGTGGGCGCTGTGGATCAGGACCGACGACACGCAGTTGTGCAGGTGGGGGCCGACGCCGGCCAAGGCGAGATCGAGCCTGCACGCCGAAGCTGCGGCGGTGTTTGCGGCGGTGCACACGGCTGCGCCGATGTTCGCCCAGGCGGCGGGCATGACGGTGAAGACGGACTGCCAGGCGGTGGTGGATGCCTTCGACGGCCGGTGCAGCGATCCGTTGGTCCGCGAGTGGCTGGATCGGTGCGGAACGATCGCGAGGGCAGCGGGGATCTCGCTGCGGCTGGCCTGGGTGAAGGGGCACCAGCCGAAGGGCAAGAACACGGGATCGTGGCTGAACAACGTGGTGGACGATCGGGCGCGCAAGGCGCGGCTGACGCAGCGATCGGGCGGCTGGCGGCGGACGGTGCAGCGGACGACACCCGCGGCGCCGTGACCCGCCAGCGCTACCGCGGCCGGATGGTGAAGGTGCGTCACGGCCACCTGGACGCCAAGGATTGCCCGTGGGCGCGTGGGCAGGTGTTCACCTGCCCGCGGTGCAAGCGGGTGGCCTGCTACTGCTTCGGCGGCGAAGGGCGGCTGTGCGACGACTGCCGCGGCCAGGTCGAGGCTGCGAAGGATCGCGCACGGGCCCGGAAGGCGGGCAAGGGAAGGGCGGCATGACGGCGAAATGGTGGCAGGGGGTGTTGGATCGGCGGCGCGCAATGCTGATCGACCCGCCGCGTACACCAGCGGATCCGCCCGCGTAGGATCTGGCTGAGCGATCTGAAGCTATTGCTCGCGGGAGGTGATCGTGGCGGCACCTGACTACAACCTCGTGATCCAGCGCAAGGCGCCTGCCGGCACCGATCCGCGCGACAACAAGGCCCCGACGATCAACGTCGGCGCCGGGTTCAGCAACGGCAAGACGGTGCTGATCCAGGTGGATGACGGCGTGGTGATCGACTGGCGGATGATGGAGACGCACCGGCTGATCCTGTTCCCCCGCAAGCCGTACAAGAACGGCGGCAAGGAGGGCTGATCGATGTACCTGCGCCGGGCAACGCCGATCGGCGAGTGCGTTCACGGCGGGCGCAGGTGCCTCGCGTGCCTGCGGCGGGCGCTGGAAGTGCAGTTGACGCTGCGGCGGGAGTTGTCGACGCCCACGGGCAAGCTGGCGCGCCTGGGCGCGACGACGGGCGGCCCTGCGGCCTGGGCGGCGACGTGCGACGACAAGATCGCATTGCTGCTGTGCGAGCTGGTGACGGGGCTGCCGCACGATTCGCTGGTGATCTGGCTGCGGATCGGGAAGTGGAACAAGCAATGACCTCTGTCCGCACCAGCAGCCCGCCACCGCTGCCCGTGTCGCTGCCGCCGGCTGGCGAAGCGGAGATCGACGTGTACCCGTCGCGGGGCAAGACGGTGAAGCTGGCGGTGTGGGATCACGGCGGCGAGGTGATCGCGGTGGGGCTGACGCCGGAAGCGGCGCGCGAGATCGCGGTGGATCTGGTGCAGGCTGCCGACGTGGCCGAAGGGCTGTGGGTGAAGACGCCCACGGCTGCAGACGTGCGCGCGGGCTACCGGGAAGCGGAACGTGCGGCGTACGCGCGGCGGGCTGCCGAGGGTGAAGACGATGACGATGGCGAAGCTGATGAAGGCTGAAGGCGATCGCGACGTGTTCGATCGGGTCTACCGGATGCTGGCGGAACGGGGCGCGGGTCGGACGGCTGACGCCCGCAGTGGACGTACGTCGCGGCCAAGACGGTGATGTACACCGTGGCCGCCGTGCTGACCGCTGTTCTCGCCCTGCCGTGGCTGGCTGCGGTGCTGATCGCGTGGCTGGTGCCGGCCTGGATCGTCCTGCGGCTGATCGGGCTGGCCTGACCGCATCCGCCCCAAAGCGGCCCAAGGAAACCCAGGCAGCTACTGCCGCAACGCAAGGTGCTTGGGCCGGCAGCACAGTGCATTGCCGCAAGACTGCACGACGTCAGCAGCACCAGGATCACGGCCACGAGACAGGATCCACGCAACACGGTGTGCAGGCATGGACGTACGTGCACGCACCCCGTCCACCGTCGGCCCGGCGATCGACATCACCCCACGGCCCTTGCGGTTGACCACCCCGCGCCACACCCAACACTCGCCGGATCGATCCACCCGCCCCCAGAACCGATCGCTGAAAGCCTTACCTGCCCCCAACAGCAACCCGACGCCCATGGCAACACCTGTCATGCTCGCAACGGCAAGCCCCGATCATGCTGTCATGCTCCGCCCCGGAAGCGCAACCCGCTAGCTGTCATGCTCTAGAGCATGACAGGCGGAGCATGACAGACAATCCGGCAAGCAGATCCAGATCGCCACCCGCCCCAAAGCGGCCGACGAAAACTGCCGGGGAGGGGATCACGGTAGAGACGATGAACGTACGTACCCACATGCACCCGCCCCCACGCTCCTGCCACGCCCTACACGCCACCCTGCCAGGGTAGATGCCTACCGTCCCGGCAACCGTGCCTGTGACGCTTGCAGGGCACGATCCGAGGCCAGATCCCGATCCACCCTGCCGCCAGCTATGCGGATCAGTTTTTCCCCCGACCCGTCCGGCCAACCGTCGCGGCATGTAAACTGCCAGCATCCCGCACACTTGCGGTCGGCTACCCGCCGCGGCCAGATCGGGCAGCGAAAGGGCCGCCCCCCGCGCGGTTCCTGACCGTTCGGTCAAGATCTGCCAGCCCCCACGATCCACCGCCAGCTCGCCAAACCGTTGTCACAAGAGCA
>NZ_JBAZKR010000096.1:0-13920 GCF_041650655.1 Zavarzinia sp.
ATGAAGCCCGACGTGCCCTGCGTGCTCGGCCCCCAAGCCGACGAGGCGCTGGCCGTCTTCTGCGAGCGGGCCGACGTGCTGGACGCGCCCCTGATCGCCGAAGGGGCCGATTACGCCGCCCGGCCGACGGCCGAGGGCTTCGTCTTCCGGGGTGGCGGGCGCGAGAACTGGGTCCTGCCCCGGCCGGCGCTGGAAGGCCCGCATCAGATCGTCAATGCCGCCATGGCCGTCGCCGCCGCCTTGCTGCTCGATCTGCCGGAAGATGCGATCGAGCGGGGGCTGCGCGACGCTCGCTGGCCCGCCCGGATGCAGCGTCTCGCCCGCGGCCCCCTGGTCGAGGCCCTGCCGGCCGGGGCCGAACTCTGGCTCGACGGCGGCCATAATCCCCATGGTGCGCGCGCCCAGGTGGCGGCGCTCACGGCGCTCGGTACCGACGGACGGCCGGCTGCGCTGGTGGTCGGCCTGCTCTCGACCAAGGATGCGGCCGGCTATTTCGCCGCCTTCGCCCCGCTCGCCCTGCCGGTCGTCGCCGTCACCATCCCGGGCGAGGAACAGGCCCGCCCGGCGGAAGAGATCGCTGCTGCCGCCACCGCCGCCGGCCTCGCCGCCGAGACGGCACCCGGCCTCGAAGCGGCGGTGGCGCGCGCCGCCGAACGGGCCGGGCCGCGGGCGCGCGTGCTGATCGCCGGCTCCCTCCACCTCGCCGGCCGGGTGCTGGCGGCGAACGGCTGAGGCTGACCGGCAGGCTTGCCGACGTTGTCTCCAGGCGCGGTCTGCGGCTGCCCGATCAACGAAATCGGGGCGTTTGCGACGTCTGTGCACCACTCCCCATTGTCATGCCCGGGCTCGTCCCGGGCATCCACGTCGAGACGAGGCATAGCTGTCGACGTCGGAGGAGGCTTGCCGACGTAGATGGCCGGGACAAGCCCGGCCATGACGAGTTCGGGTGGGGAGGACGGAGGAGAACCGCCCGAGCGACGTCACTTTCCCGGCCCGATTTCCTCAAGCGGACCGCCGCCCGGCAACGGCGTCCGCGTCAGCCGCCGACCTTCTGGCGCAGCGCGTCGGCCAGGGCCTTGGGGTCCATGTCGTGGCTGTAGATGTCCTTCAGCCTGCCGTCGGGTCCCATGAGATAGAGCAGGGTCGAATGATCCATCGAATAGTCCGCCCCTTCGCCGCGCCGGACGGCGACCACGCGATAGGCCTTCAGGGCGGCGTCGATCGCCGGGCGGTCGCCGGTCAGGCCGGTGATGCGGGGATCGAAGGACGAGGTATAGGCCTTCAGCTCGGCCGCCCCGTCGCGTTCGGGATCGACGGTGATGAACAGGGGCTGGATCTTGTCCGCCGCCGGCCCCAGGTCCTTCAGCACCGTGTCGAGCTCGGCCAGCGTGGTCGGGCAGACGTCGGGGCAATAGGTATAGCCGAAGAAGACGAGCAGGAACTTGCCGGGCCAGCTCTTCTCGGTCACCGGCTTGCCGTCCTCGTCGGTCAGGCTGAATGGCCCGCCGACGGCACCCGCCAGTTCGTGATCGGGCGGCAGGCCGTTGCTCGCGACGGGGGTGCCCTGGTCGGGCCCCTGCCGGTCGAGGTAAGTGATTTCGACCCAGGCCAGTACGGCGATGGCGATCAGGGCGGCGATGATTAGAATGGGGGTCTTGGCGCGCATGGCCGTCAGGTGAACCCTTGAGGGCCGGCAGGTCAAGTCCGCACCGGACGCCGACAGCAGGCAGTGAAGGCATGATCGGAAAACACGTTCTCTTCCCGCTCGCCCTCATGCTGGCGCCCGCCCCGGCGACGGCCCGCGAGATCCAGGCGGGCGACCTCGTCGTCGACCGCGCCTGGATCGCGGCCCCGGCGACCGGCGAGGCCGCGGCCTATCTGACCCTGTTCGGCGCCAAGGGCGACGACCGCCTGATCGGCGCCGAAACACCGGCGGCCGCGCGCTGCGAATTGCGCCACGAGGCGGCCGGCGGCGGCGCCAAGCCGGTCGACGAAATCGAGGTCGCTTCGCAAGAGACGGTGATCCTGGCCCCGGGCGGCTATCGCATCGCCCTCGTCGACCTGGTCCACCCGCTCGCCGACGGGGCCAAGGTGCCGGTCACCCTGCTGTTCGAGAAGGCGGGCCGGGTTACCGTCGACTTCGCCGTGACGCAGGCGGCCCGATGACGCATCGGCCATGCCGGGTTTCGGCCCCTGCACGCATATGCGATCTTCGATCAGGGCATGACTATGGCGCTTCGGTCGGCGGGCCGATCGTGCTTAAGTGCAATAGACATTGACGGATGCGGCCTTGCGCGTGCCCGTTGCCTGGGCCCCCTGGCCGGACGATCCGCCTCGTGAAAACAGGACTTAGCGACAAGTGACAGCCGTAGAACGTACCCACGCCGTGGCGCAGGAAACCGATGCCGTACATCCGCTCGGCGCCCATGGCGAACTGAAGGCCCAGCGCTTCGACGGGCCGCTGACCGATACGGAACTGAACGCCCTCCTGAATTTGCTGATCGAGACGATCCGGGCCGGCGCCAAGGTGGCCGCCGTCTTCGCCTGCCGCGCCTCGTGCCAGGACAAGCGGGGCATGTATCTCGACATTCAGGCCGATGCCTGCAAGGCCGTCCAGGGCCTGTCGCGCCTGTTGCGCGCCCGCGGCCAGGAGCCGTCGGAAGCGACCAACGGCTTCTTCGAACGCGCCATGGACCTGCCCGAGAAGGCCGACCGCGTGGCCTTCTTCCTGCGCGGACAGGCGTGGCTGCTCGCCACCCTGACCGAGGCCCTGCCCCATCTGCCCGAGGCCGAGGTGAAGGCCGTCTTCGCGGACTGCATCGAAACGGTCCGGCGCAACAGCGAACGGGCGACGGCCTATAAGGCCGGCCACTGAGCCACCGCTTCCAGCCCGGGATCTCGTCATGCTGATGGCCTTTCTGGTCGGTGTCGGCCTTCTTTTGCTGGGCGCTTTCCTGGGCCGGAGCATGTTGCCGGCGCCCTGGAACCGGATCGCCTTCCTCGTCCTCGGCGTGCCGTCGATCGGCCTCCTCGTGCTCGGCGGAGGCGCCGCGATCTATTTCTATTCGGCCTGCGAGGAGACCTGGCAGGTCGTGCACGACAGCGCCGACCAGACCATGACCGCGCGCCTGAAGACGATCGACTGCGGCGATCCCGAAGCGCGCACCTATGACGTCACGGTCAGCTTCCTCGATTCGGAGGGCAAGCCGGTCGACCGCACCATCCTGCGCGCCCACGGCAAACCCGCCCCGACCGAAGTGACCGAGACCGGGCCGAAGCGTTTCGCCGTCGCCTTCGAAGACGGCAGCAAATACGAAACCACGCTCCAGGGCGACAAATCCGAGCCCGACCGGGTGTGGTCGATCATCGACGGCAAGGTGCTGCCCTGAGCGGCAGGCCGGCCGCCCTGGTCACCGGCGCCGGCAAGCGGATCGGCGCCGCCTTCGCCCGCCATCTGGCCGCCCGCGGCTTCGCCGTCCTCCTCCATCATAACGCCAGTGCCGACGAGGCCGGACAAGTCGCGGCCGAGATCCGCGCGGCCGGCGGCACCTGCCACCTGCTCGCCGCCGACCTCGCCGATGCCGCTGCCGTCGAAACCCTGGTCGGCCGGGCCACGGCGCTGGAGCCTGGGCTGAACCTGCTGGTCAACAGCGCCGCCCGCTTCGTGCACGACCGGATCGAGAACCTGACGCGGGCCAATTGGGACGCCCACTTGGCGGTCGACCTTTCCGCCCCCGCCTTCCTGTCGCGCGATTTCGCCGCCCATGTGGCGGCCGAGGGTGGGCGCGGCCTGATCGTCAACATGGTGGATTTCAAGCTCTCTGGCCGGCCCGATCCGGCCTTCCTGTCCTATACCGTGGCCAAGGCCGGGCTCGCCGCCCTGACCGAGCTGCTGGCCGTCGCCCTGGCGCCCGCCGTCCGCGTCGTCGCCATCGCCCCCGGCTATACGCTGCCCGGCGGCAAGCAGACGGCGGAAGGTTTCGAGCGCGCCTTCAAGGCCGCCCCCCTCGGCGCCGGCTCGACGCCGGACGACCTCTGCCGGGCGCTGGACTATGCGATCGACAGCCCGGCGGTGACCGGCACGACCCTCCTGGTGGACGGCGGCATGCATCTGTTACGTTGACGTAAACGTAAAGGGAGGAGAGCCCGATGAAAGTGTCCGAGGCCCTGGAAAGCCGCCTGTCCGTGCGCAGCTTCCTGGCCGACCCGGTGCCGGTCGAAACGATTCGGGCGATCCTGGAAACGGCCAAGCGGGCACCGTCCGGCGGCAACCTCCAGCCCTGGCAGGTCTATGTCGTGACCGGCGCCAAGCTCACCGAGCTGAAGGCCCTGATCCAGTCGCGCCTGGGTGTGACGCCCAAGGGCGAAGGCACGGAATATCACATCTATCCGCCGGACCTGTCCGAGCCCTACAACAGCCGCCGCTTCCGCGTGGGCGAGCAGCTCTATGCCGCTATCGACATCCCGCGCGACAACAAATTCGGCCGCCTGCTGCAGTTCGCCCGCAATTTCGAATTGTTCGGCGCGCCCGCCGCCCTGTTCTTCGCCATCGACCGCCAGATGCAGCAGGGCCAATGGGCCGATCTCGGCATGTTCATGCAGTCGATCATGCTGCTGGCAAGGGAATATGGGCTCGACACCTGCCCACAGGAGGCCTGGGCGATCTGGCACAAGACGCTCGGCGAATTCCTGGGGATTCCGGACAATCTGATGCTCTTCGCCGGCATGGCGCTCGGCTATCGTGAGGCGGACCACCCGCTCAACCACCTGCGCACCGAACGCGCCGCCCTCGAGGAATTCACCACTTTCTTCGGGGATTGAGGAGAGCCGCGATGCCCAAGACCGAACTGCTGATCGAGGGCCGCCAGCGCGAGCTGGTGCCCGGGTTTTCCGTCCGCCGCATCCTGCCCTTCGCCGCCCGGCGCCATGTCGGTCCCTTCGTCTTCCTCGACCATATGGGGCCGGTCGATGCCGGGCCGCGCGGCATCGCCGATGTCCGCCCCCATCCCCATATCGGCCTCGCCACCGTGACCTGGCTGTTCTCGGGCGAGATCGTGCACCGCGATTCGCTCGGCTACGTCCAGCCGATCCGGCCGGGCGAACTGAATTGGATGAGTGCGGGCCGCGCCATCGTCCATTCGGAGCGGATGCCGGAAGACGTGCCCGTCGTGCATCTGCACGGCGTCCAGGCCTGGGTCGCCCTGCCCCAGGCGATGGAGGAGAGCGAGCCCTTCTTCACCCATGTCGGCCGCGACCGCCTGCCGGTGGTCTACGAGCCGGGCGCCCGGCTCACCGTGATCGCCGGCACCGCCTATGGCGCCACCGCCGATCTCGCCCTGCCCTCGCCCCTGTTCTATGTCGAGGCGCGGCTGGATCCCGGCGCAGAACTGGAGCTGCCCGCGGACCATGCCGAGCGCGGCGCCTATGTCGTCTCGGGCTGCGTTAGCGCGGGCGAAGGCGAGATCGGCGAAGGCACGCTCGCCGTCTTCACCCCGGGCGAGGCGATCACCCTGAAGGCGGAGACCGGCGCCCTGGTCATGCTGCTGGGCGGCGCCCCCCTGGACGGGGAGCGCCACATCTATTGGAACTTCGTCTCGAGCGACCGCGAGCGGATCGAGCGGGCCAAGACCGCCTGGCGGGAAGGCCGCTTCCCCAAGGTGCCGGGCGACGACGAGTTCATTCCCCTGCCGCCGTGACGGCGCCCGAGACTTCGTCGTCCTCGGCCAGTTTCTTGGGCGCCAGCAGCAGATACATGGCGGGCGTCACCAGGCGCGACAGGAAGGTCGAGGTGACCAGCCCGCCGATGATGACGATCGCCAGCGGCGAATAGAGGCCCGAGCCCTCGAGGGCGAGCGGCGCCAGGCCGCCGACCGCGGTCATCGAGGTGAGCAGCACGGGCAGGAAGCGGATCTCGCCCGCCTGCTCGATCGCTTCCTTGAGGCCCATGCCCTGGAGGCGCAACTGGGTCGTGAAATCGACCAGCAGGATCGAATTCTTGATCTCGATGCCGATCAGCGCGATGAAGCCGACCACTGCGGTGAAGCTCAGCGTGTAACCCGTGAGATAGAGTGCCACCAGGCCGCCGATGACGCCGAGCGGGATGACGCCCGCGACCACGGCGCTCGACGAGAAGGAGCGGAACTCCAGGATCAGCACGGCGACGATGCCGAAGACCGCGACCAGGATGGCGTTGGAGAGACCAGCGAAGCTCTTCTGCCGCGCCTCCGCCTCGCCGCCCAGGGCCAGGCGATAGCCCGGCGGCAGGTTCAGGGTCTTCAGCGCCTTCTGTACTTCGGCCGTGACGCGCTCGGTATTGAAGCCGGTCACCGTATAGGCGGTGACGGTCACCGAGCGTTCGCGGTCGTAACGGTCGATCCGGGCGGGGCCGGCCTCGAAGCGGGGATCGGTCACGCTGGCGAGCGGGGTGGCACCGGCCGCGGTCGGGACATAGATCCGGCCGAGGGCCTCGAGGTCGTGGCGCGTCTCCAGCGGGGCGCGCACCACGACGGGGAAATCGTCGCCGTCGTCCTCGCGGAAGCTCGCCACCTGCTCGCCCGAGAGAGCGAGGCGGAGCGAACGGTCGATGGCACCGGCCGGCACGCCGAGCACCGCCGCCTTGGCCTCGTCGATGCCGAGGTCGAGGTCGGTGCGGTCGAGGCGGAGCGGGTTCACCACGTCGCGCACCCCCGGCACGCTCTCCATCGTGCGGGTGAGCTGGGCCGCCAGGGATTTCAGCGTCTCCAGGTTGGGGCCGGTGATGCGCATGGCGAGCGGCGCCTCGATCGGCGGGCCGTTCTGGAAGATGCGCACCACCATCTGGGTGCCCGGATAGCGGTCGAGCCGGCTGCGCAGGTCGTCGATCACCGCCGGGCTGGTCCGGCTGTCCCAATGATCGAGCTCGACGAAGACGGCGCCATGGGTCGGGTCGTCCTCGCGCGGAATGATGTTGTAGAAGATGCGGGGATTGCCGTGGCCGACGTTGGACATGACCCAGCGCACGCCCGCCGTCTTCGCGACCTCGCGCTCGACATAGCGGACGGCGGCATCGGTCTCGGCCAGGGCGGCACCGTCCGGCAGGTCGACGTCGATCACGAATTGCCGCGAATCCGCCGGCGGGAAGAGCGAGAAGCCGATCCGCGGCACCAGCATGATCGAGCCGGCGAAGAGCGCCGTGGCGATCAGGCAGGTGATCAGCGGCCGGCCCAGGGCGAGATGCAGCAGCGGGCGGTAGATCGTGTGGATGCCCTTCATGATGCCGCGCAGCAGCCAATTGCCTTCAGGGTTCTCGTGGCGCGACAGGATGCGGCTCGCGAGGAAGGGAATGATGGTGAGCGAGACGAAGAGCGAGGCGCCGACCGTATAGAGGACCGAGACGGGCAGCGAGCGGATGAATTTCCCCGCCCCTTCGGGCAGGAAGAGGAGCGGCAGGAAGGCCAGCATCAGGGTCGCGGTGCAGCCCACCACGGCGACCGCGATCTGCCCCATGCCGGAAATCGCCGCCTGCATGCGCGACATGCCTTCGCGGAGATGCCGGGCAATGTTCTCGGTCACCACGATCGAATCGTCGACCAGCAGGCCGAGCGCCAGCACGAAGCCCGCGATCGAGAGCTGATTGAGCGAGAAGCCGGAGAATTTGAGCAGGAAGACGCCGATCGCGAGCGACAGCGGGATCGACAGCATGACCACGATCGAAGCCCGGAAACCGAGCGGCAGCAAAGTGATCAACACGAGGCCGAGGGCGATGGCGAAGTCGCGGAACAGGTTGGAGAGCCGGTGGGTGACCGAGACCGACTGGTCGAAACCCCGCTCCATCTTGATGTTGGAGGGCAACTGGGTCTCGAAATCATCCAGGATGCGATAGATCGCATCGCGCATCTGGAAGATGTTCTGCCCGTCCTTCTGGTTCGCCGTGACGAAGACGGCGGGATGACCGTTGTAACGGGCGATATGATTGGGCTCGTCCGCCGCCCAGGACACGGTCGCGACGTCCGAGACCTTGAGCACCGTGCCGCCATGGGTGGTGATCACCGTATTGGCGACGTCGTCCAGCGTCTTGAAGTCGCCGAGACCCTTCACGTTGAAGCGGCGGGCGCCGGCATGGACGGCGCCGATCGGAATGCTCGCGCCCTGGGCCTTGAGGGCGTCGGCCACGGCCGAGGCGGGCACGCCGAGGTTGGACAGGCGCCCGAGGTCGAGGGCGACGCGCACCTCGGTCCGCGGTTCGCCCCAGACTTCGGTTTCGCGGACACCGGAAACCCGGTCGATCAAGTCCTTCAGGGTGCGGGCGCGCTCCTCGAGCTCGCGCGCGGGTGCCGTGTCGGAGACCAGGGCGACCTGCACGAAATTGGTCATGCTGGTCTCGATCCGCTTGATGTCCAGGCGGACCAGGCCTTCCGGCAGGGTGGCGCGGATCGCGTTGATCTCTCGCACCACCTGGTCGTATTTCCGCTCGGAATCGGCGTCCCAGTCGAAATGCACGGTGATCGCGGCGACGCCGTCGCGCGTCTTCGATTCGATCTTGTCGAGGTCGTCCAGTCCGTCGACCGCATCCTCGATCGGGTCGGTCACCAGCTTTTCCATGTCGACCGGATCGGCGCCCGGCAGCACGGCGACCACCGAGACGATGGGGGTCGGGAAATTGGGGTCTTCCGCCCGGGGAATCGACAGCAGGGCGGAAACGCCGACCGCCGCCAGCATGGCGAAGAGCACCAGGGTGAATTGCCACTGGCGGACGGAAAAGGCGCCGATCGAGCCCATGATCCCGCCCTCTTACTGCGCCGAACCGCCGGCGCGCAGAGCGACCAGATCGGTCACCTCCACCTTGTCGCCCTCGCGCAGGTAGCCGGCGCCGACCGAGACGACCTGCTCGCCCGGGGTCAGGCCGTCGCGGATCTGCACGTCGGTGCCGGTGAGCGGGCCGAAGGTGACATGGCGGCGCACCACGGTCTGGCTCTTCGGGTCGATCACGAAGACGCTGCCTTCCGAACCGAAGGCTTCCAGAATGGCGGCGGCGGGGATCACCACCGTCTTTACGTCGGCCGCCCCGCGCGGGCGGATGGCGGCATCGGCGATCAAGCCGGAGGGTAGCTGCAACGAGGTGTCGTCGAACGCCAGCTCGACCAGGAAGGCCCCGGTGCGCGGATCGCCCTTGGGGGCGATCCGGCTGACATGGGCCGTGGCGGGATCGGCAATGCCGGGCAGACGCACCGTCGCCGGATCACCGAGGGCGATCTTCACCACCTCGCGGTCGGCCAGGCCGACCTTCACCACCCGGCCCGAACCGGCGTCGCCGAGCAGCAGGATGGCGGCCCCGGCGGGCACGATCTGTCCGGTCTCGACCTCGCGCGCCAGGACGATGCCGTCGGCCGGGGCCTTGATCTCGGCCAGGCTGCGGTTGAAGGCGACGGCATCGCGATTGGCGATGGCGAGCTGGAGCGCCGTCCGTGCATCGTCCAGCCGGGCCTTGGAAGCGAAACCGCTGCCGACCAGCGGGGCGATACGGTCGACGTCGCGCTTCGCCTTGTCGACATTGGCTTCGGCTTCGCGCCACTGGGCGTCGATTTCCGACTGGTCGAGGTGAGCGAGCTGCTGGCCGGCGGTCACCTTGTCGCCGATGTCGACCGTGAAGCCCTCGATCATGCCGCCGATCTTGAAAGAGAGCGCCACTTCGCGCTTGTAGGCGACCAGGCCGGAGCCGCGCACGTCGGCGGCATCGGCGGCCAGACGAACCTCCGCCGCGGCGACCGGGCGCGCCTTCGGTGCCTGCGCTTCGCCCGACTGCGCGGCACTCTGGTCGCAGGCGCCGACGGCGAGAACGCCCAGGACGGCGAGCGCAGCACCGGCTAGCTTGCTGGCGAGCTTGCTGGTCGGGCGCATGGATCCTCCGGTTAACAGCATTAAGTTTACGCTGTTAAGTTACCTGAATCCGCGCTAGGGTCAAGCCATGATGCATGACCAGCCCCTGCCCGAGGATCCACCCGCCCGCCGCCGCCTGAGTGCGGAGGAAAGGCGTCGCCAGATTCTCGCCGCAGCCCGGGAAGTCTTCACCGAAGAAGGCATCGAGCGCGCCTCGATGCGCCGCATCGCGGACCGGGCCGGGGTGACCCCCACCCTGATCTACCGCCATTTCGCCGACAAGGAATCGCTCCTCCTCGCGATCTGCCAGGACTTCTTCCGTGGCCTGATCGAACGCGCCGAAAGCGATCCGCCGCCCAGCTCGGACGAGCCCTTCGCCCGCCTGCGGCGCCAGATGCGGATCTATGTCGATTTCGGGCTGGAGCACCCGGATGTCTATCGCCTGGTCTTCATGACCCGGCTGGCGGGGCTGAAGCGCGGCGACCTCGCCCAGGGCCATCGGCTTCGCAACGGCTGCCCCCCGCCGCCGGAGAGCGAAGGTTTCGGTACCCGCGCCTTCGCCATGCTGGAAAACGAGATCGCCCGCCTGATCGAGACGGGCGCGGTGAAGCCGATGGAGCCTTCCGCCCTGGCCGAGGCCGTGTGGGCGCTGGGCCATGGCCTTGTCTCCCTGCTGATCACCCACGACGATTTCGACTGGACCCCGCTCGAGCACCTGCTCGACGCCGCGATGGAGACGGTGCTGCACGGCATCGCCCGCTGAGCCCGGCGGGGGGTTCCTGGCCGGTCAGGCCGGCTTCTCGCCCTTGGCCAGACGGGCTTCGATCGCGTCGAGCACGGGCATCAGATCGGCCACCGAGTCGATCACATAGTCGGCACCGATGGCCTTGTGCTTTTCGATCGCGGCGGCGCGCAGCACCTGTTGCTCGGCTTCCGGCAGCGCCTCCCATTCGGCGCGCGACAGGCCGACCATATTGCCCGAAACGGCGAGGCCGACAGTCCAGGTCCCGGCCGCCTTGCCTTCCAGGATGCCGGGCTCGGTATCATCGACCTTGACCACGGCGGCGGGCGGATAGACGCCGAGATCGGCGAAGGTCCGATACATCATCAGCGGCCCCGGCCGGCCACCGGCGAGATCGCCGGCGCAGACCAGATTCTCCGGCACATAGCCGGCCGCTGCGGCGACCGGCACCAGGCGCTCCATGATCGAGCGGACATAGCCGGTGGTCGAGCCGATCTTGAGACCCCGCGCCCGGCACTGGCGCACGGTCGCCACGGCCCCCGGGATGAGATCGGCATAATCGGTCACCACCGCCTCGTTCAGGGGCACGAAGACGCGGTAGACCTCGTCGATATCGGCCTCGCCCGGGAGATGGCCGCGCGCCACGCGCCAGCGCTCGGCAATCGCGGGATCGGCCATCAGGGCGGCGATATGGGCGCGCTTGGGCAGGCCCATGGGTTTCCGGGCCTCGGCGATCGAAATCGCGACGCCGAGCCTGGCATAGGCTTCGACGAAAGCGCCCATGGGGGCCCGCGAGCCAAAGTCGACGATCGTCCCCGCCCAGTCGAACACCACGGCCTGGAGATGGGTGAAGGGATCGGACATGAACGGGGACTCCTGCTGCAATGCGCCAGGCTAGACTAGCGGCATTGCAGCGGGATGGCAGCCCCGGCCTATTGGCTGACCAGGCGCGGGTTGCCGCAGACGAGGTCGACCACGGCGACATCGGCGGTACCGACCTGGATGCCCAGGATGTTGAGCAAGAGGTCGACGATCGCATCGAGGATCGGCCCCAGCACCATGCCGATCAGGAAATCGCCGACGATATACTCGACCGCGGTCAGCAACGGCTGGAGCACATAATTGCCGAGGTAGCCGCCGAGCTGCAGGCCGAGAGCGTCGCGCAGATTCTTGCCCAGCGTGGTGATGATCTGCTTGGTGCCGACCTCGACCCCACTCGGGAAATCCTTGTTGTCCGGCAGATGGCCCGATTGTGAGAACAAGGCGGCGAGGTCGGGGAAGACATTCTTGTCGACCGCATCCGACCCCTTGACGTCGACATTGGCTGTGGGCGCCCCGATCGGCAGATTGACCCCGAGATCGACCGAGAGAATGTCGATCGGTGGATTGATCAGGCCCCACAGATTGTATTCGATGCCGAGGACGTGGAACGGATCGGCGTGGGCCGCCGCACTGTTGGACAGGAAGGCGGTGCGGTCGATCTGCCCGACATGGGCCGAGGCGAGGCCGGTATCGATCGACATCGAGACATAGCGATCGGCGGTATCGTCCGGATCGCAGCCGAGATGAGTGACCCGCGCCTGCGCCGGGGCCACCGAAAGGCCGACGCTCAGATTGTTGTTGGCGTGGGGACCGTAGGTCGGCAGCAGATCGAGATCCAGGCCGAGAAGCTGGAGAACGTCGAGCAGCCCGTTGACGACATAGAGGATGCCGGTCAACGGCCCCTGCCAATCGACCCGCAGCAGGAGGCGGATCTGCGCCGTGCGCAGCAGGTTGTCGCCGTTTTTGATGTCCTGTTCGGTGATCACGCGGTAGCCGGTCGGCGGCTGCGGCGGCTCGACCACCGAGACATCCAGGCTGGCGCCCAGGAAGGTGCCGAGGTTCACGGTCAAGGCGTGCTGGCCGGTCGCATTGGTGCCGGTCGAGGCCGCGAAGACCGACGCCATGATCAGGTCGAACAGATTGACCGGCACGGAAAGGCCGCTGTCGGTCTCGCCCAGGCCGACGCCGAGCAGGTCGCCGAGCTTGATCGACACGTCTTTGAGCTTGAGCAGCGGCAGCTTGTTGATGCCGGGAAAGGCGTCGCCCAGACCGATGCCGAGGCCGAGCGCCGTCTGGTCGCCGTTGTAGGCGTTGTGGGCGACGTCGGCCACCACGCCGAGGACGCCGAGCACCGAGACATCGGCATTGAGCAGCCCGTCGTAGTCGCCGGCCTGGAGCCCCACCTTGATGGCATATTGATTCAGGAAGGAGAGCAGCTCGATATTGGCGCCGAGCAACCCGTTGTAGTCGAGCACCGAGAGATTGACGTTGCCGCCCAGCAGGGCACCGAGAATCGCATTGAGCAGACCGCCCTTGAGCTGGGCCAGGCCGCTCGCGATCTTCACCGTGGCATAGCGCCCGGTGGTCATCGCCGTCGAGGTCGCTCCGACATCCAGTCTGTCGATGCCGATGATCGCCGAGAAGAAGCGGGGCGAATCCGTATTGGCCGTGAGTTCGACCGCATTGGGCGAGCCGGATTGGCTGGCCTCGGCCTTGAAACGGCTGCCGATCGGGCGGCTGCGACTATATTGGCCGAAACGGACCGAAGTGATGATCTCGGCCGCGAAGCCGTTCTGCGCCATCGTGGCATTGGCCGCGGCGAGCGCATTGCTGCGCTCCCGGCTACCGCCGTCCAGCGCGCGAGCGGCCGAGATGGCGGCGAGATCCAGGGCATCCTGCAAGCGCTGCTTCGAATAGAAACCGTAGCCGAGATCGACGACGAAGGCCGTCATCAAGATCAGCAGCGGCAGGACGACCGCGAAGAGGATGGCGGCGGCCCCGCGCTCGGAAGCGACCGATGAATGATTAAGCTGACGACGAGACATGGCTTCGACACACCCTGGCTGTGTGGTTGGCCGATCTTAACGGGATGAGAGTGCCCGCATAAAACCGTTATGGCGTCATTCTGATCCATAATTGGTTATCACAGCGCTAAGACGAGCCTTCCTCACATAACAAAAATGTTTTTGAATTCAGTATTTTAAAGGGGATCGGCGGACAATTGCTGGCAAGCCCGTTAACCACAAAACGGATCAATTTGCCACAATATCGGCCGAACCTGCCGACTCATTCCGCGCGATAGCGGATCGGAACCGGGGCATTGCCCTGGATGACGACGGCCCCCGTATCGGCCTCGAAGAGGACGACGCCGTCGATCCTGAAGCTGCCGCCGTTGGCCGCGCGGCAGCGGTCGAAGCTGAAGCGATCGCCCGTCAACGTCCAATGGCAGCTCCCCCGCGGGCTGGCGCCGAGGCCGGGCCCGGTGACGAAGGTCAGCGTGT
>NZ_JBAZKR010000097.1:0-13464 GCF_041650655.1 Zavarzinia sp.
CCCGCAACGCCCGCGGCAAGGGGCCCGAAGCGGTCGTCTTCGTCGAGTAATACGCTCGTCTCATCAACTCGAATATCCCCGAAGGGACAGTCAGGTCCGATCATGGATCCCGAATTTCATCGCATCCGGCGGTTGCCGCCCTATGTCTTCGAGCAGGTCAATTCGCTGAAGGCCAAGGCCCGCGCCCGCGGCGAGGACATCATCGATTTCGGCATGGGCAATCCCGATTTGCCGACCCCGAAGCATATCGTCGACAAGCTGGTCGAAACCGTAGCCGACCCGCGCACGCATCGCTATTCCGTCTCGCGCGGGATTCCGGGCCTGCGCCGCGCCCAGGCGGCCTATTACGCGCGCCGTTTCGGCGTCGAGCTGGATCCCGAGCGCGAAGTGATCGCGACCCTGGGTTCGAAGGAAGGCCTCGCCAATCTGGCCCAGGCGATCACGGCGCCGGGCGACACCATCCTGGTGCCCAACCCGTCCTATCCGATCCACCCTTACGGCTTCATCATCGCCGGCGCCGCGATCCGCTCGCTGCCGCCGATCGGGCCGGGGCAGGATTTCATGACGGTGCTGGAGCGGGCGACCCGCCATTCGGTGCCCATGCCGACGGCGATCGTGCTCAACTATCCGTCGAACCCGACGGCCGAGGTGGTCGATCTCGACTTCTACGGTCCGATCGTCGAATTCTGCCGGGCCAAGGGGATCTACATCCTCTCCGACCTCGCCTATTCGGAGATCTATTTCGACGGCAATCCGCCGCCCTCGATCCTGCAGATCCCGGGCGCCAAGGATATCGCGGTCGAATTCACCTCGATGTCCAAGACCTATTCCATGCCGGGCTGGCGCATGGGCTTTGCGGTCGGCAACCCGAAGCTGATCCAGGCCCTCGGCCGGATGAAGTCCTATCTCGACTATGGTGCCTTCACGCCGATCCAGGTCGCCGCCACCGCGGCCCTGAACGGCCCGCAGGACTGCGTCGAGGAAGCCCGACAGATCTACAAGTCGCGCCGCGACGTGCTGATCCCGGGGCTTGCCGATGCCGGCTGGAAGGTGCCGTCGCCGCCCGCCACCATGTTCGCCTGGGCGCCCATTCCGCCCGCCTTCGCCCATCTGGGCAGCCTCGAATTCTCGAAGCGCCTGCTGACCGAGGCCAAGGTCGCGGTGGCGCCGGGCCTCGGCTTCGGCGAATACGGCGACAGCCACGTGCGCATCGCGCTCGTGGAGAACGAGCACCGCATCCGCCAGGCCGTGCGCAACATCAAGCGCTTCCTGGCCGCGGCCGATCCGGCGGCTTCCGAGAAGAAGGTCGTGGCGTGACGAAACAGGCTCTTCGTCTCGGCGTCGCCGGTCTCGGCACCGTGGGTGGCGGGCTGGTGCGCCTGCTCGCCACCCATCGCGACCGGCTGGCGCTGCGCATCGGCCGGCCGATCGAGATCACTGCCGTCTGCGCCCGCGATCCGAACAAGGATCGCGGCCTCGGCAATGCCTTGGGCAGTGCCACTTGGTATGCCGACCCCGTGGCCATGGCCGCGGATCCCGCGGTCGACGTCATGGTCGAACTGATCGGCGGCGAGACGGTGGCCAAGGCCGCCGTCGAGGCCGCCCTGAGCAAGGGCAAGCCGGTGGTGACCGCGAACAAGGCGCTGCTCGCCCATCACGGCGTGGCCTTGTCCCGCATGGCGGAGGCGGCTGGCGTCGCCCTCAATTTCGAGGCGGCGGTGGCAGGCGGCATCCCGGTCGTCAAGGCGCTGCGCGAGGGCCTTTCGGGCAACCGGATCGAGGCCGTCTACGGCATTTTGAACGGCACCTCGAACTACATCCTGACCGACATGGCGGCGCGCGGCGCCAGCTTCGAGTCGGTCCTGGCCGAGGCCCAGGCGCTCGGCTATGCCGAAGCGGACCCGAGCTTCGACGTCGACGGTATCGACGCCGCCCACAAGCTCACCCTGCTGGCGAGTCTCGCCTTCGGCGTCGCGGTCGATTTCGACAGCGTGCCGGTCGAAGGCATCCGCGGCGTATCGGCGCAGGATATCGCCTTCGCCCGCGAACTTGGCTTCCGCATCAAGCTGGTCGGCATCGCCCGCATGACCGGGGAAGGGCTCGACATCCGCGTCCACCCGGTGATGGTGGCCGAGGGCTCGGCGCTCGCCCATGTCGACGGCGTCTTCAACGGCGTGGTGGTGCAGGGCGATTTCGTCGACCAGATGGTGTTCGAAGGGCGCGGCGCCGGTGCCGGGCCGACCGCTTCCGCGGTGATGGCCGACATCGTCGACATCGCCCTCGGCCTCAAACTGCCGCTCTTCGGCGTGCCGACCGAGACCCTGGTGCCGGCCAAAGTGGCGCCGGTCACCGCCCGGGTGGGGGCTTGCTATCTTCGTCTTTCCGTGGTTGATCGGCCCGGCGTGATCGCCGATATCGCCGCGATCCTGCGTGACGAGCGGGTTTCGATCGAATCCCTGCTGCAACGTGGGCGGGCTCCGGGCGAGGCCGTGCCGGTCGTCATCGTCACCCATGAGGTGGCCGAGGCCGCCATGGTGGCGGCGCTGACGCGCATAGGAAATTTGCCGTCGGTGCTGGAGCCGCCGACGATGATTCGCATTGAAGAGATCAAGCGCGCCTGAGGGCGCGCGGAATGGGTTTCAAGGAAGTTCGAAATGGCGACGAAGAAGACCACCAAGACCGCGCCCGCCGAAGTGACGGCGGACGACGACCGCGCCCTGGTGCTGGAACTGGTCCGGGTGGGTGAAGCAGCGGCGATCGCCGCTGCCAAGCTGGCCGGCCGCGGCAACGAGAAGGCCGCCGACCAGGCCGCGGTCGATGCCATGCGCACGGCCCTCAACCACATGAACATCCGCGGCACCGTGGTGATCGGCGAGGGCGAGCGCGACGAGGCGCCGATGCTCTACATCGGCGAGGAAGTCGGCACGGGCAACGGCCCCGAGGTCGACATCGCCCTCGACCCCCTGGAAGGCACCACCCTGACCGCCAAGGCCTGGCCGAACGCGCTCGCCGTGGTGGCGCTGGCCCGCCGCGGCCACTTCCTGCATGCCCCCGACGTCTATATGGAAAAGATCGCGGTCGGCGGCGGCTATGCCCCCGGCATCGTCGACATCGACCGCGACCCGATCGACAATCTGAAGGCGATCGCCAAGGCCAAGGGCGTGCCGGTCGACCAGGTCACCGCCTGCATCCTGGATCGTCCGCGCCATGCCGAGCTGATCGCCAAGGTGCGTTCGGCCGGCGCCCGCATCAACCTGATCCCCGATGGCGACGTGGCCGGCGTGATCGCCACGGCCGAGCCGGACACCGGGATCGACATCTACTTCGGTTCGGGCGGTGCGCCGGAAGGCGTGCTGGCGGCGGCCGCGCTCCGTTCGATCGGCGGCCAGATGCAGGGCCGCCTGCTGTTCCGCAACGACGAGGAAAAGGCGCGCGCGCTGAAGGCCGGCATCACCGACCTCAACCGCAAGTACGAGCTGGACGACCTCGCCCGCGGCGACGTCATCTTCGTCGCGACCGGCGTCACCAATGGTTCCATGCTGGAAGGCGTGAAGATCACGCCGCAGGGCATCACCACCCAGACCATCGTGATGCGCTCGAAGACTGGCACCGTCCGCTGGATCAAGACCCGCCACGGCAAGGCGAAGTAATCAGGTCCGGCGCCGTTCCAGCCATTGGGCGGCGCCGGCCCCCGCCGCTCGGCCGAGGCCGAGGCAGGCGGTGAGGAGATAGCCGCCGGTCGGCGCCTCCCAGTCGATCATCTCGCCGGCGCAGAAGACGCCGGGCAGAGCCTTCAGCATCCAATTCTCGTCCAAGGCGTCCAGGGCGACACCGCCCGCGCTCGAAATCGCCTCCGCCAGCGGGTTGGCGGCGAGCAAGGGCAGGGGCAGCGCCTTGATGCGCCGTGCGATCGCCGCCGGTCCGGCCAAGTCCGCCGGGGCCGCCCCTTCGCGCAGCAGGCCGGCGCGCACGCCGTCGAGCCCTGTGGTGCGGCGGATATGGTCGGTCAGGGAATGGCGGCTCTGGGGCTTGGCCAGCGCTTCCGCCAACTCTGCTTCGGTCTTGCCGGGGGCGAGGTCGAGCACGGCGGTGGCCTGGCCGTCCCGCTCCAGGGCGTCTCGGAGGGCCGCCGACAGGGCATAGACGGCGCCGCCCTCGACGCCCCGCTCGGTGACCACGAATTCGCCTCGGACCCGCTGCCCGCCGAAGGACAGGGCGACAGGCTTCACCGGCTGGCCGGCGAAACGGCGGCGGAAAATCTCGCTCCAGGCGACGGCGAATCCGCAATTGGCCGGCCGGAAGGGGATGAGGGCGACATGCCGGGCCGCCAGTTCCGGGACCCAGGCGCCGTCCGAGCCGAGTGACGGCCAGCTCGCCCCGCCGAGCGCCAGCACGACGGCCGCGGCGTTTGCGCGAACCTCGCCCGCGGGCGACGCGAAGCGCAGCGTGCCGTCGGCCGCGAAGCCCAGCCAGCGGTGCCGCACGCGGACCTGGAGGCCCTTGCCGCGCAGGCGGTGCAGCCAAGTGCGGAGCAGGGGGGCCGCCTTGAATTCGGCGGGAAACACCCGGCCGGACGAGCCGGTGAAGGTCTCGATGCCGAGGCCGGCACAGAAATCGCGGATCGCCGGGGGACCGAAGGCCCGGATCGCCGGCTCGAGCCGCGCCCGCGCCGGGCCGAAGCGCTCGAGCAGGGCGTCCAGGTCCTCCGCATGGGTAATGTTGAGACCGCTCTTGCCGGCCATCAGGAATTTCCGGCCGAGCGACGGCATGGCGTCGAAAAGGGTGACGGATGCCCCCGAATCGAGCAGGACTTCGGCCGCCGTCAGGCCGGCCGGCCCGCCGCCGATCACGATCGCGTTGGCTGGAGACATTTGTTAACCGCTTCCATGCTGTTCTGGGCCTTCCGTCCGGCGCAGGTCTAGCATGGGGCGGTGGCCTGTGCGACCGCTGCGCCAGCGCTCCAGAAGCGAGAAGATGAACCGTTCCGTGCTCAGCCGCTGGCTGCCCTTCCTGTTCCTGACTATTGCCATGCTGGGGCACTGGCACCTGGCGAGCGGGCCGGACGGTGCGATCGGTGGCCACCAATTGCTCGATACCGACAGCTATACGCGGCTGCTCCGGGTCTGGCAGCTCGTTCAGGGCGGCGGCTGGTACGACAATGTGGTTTATAAATTGGCGGCGCCGGACGGCATGCCGTTGCATTGGACGCGCCCCCTCGACCTCCTGATTCTGGGGCCGGCCCTGGCCGCCCATGCCCTGGGGGCCGATCTGGCCGACGCGGTCTGGTGGTCGGGCATGATGGTCTGTCCGCTGCTCCATGCCCTGTCTTGCCTGGTCGCAGTCTGGGCGGCGCGGGCGCTCTGGCCACGCGACGTTTCGTGGTTTGCCGGGCTGATCCTGTTCGCCCAGCCGGTCGTGCTGTCCTACGGCGCGATCGGCCGGGCGGACCATCACGTGCTGATTTTGCTCGCCGTGGTGGCCTGCCTGGGCGCCGGGCTGCGCGCCGCCATCGATCCGTGCCGGCGGTGGATGGCCTATGCGGCCGGCGCCTATGGCGGCTTCGGCATCTGGGTCGGGCCGGAGGCTCAGCTCGTGATCATGCCCCTCCTGGCTTGCTTCGGACTGCTCTTCGTGTTCGGGCGGGAAGAGGGGAGGGCGTTGGCCCTGCAGGCATTTCGGGCCGCCGCGGGGCTGATCGGGGCGCTGGCCTTGGCGATTCTCATCGATGTCAGGCCGGTGCGTTGGTTCATCGCCGACTACGATCGCATTTCCATCCTCCACCTGACCACGGCGCTGCTCGCCATGGCGGTGTTCGGTGGTGTCCTGGTCTTGGAACGTCGCACGGTCCGGTTGGGGTCGGGCGGGCGAGACTGGCTCCGCCGACTACTGCTGGGCGCCGTGCTGGCGGCCTGCGCCCTCGTCGTTCTGGCGGCCTGCTTCCCGGGCTTCGAGCGGGCCTCGCTCGAGATCGGCGATCCGGTGATGACCGCCATGATCGGTGCCATCGGCGAAATGCAGCCGATCCGCTTCTGGACCCGCGGCGGGTTGGCCGAATTCCTGATCGATGTCGGCGGCGTTTCTCTGGCCCTGCCGCTCCTGCCGCTGTATCTGCGGTCGGCACGGAACGGGCCGGTGCGGCGCGCCCTGGTCCTGCTGGCCGTGCTTGCCGCGGTCACGCTCTGGGCCGGGCTCACCTATCTGCGCTTCCTGGTCGAATATTCGGCGGTCGGTGCAGTCGCCGTCGCTGGCCTGATGTCGTTCGGCTCCCTGTGGTTCGAGCGCCTGCGGCCCCTGTTCAAGGGCGCCGGCCTGCTTCTCCTCGCTCTAGCGACGACCCTGTTGCTGCCGGCGCTGGGACGTCTTCTCGAGGTTCCCAAGGCGGGTGACGACAACAACTGTCCGGCCGGCCCGATGGCCGAATTCCTGCGTCGGGAACGGCCCGCCCTGACGGCGGCGCGGCCGGCGCCGGTGGTGCTCGCCGACAATGTCAACATCGCGCCGCGCCTCGCCTATGAGACGCCCTATCGATTTGTCGCGGCGCCCTATCACCGCGGAGTCGCCGCGCTGCACGACACCGCCGACGTCATGGCAGCGGAGGACGACGCGTCGGCCCGAGCGATTCTGGCACGGCGGGAGGTGTCGCTGGTCCTGCTGTGCAGGCGCCGGACTGCCGAACTATGGCCGGTCGACGAGGGCACACTGGCGCGCCGACTGCTGCGGGGAGATGTCCCGAATTATCTCAAAGTCGTCGATATTACATCCGAATTGGGGAAAAATTTCCTGCTTTTCGAGGTACGGCCGTGACCTGGAAAGGACGCATTAATAATTGCCGCGCATAGTCTCAACTAGGCGCCAGCGGATTGATCGGCGCTGCCGATATGCTACCAGTTAAGCGGGAACTGCAGGCTTTGCGGTCCTGAACAGGAGAGAGAAAATGCTTCGCAAGATGTTTGCTTCGGTCCGTCGTTCTTCCGAGCGCGGCGCCACCGCTATCGAATATGCGCTGATCGCAGCCCTCATCGCGGTCGCCGCGATCGCCGCGATGCAGCTCGTCGGCAACGGCGTCTCGAACACCTTCAACTCCGTGGCGGACAAGCTCAACTAACGCATCCACCACGCCGACTATCCTGATCGCTGCTCTGGTCGGTGCGGGTTTCTGCGACCTGTCCGGCAGTGCTTGCTGTCCGGTTGGAGAGTGGGGATTGCGGCCGTTTGCGTTCGGCGCCGGTAGGCCCGGTAATCACTGGGCTTGCCGGCACCTGACCTGCGCTCACGGCCGGCGCCAGGGCGAATCATGCCGTCCGGCCTGAAGGCCGTGAACGGTGTCGGTTGCGGGGTGAATCATGTCTGACGACAGGCGAGCGCCCTTGTGGCGACAGACAGATGCCGCCGGCCCGGAAACGGGGGCGACGGCCCTCGAGTATATCTTCATCGCGTCGATCATCTCGATCGCGGCAATGGTGGGGATGGCTGCGATCGGCGGCAAACTCGAGAACTATTTCGAGAGCTTCGCCAACGCCTTCAACTGACCGGCTACAGCGAATCGTATCGAGTGCGGGCCCGAGACCGGGTGCGCGACAAGCGATTCGGGAATTCGCCGTCGGCCGGCGTGACGACTGCGGCCCTCGCCATCGGCTCTTGCGTCAATCAACGGCATCATCACCGGAAGGACACCATTGCAGGTCGCGTCGCGCGTGACGCTGCACCGGGTGCTTGGCATCTCGATACGACCAGGATGCGAAGGCCCGCCTCCCCATTCTGACGATCGGGCATCGCCGGCAGGCCGAGACACCCGCCGCAGGGCGGCGGGCGGTGCCTCACGGCGTGATGACGCGGATGCTGCGGGCCGGCTGGGCGGCCGGATCCGGCGTCGCTGTCGGCGTCGGGGCGGTGCTCTCGGGCGCGGCAGCGGTGTCGGCAGGTTCGCCGGAAGCCGGGGTTTCGGTCGCGCCGGTGCTGATCACTTGGATGCTGCGGGCCGGCTGGGCGCTGGCGTCGGGGGCCGCCGCCGTGGCGGAGGCTGCGCCGTCTGGCGTGGCCGGGGCTGCGGGCTCTATGACCACAGGGCCGGTGGGGGCGGCAGCAGGGGCCGGCGGGCGGGCGTCGTAGATCACGGTGGCGCCGGCCGCGGGGTCACCGCCGGGGGCAGTGGGCGCCGGGGCTGCTTCACTCGCCGGGGCGCCGCCGGTCGTATCATAGATGACAGTGGCGCCGGCCGCGGGGTCGCTGGCCGGAGCGGATTCGGCGGCCGGAGCGGGCGCCGGGATCGTGTCGGCGGCGGGCGCTTCGGGAGTGCTCGTCATCACGGGGGCCGGAACGGCCGTCTCCGGGCTGGTGGGTGCGGCGGTATCGGGCGCGGCGGTGGTGGGCGCTGGACCGGCCGGTGCTGCACTCGCGGGCGCCGTGGCATAGGCGTCGGGGAAATTGTGCCGTTTCGACAGACGCTCACGCACGCTGCTGCAGCCGGCGAGCGAGCCGGCCACGCATAGTGTCACGATCACATAGGTTGCGACCCGGGGCATTCGGCCCTCTCCTCGGTTTCTCGATGCCCAACGGGTGGAACAGCGCGCCCTGAGCGTCAAGGGTCCGCCCGCGAATCGGGGCGGGAATTGGCGCCGAATTGGGGCTTGCCGCGGGACTTCGCGGGGGCCTCGACCTCACCGCCGAATGGCCCTAACGTCTGCGGCTGAAGAAGAGGCCGAAGGGCGGCCCGGAGGAGGCTCGTGAACATGAAAGAGTATCTGCGTTTCTATATCGACGGTGCCTGGGTCGATCCCGTGGTGCCGAAGACCCTCGACGTCATCAACCCGGCGACCGAGGAAGCCTTCGCCCGCATCTCGCTCGGCTCGGCCGCGGATGTCGACAAGGCGGTGAAGGCCGCCCAGCGCGCCTTCGAGACCTATTCCCAGACCACGCGGGAGGAGCGGATCGACCTCCTGCAGCGCATCCTTTCCGCCTATCAGGCGCGTTACGGCGACTTCGTCGAGGCGATCTCGACCGAGATGGGGGCGCCGCTCACCCTTTCGAAGAACGCCCAGGCGGCCACCGGCATCGCCCATCTGGCCAAGATGATCGAAGTCCTCAAGACCTTCGAATTCCAGGAAGTGCGCGGCACCACCGCGATCTCCAAGGAGCCGGTCGGCGTCTGCGGCTTCATCACGCCGTGGAACTGGCCGATCAATCAGATCGTCTGCAAGGTGGCGCCGGCCTTGGCCGCGGGCTGCACCATGGTGTTGAAACCGTCAGAGATCGCGCCGGTCGACGCCATCCTGTTCGCCGAAGTGCTGCACGAGGCGGGCGTGCCCGCGGGCGTCTTCAACCTGGTGAATGGCGACGGGCCGGGCGTCGGCCAGCCGCTGTCGGCTCATCCGGGCGTCGACATGGTCTCCTTCACCGGCTCGACCCGCGCCGGCGTGCTGGTCGCCAAGGCGGCGGCCGACACGGTGAAGCGCGTGCATCAGGAACTGGGCGGCAAATCCGCCAACATCATCCTTCGCGATGCCGATCTGAAGGCGGCGGTGACCGGCGGCGTGCGCGGCGTGATGGGCAATTCGGGCCAGTCCTGCAATGCGCCGACCCGTATGTTCGTGCCGCGCGAAACCCAAAGCGAGGCGGCGGCGATCGCCAAGGCGGTCGCCGAGAAGATCAAAGTCGGCAATCCTTTCGAGGACGGCGTGACCATGGGGCCGGTCGTCTCTGACGTCCACTTCAAGAAGATCCAGGGCCTGATCGCCAAGGGGATCGAGGAGGGGGCCACATTGGTGACCGGCGGCCTCGGCCTGCCGGAAGGGCTGAACAAGGGCTATTTCGTGCGTCCGACCGTGTTCGCCGACGTCACCAACGACATGACCATCGCGCGGGAAGAGATCTTCGGCCCGGTCCTGTCGATCCTGCCCTATGACAGCGAGGACGATGCCGTCCGCATGGCCAACGACACGGTCTACGGCCTGTCCGGCTATGTCCAGTCGGGCGATATCGAGCACGCCCGCAAGGTCGCGGCCAGGCTCCGCACCGGCAATGTCCACCTGAACGGCGCCGGGCCCGACTTCGGTGCTCCCTTCGGCGGCTTCAAACAGTCGGGCAACGGCCGCGAATGGGGTGAATTCGGCCTCGACGAATTCCTCGAGGTGAAGGCCGTGATGGGCTGGCAGGCGGCCTGATCCGGCCGTCGGACCGAGACCCCCGCCCGCGGCTTCGGGTCGCGGGCGGGACGCATTTTGCCCTCGCCCGGGGCCGCCCCGCTTTCTTATGATCGGCGGGATGCAGGAGCAGGGGACGCGAGATGGCACGCATGACGACGCGGCAGGGGCAGGACTATTCCGCCGTCGCGAAATTGCTGCACTGGCTGATGGCCGTGGTGATCGTGGCCGCCTGGATCTTCGGCTTCCTACAGGACGACATGCCGAACGGGCCGGAGCGGCTGGCCCTGATCAACACCCACAAGGCGATCGGCAGCACCGTCCTGGTGCTGGTGGCTCTCCGTATCCTGTGGCGCTTCTTCAATCCGGCGCCGCCGCTGCCCGGTGCCATGGCGACCTGGCTGCAACTGGCGGCGCGGGCCGGGCATCTCGTGCTCTATCTGCTCATGCTGGCCCTGCCGCTGTCCGGCTGGCTGATCAGCTCGGCCTTCGGCTATCCGGTGATGCTGGCCGGGCTGATCGAACTGCCCAGCCTGCTCGCCGAAAAGAACCCGTCGCTGGGCGAGCTGGTGGGCGACGTCCACGGCGCCATGGCCTGGTTCCTGCTGCTCGTGGTCGCCGGTCACGCCGCCATGGCGTTGAAGCACCACTTCATCGACCGCGACGAGGTACTGAGTCGGATGCTGCCGCGCCTGCCCTTCTGACCGGCGGCCTCGAAAGTCAGGCGGGCTTGAAGCGCCAGACCGCGGTCCGCTTGATTTCCGCATCTTCGAGGGCGCGGGAGACCGGGACTTCGTATTCGGCGACTTTTTCCAGCCGTTCGCGCGGCAGGTAGGAACGCCCGGGGTCGCCGATCAGGACTTGGCGTCCGGCGGTGGCGAGGTCGGCCAGCCAGTCGGTGACGCGGTCCGCCATCGGCCGTTCGTAACAGACGTCGCCCGCCAGGACGACGTCGCAGCCGAGGTCGATGCGGCCGATCCGATCGCCCGTGGCCAGTTCCAGGCGGACGTCGTTCAAGGCGGCGTTGAGTTCGATCGCGGTCAGGGCGAAATCGTCGATCTCATTGGCCAGGACCGATTCGGCCCCCGCCCTGGCGGCCGCGATGGCGACCACGCCCGAACCCGAGGCGAAATCGAACACCCGGCGCCCGGTGACGAGGGCCGGGTTGTCGAGGACGTAACGCGCCAGGGCTTGGCCGCCAGCCCAGGCGAAGGCCCAGAACGGCGGCGGCAGGCCGATGCGGCCCAATTCCTCTTCCGTGCTGTGCCAGAGTTCGATCGCCTCCGAAGCCAGGTGGAGCCTGATCTCGGGCGTGTGGGGCGGGGCCAGCACTTCGGTCTGTTCGACGACGAAGCGGCGGCGATCGACGATCGGTCGGTCTTCCATGATGCGCCAAGCTGGCTCAGTGCGCCTCCCGTGGCAAGAGTATGCAAAAGGCCCGACCGTTTCCGGCCGGGCCTTCACGCACGGTGTTCCGCGGCCCATCAGGCGCGGAAGTAACCGCCGCAGGCGCCGCACACGACGTCGACGTAGTAGTTGGTGTCGAGGCCGACGGTCCAGCCGACATGGCCGCACCAGGGGCACTGGGTGTAGCCGCTGTAGGCGGCCTGGCCTTCGGTCTCGGTCTGCGGCGGCTTGGCCAGCAGGATGCCGAGCTTGCTCTTGTCGATCGAGGCGACGTCCGCCGGATCGATCTTGGTGCCGCGCTTGATGGTCAGTTCGTTGCTCATGGGGTCTCTTCCTTCGTGATTTCGTGCCTGTGGCGGTTCGGGCGTCTGTGTCTTGCCTCGACCTGATGTGACTGTAGCCGGGTCCCCATCCACAAAAAGTGAGCAAGCTCACACTCCAGGGCCTTTTCGCATGACTAACGACGCGGGGCGCAGCCCGGCGGCCCGATACCGCATCACAAGATGAAGGGGGCGGCAGTTCTTACCGCCATTGCGGCAAGCTGCCGCATCGGACCGGGTACGACCGGCCATGTTCCCTGTCCGACGAGCCGAAGAATTCAGCAGCCCGGGTATACCGTTTACCAATTATCGTCCGTATTGAACCAGTTTGGTGGAACCGTGCCGCAGGTATTTCGTAATCCGGCGGCGTTCGAGGTCGCATTTTGTAGGGCTGTCACCGAAGATGAAATCCGAGCGGGCGATCAACCAACTTGGTTAATCGGATCTGGAGGAAGTTGTACCTGATTTGGGTAGATGTCGGTTGTTTCTGAATTGGCTAGAGTCATCGCCAAATTGGATGCAGCTAATTTTGACGATCTGCTCGGCTTGGGGCACTGCAACACTGATAGGGCACAGTACCGTGCTGACGAGGCGGGAAAAAATGCGATACGGACAGCGTGAGCCGCGGATGCCGGCGATGACCAAGCGACTGAAGATCATTCTTTCTTCGACGGCACTGGTTTCCACCCTCGCCATGGCGAGCTGGAGCACCGCACAGGACGCGGTGCCGGTCTCGGGTGACCAGTTTGGTTACGGCAATTCCGCGCTGGCCGGGGTCAGCGGCAGGCTCACCATGTTCGGCGGCGGTGACAGCGACGGCGCCATCTATGGCGGTGCCCCCTCGCTCGCTCTGCCGGTCGGCCAGGATTTCGCCGTGCAGTTCGACGGCATCGGCGGTGTCGCGGCGGACGAAGTGGGCTTCGCAGGGGTGGGCGCCCAGTTCTTCTACCGCAACCCGAGCCAGATGATGGCCGGCATCACCGGCGGTGGTCTCTATGTCGACGGCAACTGGCAGTACAGTGTGGCCGCCGTCGCCGAATATTACATGGACAACATCACCCTCGAAGGCCTGGCCGGCTATCAGTGGGGTGATGTCGCCGAGAAGGGCGTCTACGGTCGTGTCGGCGGTTCGCTCTATGTCAATCCGAACTTCCGCCTCGGTGCGGGCGTGGAATATTCGGAGGAGCAGCGCTGGGGTGGCGATCTGCAGGCTGAAGCCCTGCTGGAGTCGGTCCCCGGCATGGCGCTCTTCGCCTCCGCGCTCGTCGACGAAGACGGTGCGACCGGCATCGGCGGCGTCCGCTTCTACCTGACCCCGGCGACCACGCTGCTCGAAACCAGTCGCACCAAGCAGTCGTCCGACGGGGTCACCCTGATCGACTTGCATCGCAAAGGCGCGGCCCGTACCAATCTGTTCGAACTGGCCGGCTCGGCCTTCGGCCTGCGCACCATCAGCCGGGCGGCCGGCGGCCACTTCGGCGACGGCGGCAATGGCGGCGGCGGCAACGGCGGCGGCGGCAACGGCGGTAACGGCGGCGGCGGTAATGGCGGCGGCGGTAATGGCGGCGGCGGCGGTGGTGGCACCGGGTCGAACGGCC
>NZ_JBAZKR010000098.1:0-13463 GCF_041650655.1 Zavarzinia sp.
GCGTTCCGATGTCTTTCGCACCCGAGAGAGCTCGCTGGAAATCCATTTGCCTTGGCTCGATGCCCAATGGGCGGCCGGACAGCGCAACGGCGCCGAGTGGGCAGCGCGCCGGCGGCAGGCGGAAAGAGCCGATGTGAGCTCGCTGAGCCGGGCCCCATCGGCGCGCACGATTGCCCGGCTGCTCACCATGGACAGGGGCGGTCTGACCAAGTCGGAAACCGTGACCGTCGCCGCGATCGAGGCTGGGACGCCGCTTCTGGTGCAGGCCCGGGACATCGTCGCCACCTTCCAAGCCATGATCCGCAAACGCTCGCTGGGAGACCTCGCTCCTTGGCTGGAGAAGGCCCGATCGAGCTTGGTAGCGTCCTTCGCCAATGGCGTAATCAAGGATCAGGCCGCGGTCAGCGCGGCGATCACGTCGCCCTGGTCGAACGGCCAGACCGAGGGCCAGATCACCAAGCTCCAACTCGTAAAGCGCAGATGTACGGCAGGGGCAGCCTGGATTTGCTGCAGGCGCGGGTAATCGGCGCTGCTTGACCTGTCAATCGGCTCGGTATCGGGACCCCGTATCGGCGTCCAATAAATAGTGCCCCCTTTGTCGGGTTATCCCGGTAGTGCACAGGAGGGACCCGCGCGCGGCGCGCAGTGCCCTCACGAGCGACGGAGCGCCGCGCGTGGGAGGTCCCTGTGAACCCACCGGGGTAACCCGCGGGGGTGGGGTTCGGGGCGGGGGATTTTCGGGTTGTCAGGCGCGGTTCTTGAAGCGCCAGCTCTCGTTGCCGGTCTCGACGATCTCGCAGTGATGGGTGAGACGATCGAGCAAGGCGGTAGTCATCTTGGCGTCGCCGAAGACCGAAGACCATTCGCCGAAGGCGAGATTGGTGGTGACGATGACCGAGGTCTGCTCGTAGAGCCGGCTGATCAGGTGGAACAGCAATTGGCCGCCGGTCTGGGCGAAGGGCAGATAGCCCAGCTCGTCGAGAATGATGAAGTCCTTGCGCGCGAGCATGTCGGCCATCTGGCCCTGGCGGCCGGCTCTGGCTTCCGCCTCGAGGCGGTTGACGAGATCGACGACATTGAAGAAGCGGCCGCGCGCGCCGGCGCGGATGCAGGCCCGGGCAATGGCGATCGCGAGATGGGTCTTGCCGGTGCCCGTGCCGCCGATCAGCACGACGTTGCGCTGGTGGGCGAGGAATTCGCCACCGGCGAGGTCCCGT
Organism: Zavarzinia sp.; assembly: GCF_041650655.1. Classification (GTDB taxonomy): domain Bacteria; phylum Pseudomonadota; class Alphaproteobacteria; order Zavarziniales; family Zavarziniaceae; genus Zavarzinia. The sequence goes on from NZ_JBAZKR010000098.1 coordinate 1,218, forward strand.
GCCAGGGTCTCGTTGACCGCGGCGGCATCGAAGTCGAAGTCGTCGATATCCTTGGCCAGCGGCAGTTTGGCGATGGTGATCTGGTATTTGATCGAACGCGCCTGCTTCTCGCTGATCTCGGCGGTCAGCAGGTCGCCGACGATGCGCTGGGGCTCGTGCTGGCGCTTGACCGCAGTTGCGATGATCTCGTCATAGGCGCTCTTCATGCCGTAGAGCTTCAACTCGGCCATGGCGGCCATGATGGCGGAACGGTCCATCACAGGGGGCTCCTCAGACTGTCGTAGCGGGCACAATCGGCCAGGGGTTGGTGACGAAGCTGCAGGGCCGCCGGCGTCATGATGGTGGGGACCGGCGCCGCCTCCTTCCGGCGTGCCAGGATGTTGAGAATGACGGCGGCGGAATGGACCCCCTCGGCCAGGGCCTCGGCACAGGCGGCCTCGACCGCCGGCAACCCGTCGTCGAGCACGGCGGTCAGGATCTCCACCATCTGGCGATCGCCGTCGCCAACGGCGCGCAATTTACGCCGGACCCGCTCCAGTGCCGCCGGCAGGACCCAATCCTTGAAGGGCGCGCCGTTCCGCAGCGCCCCGGGCTTGCGGGCCAGGACCGGCACGTAATGCCACGGATCATAGATCGTCTGGTCCCGGCCGAAGCAGCGTCCATGCTGGCCGACGATGCGCCCTTCCTGGCGGATCTCGATCCGCTCGGCATAGGCCCGGACCTCGACCGGCCGCCCGACAGCATGGGCGGCGACCGAGTATTTGTTGTTGTCGAAGCGGACCAGGCAGGTCTTGGAGACCGAGGCCGGCACGGCGTGGAAGCCGTCGAACGGGCCGGCATAGGGCACCAGGCTCGGCCGCTCCTCCTCGAACACCGACCAGACCGTTCGCTCACGCAGCTCCGGATGGCGATGGGCGCGGGCATAGGCAATACACTGGTCGAGCAGCCAGCCGTTCAATTCGTCGTAGCTCTTCACCCGGACGCGGGGCGAGAAGAAGCGTTCCCGAGCCAGGCCGATCTGGTTCTCGACCTGCCCCTTCTCCCAACCCGACGCCGGTGTGCAGGCCACGGGATCGACCAGATAGTGGCCGCACATCTGCTGGAAGCGCCGGTTATAAGCCCGCTCCTTGCCGACGAAGATCGTGTCGACCGCCGTCTTCATATTGTCGTAGATGCCCCGCGTGCAGGCGCCCTTGAAGAAGGCAAAGGCCCGGTCGTGGGCGTCGAACACCATCTCCTGGCTCTCGCGCGGATAGGCCCGTACGAACAGCATCCGGCTGTGGCAGAGCCGGACATGGGCGACCTTCACCGTGACCGTCGTGCCGCCGATCAGCACGACCTCGTGGCTCCAGTCGAACTGATAGGCCTCGCCCGGCGCGAAGCTCAGCGGCACATAGGCTTGCGCAATGCCGGTGCCGCGCTCCTTTGCAAAGCGCCGGGCATAGCGCCGTACCGCGTCGTAACCGCCATCGTATCCGGCGCCGCGCAAGGTCTCGAAGATTCTGACCAGCGTCAGGCGCTCCCGTGCCGGCTTCGCCTCGTTCGCCAACAGCAGCCTGTCCAGTTCCGCACGCCACGGATCAATCTTCGGGAAAGGTTGGGTCTTCCGCTCATAGGCAAAGGCCGTCGCCTCAGATCGGATGACTTTCCTCACCACCTTCCGTGAGAGCTTCAACTCCCGGCAAATTGCCTTGATCGGCTTGCCCTGCACGAAATACGCGCGGCGAACCTTCGCTACCGTCTCCACCACCAGCATCCCGAAACAGGCTCACCAATCCGTCCGCGGGAAGCCTAAGTGAGCCCCAGCTACCGGGGTCCCGTTTGGGCGCCGATCACCCCCGTAGCGGGGTCCTTATTCCATGCTTGTTAACAGCAAAGGACCAAACGCGGCGAGAAGTTTATCGCGCCGGACTTTCTTGCGCAGAACCACTCGCCCATCACCATCCACTCCATGGATCTGAAAGACGTTCTTGGCGATATCGAGGCCAACCGTCGTAATCTGCATGAGGACGGCTCCTGTTCATTGATGGGGGGCCTGACAGCACCATCCTGGCACATTGCGATGCCGTCTGGTCGGGGGCCGTCCACCCCATCAAACCGAATGGCCTCCGGCAAAGCCGGGGCGGTTCACGACCGGATTTCGCTCGTGGCCAGGGAGATGATTATAGAAAAATCAGATATTGATCTTATCAATTATCGATTTGATTGACGTCGCGTAGGGATTTTTGATGGAGCCGAGACGAGCGGTTCGGTGGCTTATGCCAGGACCGCCCTGCGGAAGGCGGCGTCATGTATCAGGTCTGTGTCGATGTCGGCGGTACGTTCACCGATCTTTATGCCGTCGATCTGACGAATGGCGCGGTCGTCACGGAAAAGGCGACGACGACGGCGGATGCGGTCGGCGGCGTGATCGACGCGATCGCGCGGAGCGGCATCGCCCCCGGCGCCATCGGGCGCTTCGTCTTCGGCTCGACCCGGCTCGTCAACGCCCTGGTCGAAGGCAAGGTGCCGAAGGTCGCCTTCATCGCCACCCGGGGCTTTTCCGATACGCTGGAGATCCGCCGGGTCTGGCGCGAGCATCTGTTCGGCTGGCGCTGGGAACGACCGGCGGCGTTGGTCCCGGGCGACCTTCGCTTCGGTGTCGGCGGCCGGATCGATCACCGGGGGCAGGAGATCGAACCCCTCGACCTCGCTGCCCTCGACGGCATCATCGACGCCGTCGCGGCGCGCGGCATCGGGGCGGTCGCGGTCTCTCTCCTGTTCTCCTTCCTCAATCCGGCCCATGAGCGCAAGATCCGCGACCGCTTCCGCAGCCGGGCGCCGGGTATCGACGTCTTTCTGTCGTCCGAAGTCGATCCCGAGATCAAGGATTATGAGCGCGGTTCGACCACTGTGGTGGCGGCCTCGCTGAGCGGGCTTTCCAACGAATTGTTCAGCGAGCTGGAAGACCGGCTCGCCGCCGCCGGGGTCGCCGCCAAGCCGCAGGTGATCAAGTCGAACGGCGGCACCATGTCGGCCGCCTCGGCCAGAGCCAAGCCGCTCGAGATTATCCGCAGCGGGCCGGCTGGCGGGGTCGCCGCCCTGGCCCGCCTTTCGCGGCGCCTGGGCCTGCCCAATCTGATCGGGGTCGACATCGGCGGCACCACAGCCGACGTCGCGGTCATCACCGGCGGCAAGGTCACCTATACCAACGAGATGCCGCTGAAGTGGGACATCCCGGTCCGGGTGAACATGGCCGACGTCCGCTCGGTCGGGGCCGGCGGCGGTTCCATCGCGCGGATCGACGCCGCCGGGCGCCTGCATGTCGGGCCGCAGTCGAGCGGTGCCTTTCCGGGTCCCGTCTGCTACGGCCGGGGCGGCACGATGCCGACCACGACCGATGCCGCCGCCGTGACCGGCCTGATCGATCCCGCCCGTTTCCTCGGCGGGCGCATGGCGCTCGATGTCGAAGCGGCCCGCCGCGTGATCGAGCGCGAGATCGGGGCCCCCCTCGGCCTTGCCGTGACGGCGGCGGCGGCCGGCATCCTCCATCTCGCCGCCGCCCGCATGGCTCAGCTCGTCTCCGAGATGACGGTGCAGGAGGGGCTGGATCCCCGGGACTACATCCTGGTCGGCTTCGGCGGTGCTGGGCCGCTCTTCGTTGCCGGCATCGCCGAAGAGATCGGCGCGGCCGGCGTGATCGTGCCGCGCTTCCCTTCGGTGTGGTCGGCCTGCGGCGGGCTGCACGCCGATGTCGTGCATGATTACGCCCAGACCCTGTTCTCGGCTATGGCGGGCCTCGATCCCGCCCGCCTGGCCGAGCGGCTGGCGGCGATGCGCGCGGCGGCCGAGGCCGATCTCCGGCGTGATGGCTGCGATCCCGCGGCGGCCAGCTACACTGCCGCCCTCGACATCCGCTATGCCGGGCAATCGCACCAGATCGCCGTGCCCCTGGCGCGACTGGACGCCCTGGATCGCTCGGTCCTGCAAGAGGCCGAGGCCGATTTCGAGCGCCTGCACGAAGCCGCCTATGCCCACCGGCGCCCCGACGACCCGCGGGAAGTGACGACCGTCCGCCTGCAGGCCCGGGTCGCCGTTGCCGCCGAGGAAGCGGCCGCCCTGCCGTCGCCGGCCGGGGCGGGGACGGCCCCGGTCTTCCGCCGCGTCCATTTCCACGGTCATCCGCAGGCCCTGGAGACCCGTGTGGTGGAGCGCGCTGCCCTGGTCCCCGGCCATTGGCTGGCCGGGCCCGCCGTGGTGACCGAGGACCAGTCGAGCACGGTGGTGCCGCCGGGCTTGCGCCTCTGCCTCGCTGCCGAAGGCCATCTCGTCCTCGAAAGGAGCCCGGCATGAGCGGCGCCCTCGACCCGATCACCGAGCGGGTGCTCGGCTCCGCCTTCGGCTCGATCTGTGCCGAGATGGGGCACACCATGCTGCGCACCGCCAATTCCTCGGTCTTCGTCGAGGGGCGGGATTTCTCCTGCGCCCTGGTCGATGCCGAGGCGGGGCTGGTCGCGACCGCCAATTTCGATCCCAGCCACCTTTCGGCCATGGCGCTGACGGTCGAATATGTGATGCTGCATTTCGGCCGCGCGGCGATCCTGCCGGGCGACGTCTTCCTGGTGAACGATCCCTATCGGGGCGGCGGCCACCTGCCCGACATCACCCTGATCCGGCCCCTGTTCCACAGTGGGCGCTTGCTCGCCTTCGCGGTCAACCGCGCCCATCACGTCGACATCGGCGGCATGGCGGTCGCGGGCTTTCCGGGCACGGCGAAATCGACCTATCAGGAAGGCCTGCGCATCCCGCCCGTCAAATGGTTCGCCGCCGGCGAGGAACGGCGCGACATCCTGGAGCTGATCACCCTCAACGTCCGGTTTCCGCGCGACCAGATCGGCGACCTCAGGGCTCAGGAAGCCAGCACCCGCGTGGCCGAGCGGCGCTTCGCCGGCCTGGTCGCCAAATATGGCGTCGATACGGTGGCGGCCTGCATGGCCGCAGTGCAGGACCATTCGGAACAGTTGATGCGGGCGGTGATCGCCGGCCTGCCCGACGGCACCTGGCGCTTCACCGAATTCATGGAGGACGACGGCCACGACGACCGGCCCTATCGGATCGAGGTCGCCCTGAAGGTCGCGGGCGATGCCGTCACGGTCGACTTCACAGGCTCGAGCGCCCAGGCCCTGGGGCCGATCAATTCGTCCTACGGCAATACGCTGTCGAGCACCTACAACGCCCTGATGCAGTTGGTCGGGCCGGAAGTCGCCTTCAATTCCGGCTGCTTCCGGCCGATCGAGGTGGTCGCCCCGCGCGGCAGCCTGCTCAATCCGGTGCCGCCCGCGCCCTGTTTCGGCGGCGTCACCGAAACCTCGATCCGCATCATCGATGCCGTGTTGGGCGCCCTCGCCCCCGCGGCACCGGACCGGCTGGGGGCGGGGACCTATGGCACATGCATCAATTTCTCGGGCGGCGGCTACGACCGCGCGCGTCAGCAGGATTTCGGCTTCTACCTCTTCTGCGAAGGCGGCTGGGGGGCGACGGCCTGGCGCGACGGCTGGAACTGCACGCCCAATCCGACCTCCAACTTCAACGACTATCCGGTCGAATGGGTGGAGGCGACCATGCCGCTGCGCTATCTCGAAGCCCGGCTGAACCCGGACAGCGGCGGACCCGGGCGCTTCCGGGGCGGCGTCGGCTCGATCCGCAGCTTCGAACTGCTGGAGGATGAGGTCGAGTTGAACGGCCTCGGCGAGCGCATGGTGATCCCGCCCTTCGGCCTCGAAGGAGGCCGGCCGGGCGGTCTCAACCGGCTCGAATTCCGCCGCCACGGCGGCCGCGAATGGCAGGATCTGACCTCCGCCTTCGGCAGCGCGTCGCCCTCCAAATTCTACGGCCACAAGGCCGCGCGGGGGGATCGCTTCCGCATCGTCACCGGCGGCGGCGGCGGCTTCGGCCCGCCGCTGGAACGCGATCCGGCCCGTGTGGTCGAGGACGTCCGGGAAGGTTTCGTAACCCCGGGGGCCGCCGCCGGCCTCTATGGCGTCGTCCTGATCGCCGGCGCGGACGGGCAGCCGGGCTTCGACCCGCAGGCGACGGCGGTGCTCCGCCGGCGCCTCGCCGGGGCGCGGGATGCCGGAGATTACGAGGCGCTGATTTCCGCGGCGCTCAAGCGCGCGGCCGGCAGCGAACCCGACGTCCGGACCCGGGCCGAGATCGCGGCCGTCGCCGAGATCGTCGCGGCCCGGGCGGAGAACACGCCCGGCCGCTCCCTCGACACGCCCTTCGACAACCGCCGTGCCCTCGCCTTCTGGGACTCCTGGGCCCTGCGGCGCTGGCTCTCCGTCCGAGGTCGCCATGACTGACGCCCCCTGTCCCTTCGGCACCCATCGCACCGGCGGCCTGCTGCCTCAGCCCGCGCCCCGCCTCGACGCCGCCCTGCCGATGCAGGCGAACGAGCTGGAGATCGAGGTCGAGTGCCTGAATCTCGACAGCTCCAGCATGCGCCAGATCGCGGAAAGCTGCGGCGGCGACATCGCCGCCATCGGCGCGCGGATCGCCGAGATCGTGCGCGAGCGGGGCAAGATGCATAATCCGGTGACCCAGTCGGGCGGCATGTTGATCGGCCGGGTGCGGGCGATCGGCCCGGATTTCCCCGCCGGCGACCTCGCCCCGGGCGAGCGGATCTGCACCATGGTCTCGCTCTCCCTGACACCCCTGGTGCTCGACGCGATCGAGGCGATCGATGTCGCCCGCGCCCAGGTTCGCGTGCGCGGCCGGGCCTATCTCTTCGCCAGCGGTCTGTTCGCCCGCATCCCGGACGACCTGCCGCTCACCCTGTCGCTCGCCCTCTGCGATGTCGCGGGGGCGCCGGCGACCGTGCTGCGCGAGGCGCGGCCGGGTGAGACGGTGGTGGTGCTGGGCGCCGCAGGCAAGGCCGGCGTGCTCTCCCTCGTCGCGGCGCGCCAGCGGGTGGGGGCGGCGGGGCGGGTGATCGCCCTCGACCAATCCGCCGCCGGCTGCGACGAGCTGCGAGCCCTCGGCGTCGCCGACGTGGTCGCGGTCGCCGACCTCCGCGATGCCCTGGCCACCTGGCGCAGCGTGGCGGTGGCGACCGGGGGCGAGCTTGCCGATCTCGTCGTCAACACCACCAATGTCGCCGGGACGGAGGGGGGCAGCATCCTGTCCGCCCGCCAGCGCGGCCGCATCTTCTTCTTCGGGATGCAGACCTCGTTCCAGGCCGCCGCCCTGGGGGCGGAGGGGCTGGGCCGGGACGTCACCATGCTGATCGGCAACGGCTATGTCGAAGGCTGGGTGGAGACGACTTTCGCTCTCGTGCGCGGCCATGGCCCGCTGCTGGCCCTGTTGAACCGGCGCTTCGGGGAGGCCGGGGCATGACCGGATCAATCCTGCGGATAGGTTCGCGCGGGGAGCGGCAGGCGCAGCAGCTCGGCGTCGAGTTCGTCGAGGAACACCGTTTCGACCCTTGTCGGCCGGCGCCCCGGATGAGTCACCAGGAAATGGTCGATCACCGGCAAGCCCTCGTAGGGCGGCAATTGCCGGAGCAGGCCGAGGCGGACGTCGTCTGCCATCGCATGGACGGGAAAGGGTGCGATGCCGAGGCCGGCGATCGCCATGCGCCGGATCGTCTCCAGAAAGGGCGAGACGCCGGTGATCCGGCCCCGGCAGCCGAGCTTCATGCGCAGATGGGCGACCGGCCACAGGGCATCGTTGAAGCGGTCGGTCTGGAAGGAGACGAAGGCTTCGTCGCGCAGGTCTTCGACCGTGACGTCCACCCGCTCGAACAGGCGATGGCCGCGCCCGCAGAAGAAGCCGAAATGCTCCCGCGTGAAGGGGCGATAGGCGAGGTCGTCCCGGTCCTTGAAGCTGAGGCAGATGCCCGCGGTCGCATCGCCCCGGGCGACCGCCTCCTGGATCTCGACGCTGGGGCCCACCGCCATCTCGAAATCCGCAGCCGGATAGCGGCGGTGGAAGTCGGCCATGAAGGCATCGAAGAAGGGGGCAACGATGCCGCTCGCCACCTGGAGCTTCACGGTCCCCGCGACCAGGCGGCCGGCGTCGTCCATCCGCTCGTTCAGGCGGTCGATGCGCGACAGGATCTCGCGGCATTCGCGGAACAGTTCGGTGCCTTCGGCGGTGACCTCGAAGACCGTGCCGCCGCGCCGGATCAGGCGGTGGCCGACTTGGTCCTCGAGCTGCTTCAGGGCGGTGCTGATGGTCGGCTGGCTGCGGTGCAGGCGCGCCGCCGCCTTGGACAGGCCGCCGCATTCGACGATGGCGACGAAGGTACGCAGCAGGTTCCAGTTCAGCTTGTTCACCGTTTCCTCGACTCCGCGGCCCGCGATTATTGAAAGAGCCTATAATGAAACGGGAAATGCCGCAGCCGGCCAATGAGGCGCCAAGACCGCCGGGCACCATGATCACCGTCGCCCCCACGGGGGCCGAGCTGGACGCGGCCGCCTTTCCCGCCCTGCCGGCCAGCCTGGAAGCCCTGGTCGCGGCGGGCGAGGACTGCGAGGCGGCGGGGGCGGCCGTGATCCATGTCCATGTCCGGGACGGCGCGGGTCGGCCCAGCCTCGATCCCGCCCTGCTGGGGGCGGCCGTCGCGGCCCTGCGGCAGTGCACCGGCCTGATCGTGCAGCTCTCGACCGGCGGCAGCATCGAGGACGGTTACGAGGATCGCCTGCGCGTGCTCGAGGTCCGGCCCGATTCCTGTTCGATCTCGATGGGTACGGTCAATTTCGGCGAGGGCGTCTTCCTCAATCCCTGGTCCCTGATCGTCGCCCTGCACGAGCGGGCGCGGGCCCTCGCCATCGTGCCGGAATATGAAATCTTCGACCTCGGTCACTTGGCGAACCTGCGCCGCCTGCTCGACGAGAAGGGCTTGCCCCATGGCGGGCGGGTCCATTGCGACTTCGTGATGGGGGTGCCGGGCGGTATGCCGGGCGATCTGGCGACCCTGGCCGTCGCCCTCCAGGCCCTGCCGCCGCAGGTCACCTCCTGGTCCGCGACCGGGATCGGCAAGGCGTCCCTGCCGGTGATGCTGGCCGCCCTTTCGGCCGGCGGCAACCTGCGTGTCGGGATCGAGGACACGGTCCATTTCGCCGCCCGCCGGCCGGTCCGCGACAATGCGGAACTGGTGAGCCGGGCGGCGGAACTCTGCACCCTGGCCCAGCGCCCGCCGATGACCCCGGCGGCGGCCCGCGGCCTGCTCAACATCGTGGCCTGACCATGGCGGCGGGGACGCAGACGAGACCCCGCCGCGACGGCGCCCGCGCCTCAGGCGGCGGGGGCCCTGGCCGCCACCGCCTCGATCTCGACCTTCCAGTCCGGGCGCACCAGGGCCTTGGCGATGATCAGGGTGGAGGCCGGCCGGGCCGCCCCCAGATGACGGCTGCGCACCTTGGCATAGGCGGCGAGATCCGCCTCGTCGACCAGATAGACGGTGGTCTTCACCAGGTCGCCCACAGCCATGCCGGCGGCGGCGAGCGCCGCTTCGAGGTTGCGCCAGCAATTTTCCGCTTGGCCCTCGATATCGGGGGGCAGGCTGCCGTCCGGTGCCGTGCCGATCTGGCCCGAAATCTGGATCTGCTCGAAGCCGGGCGGGATGCGCACGACATGGCTATAGGGGCCCACGGGCACGGGCAGATCGGGCGGATTGACGAAATCGAGGCTGGACATCAGGCGGGTTCCGAATGATCGAGGGGGACGAGCAATTGCCCCGGATCGCCGCCGAGGCGCAGGATCAGGGGCTTCACGGTGGACAGGATATGGCCGGTCATGGCCTGGGCCGCCGCCTGCTCGTCGCCCGATTCGATCGCATGGATCAGGGGCTCGTGTTCGGCGGCGATCGCCTGCAGGTCGGCCTGGCCCTCGTTGTCGAGGGCGATCGCCATCAGCAGCCGGCCTTCCAGCGTATGGAACAGATGGGCGATCAGGGCATTGCCGCTGGCCCGGCAGATCTCGGCGTGGAAATCGAGTTCGGAACGCGAGACCCGGGCCTGTTCCCCGGCCCTGGCCGCCGACGCCATGCGCGCGATCAGATCGCGCAGGGGCGCCGTCGCCATGCGCCGCCGCGTCGCCAAGCGGATCGAGGTCGCTTCGAGCGACAGACGGACATTGTAGAGATCGATCACCGCGGCGGCATCGAATTCGGCGACCGTGTAACCGACCCGGGGACGCTCGTCGACCAGCCCGTCCTCAACCAGGCGGCGCATCGCTTCGCGCACGGGGGCGCGGCTGATGCCGAAATTCTTGGCCAGTTGCACCTCGATCAGGCGGGTGCCCATGGCGAAACGGCCGGAGACGATCATCTCCCGCAACTGCTCGTAGGCCTGGTCGGCCAAGCGGGCGGTGGACAGGGGCGCCACCGACACCTCGTCGTCCGGAACCACGGCCTGCTGCATAGAAAGACTCCCCTCGACGCGGGTCCGCCCCGTTCGGCGCCCCCGGTATCATGCCTTCGGCGCCGGAAAGCGTCCAAGTGCGACGGCAGGATCATACACGCAGAAATAAATTTGTCGACCGCCGTCTGTCGCCTGTCGACAGGCGACAGACTCGGAACTATGCTGCGAGGCAACAACGAACCGAGGCCTCGTCTGATGAAGCGTCTGCTGCGCACCGGGTTGAATGTCGAAAGCGGGGATGCCCCGCAGATCGTCGGCGGCGAGGGAGTGAATTTCATCTTCTCCGACGGCCGCCGACTGATCGACGGCAGCAGCACGGGCGGCCCGCTCGGCCATCGTCATCCCGACATGCTGGAAGCCCTGCGCAAGACCCTGGAGATCGCCCCGGTGATCAGCGAAGGCTGGGACTGGCAGGAACGCGAGGCGGCGGCGGAAGAATTGATCGACATCGCCTTCGCCGGCGAACACGGCTGGGTCGGCGCCGTGCGCTTCTTCCTCTCGGGCAGCGAGGCGAACGACCAGGCGCTGTCGCTCGCCCAGGCCATCACCGGCCGCACCGCCCTGGCCACCCGGGAACGCGCCTATCACGGCCTGACCGGCCTGTCCCGCGCCGTCACCACCCAGCCGCAATGGCACGGCGGCCTGTCCCGCCTGTCGGGCGGCTTCCGGCCGGTTCCCGTGCCGGTCCCGGTACGCCAGCTGCCGGCGCCCGAGGGGGCGCTGATGGGGCGCGTCGCACCCGGCCGCCCGGCTGAGACATTGCTGGCCGATGCCGAGGAGAGGCTCGCCGGTTGTGCCGCCCTGATCCTCGACTATACCCAGGGCGGGATCTACCACGACGCCGCCTATCAGGACCGCGCCGCCGGCGCCGCCCGCGCTGCCGGCGCGCTCTGGATCGCCGACGAGGTGGTGACAGGGCTCGGCCGCAGCGGCCGCTGGTTCGCCTTCCAGGGTGGTGACAGCCGGCCCGACATGGTGACCCTGGGCAAGCCGCTGGCCGGCGGCGCCATGCCCTGCGGCGCCGTGGTCTTGTCCAAGGACATGATGGCCGAACTCGACGGCTGCACCTGGCAGAGTTACAGCACCTTCCGCGCCCATCCCCTGATGATCGCGGCGACCCGCGCCTATCTCCGCGTGCTGACCCGCGATGGCCTGCTCGACCGCGTGCGGGTACTGGAGGCGCGCATCGCGGTACGCATGGCGGCGCTCGCCGCGCGCCATCCGGCCATCACAAGGATCGACGGTCGCGGCCTGCATTGGACGATCGAACTGGAAGGGCCGGACTGGCGCCGATGGCGCGGCGACAGCGCCGATGTCCCGGTGGCTACCCGTGTTTCCGACCGGGCGGCCCAGGCGGGGGCCCTGATCGGCACCAGCAGCGAACAGACGTCGCTGTTCCTGGCGCCGGCCCTGATCGTCTCCGACGCCGAACTCGATCGTCTGCTCGATGCCCTCGACTACGGGCTGGAGGCCGCCCGATGACCGGCGCCGCACTCCGCTTCCGCATCTCGGTCGATACCGGCGGCACCTTCACCGATGTGCTGGTGACCGGCAGCGACGGCCGCATGACCATCGGCAAGGCCTTGACCACCCATGGCCGCATCTTCAACGGCATGCGGGAAGCGCTCTCCGTCGCTGCCGCCGAGGTCGGTCTCTCGCTCGGCGAGCTGCTGGCGCAGACGACGCTCTTCACCTATGGCACCACCCGCGCCACCAATGCCACGGTGACGGGCAAGACGGCGCGCACGGCACTGCTGGTCACCCGGGGCTTTCCCGACATCCTGGTGCTGCGGGAGGGCGGCCGGGCCAATGCCCATGACTTCTCCCATGATTTTCCGGCCCC
>NZ_JBAZKR010000099.1:0-13291 GCF_041650655.1 Zavarzinia sp.
CGCAGCAAGTCCTGAACCGGCCCGGCCACGTCGAACAGCCCGGTATAGGCATAGGCCAGCACATAGGAAGGCACCGCCATGGGCAGGAACAGCGCCCATTCGAACAGGCGCTGGCCCGGAAAACGGCACATGGTGACGAGCCAGGCCGTGCCCACCCCGATCACCGCGGCGCCGATGCCGACGCCGACCATGAGGATCACGCTGTTGGCGATATAGCGCGGCAACACCGTCTCGCTCAGGTGCTGCCACATCTCGCCCGCCGGCGTCAGCGCGGCCGAGGCGACCATGACCACGGGCAGCGCGAAAAACAGGGCGACGGCAAAGGCCAGCGCGCTCCACCCGTTCAGGCGGCGCCAGCGCCGGGGACCGGCGGCTGCATTCGGGCGGAGATCGGAAACGGCCAACGCGACGACCCTTCGGAGCCTGCGAACGATTCTCAATAACTAGGCTAGTGCGCCGCAACAATCAAGCCATCGAACCGTCATCCGGCTCCAGACCATCGTCGGGTTCCAGCGGCTCCAGGTCTTCGTCGCGGCCGATCACGGGCATCGACTGGCGGGGATCGACCAGGCCGGCCGCCTTGAGGTCCTCGATGCCCGGCAAGTCGCCGATCTGGGCGAGGCCGAAATGCTCGAGGAAGACGTCGGTCGTCTTGAAGGTGAGCGGCTTGCCCGGCGTCTTGCGCCGCCCCGCCGGCTTCACCCAACCGGTTTCGAGCAGCACGTCCACGGTCCCCCGGCTGACCGCGACGCCGCGGATCGCCTCGATCTCGGCACGGGTCACCGGCTGGTGATAGGCGACGATCGCCAGGGTCTCGATCGCGGCGCGGGACAGGCGGCGGGTCTCCTCCGTGTCGCGGCGGAGCAGGAAGGCGAGATCGGGCGCCGTGCGGAAGGTCCAGCGGCCGCCGACCTCGACCAGATTGACGCCGCGCCCGCGGTAAGCTTCCGCCACCCGCGCGATCAGCGCGCGAAGCTCGATGCCGGGCGGCAGGTGGCGGCCCAGGTCGGCTTCGCCCAGCGGCTCGGCGGCGGCGAAGATCAGGGCTTCGACCATGCGGCTGAAATGCAGGAGGTCGGCCTCGTCGGGGGCCGGCCGTTCTTCCGGCGCTTCCGTATCCGTCATTCCCGGCTCGGTCATTCTTCGGGGGCCTTCCTGATGAAGATGGGGGCGAAGGCTTCGTCCTGGCGAAGCTCGATCTTGCCCTGGCGCACCAGTTCCAGGCTGGCGGCGAAAGTCCCGGCCAGGGCCGAGCGGCGACCCAGAGGATCGCTGAATTCGCCCGGCATGAAGAGTTCGAGCCGCGCCCAATCGAGCTGCACGCCCATCATGGACGACAGGCGCTCGATCGCCGCCTCCATGGTGTAGATGGGCGGCAGCTTCACGGTCATATGGCCGCCGGCCTTGCGCGCCACCCAATCGCCATAGGCGCGGATCAGGTCGTAGAGGCTGACCGCCCATTGCGAGCGGCGCACCACGGTGACCCCTTCCGGCGCGCCCCGGGCGAAGACGTCGCGCCCGAGCTGGTGGCGCGACATCAGCTTGGCCGCGACCTGGCGGATCGCTTCGAGCCTCTCAAGCTGGAGCGCCATGCGCGCCGCCAGTTCCTCGCCCGAAGGCTCCTCCCCCGCGGGCGCCTCGGGCAGCATCAGGCGGGATTTCAGATAGGCGAGCCAGGCCGCCATCACCAGATAGTCGGCCGCCAGTTCGAGGCGGAGCTGCCGAGCCTCGTGGATGAAGGCGATATATTGGTCGGCCAGCTTCAGGATCGAGATCTTGCGGAGGTCGACCTTCTGCGCCTTGGCCAGCACGAGCAGGAGGTCGAGCGGCCCCTCGAAGCCCTCGACGTCGACCGTCAGGCTCTCCCCCGCCTCGTCGACCAGGGGTGCCGGCTGTTCCTCGAAAGGCAGGCTCGGCTTGTCGGTCATGGCCGGGTCCGCCGTCAGCCCCCGCCGTGCAGCGAGAGCAGCGTCCGGATGATGAAATCGATGACCGGCGCGATTAGCTCGAACACGGGGTTGAACGGAACGCCCAACTGGCCGGAGACCAGGGGCACCACGAAAACCGCCAGGAAGACGATCAGCATGCCATAGGGCTCGACCCGCGCCAGGCGGCGGCCGAGCGGGCGTGGCAACAGGCCGACGGCGACCCGCCCGCCATCCAGCGGCGGCAGCGGGATCATGTTGAAGGTGCCGAGCACGGCATTCACGATCACCGCATTGACGCAGTTGTTGGCGAGCCAGGTCGCCGCACTGTCGGGCAGATAAGGCACGATGTAGAGCAGCCCGACCGCGATCAGCGCCATCAGGAGATTGGCCGTGGGACCGGCGGCGGCGACCAGCACGGTGTCCCGCCTCGGATGACGCAGGTTGCGGAAATCGACCGGCACCGGCTTCGCATAGCCGAAGGCGAAACCCGCGGTGAGCAGGAGGAGCGCCGGCAGCAGAATGGTGCCGAGAGGATCGATGTGGCGGATCGGATTGGCCGAGATCCGGCCCAGCATGCGCGCCGTCGGATCGCCCAGCTTGTCGGCGACCCAACCATGCGCCGCTTCATGCAGGGTGATGGCGAAGATCACCGGCAAGGCCCAGACCGAGATCTGCTGCAGGAACTGGGCGAGACCGTTCATGCCGTGACCCCTTCGGCCAGGAGAAGGCCGTCCAATTCGGCCCGCGCCGCGGCACGGTCAAAGGCGGCGGGCGCCGCGCGCCGGCCGGCGGCCCGGGCCCAGCGCCGGGCAGCCGCATCCGACAGGCCGGGCAGACCGGGCAGCAGCCCGGCCAGTTCCTCGAACTTGCCGCTGCAATGGAGGACGATGTCGCAACCCGCCGCCAGCGCCGCCGCGGCCCGCGCGGGAAGGTCGCCGGAGAGAGCCTGCATGTTGATGTCGTCCGAGACCAGGACGCCGTCGAAACCCAGCATGTCGCGCACCACGAGGTCGATGCCCCGGGCCGACTGGGTCAGCGGCCGCTCGGGATCGACAGCGCCATAGACGACATGGGCGGTCATGGCGATCGGCATGTCGGCCAGTGCCGCGAAGGGCACGAAATCGCTGGCCGCCAATTCGCCGAGCGCGGTGGTGACCAGCGGCAGGGAGATGTGGCTGTCGGCCATGGCGCGGCCGTGGCCGGGCAGATGCTTGATCACCGGCAGCACGCCGCCCGCCAGCAGGCCGTCGCAGGCCGCCCGGCCGAGTTCGGCCACCACCGCCGGATCGCTGTCAAAGGCGCGGTCGCCGATCACGTCATGCGCGCCCGGGACCGAGAGATCGACGCAAGGATGACAGTCGACATCGATGCCGAGGCGGAACAGGTCGTCGGCGATCAGCCGGGCCTGGAGATAGGCGGCGCGCCGGGCCGTGGTCCCGCCCAGGGCACCGATCGCCCGGGCCGGGTAGTAGGACGGCCAATGGGGCGGGCGGAGGCGCGCCACGCGGCCGCCCTCCTGGTCGATCCAGACCGTGGCGTCGGGCCGCCCGACCACCTGCCGGCATTCGGCCGCCAGGGCGGCGACCTGTTCCGGCGTCTCGACATTGCGCGCGAACAGGATGAAGCCGAGCGGCGGCGCCGCCGCGAAAAGATCCTTTTCCGCGCCGCTCAAGCTCTTGCCGGCGATGCCGACGACGGCGGCCCTGGAGGCCTCAGCGAACGACATTGCAGTCCTGATTGCGGAGTTTCAGCTTGGCGCAGACCTGCCCCGCCGCATCCTTGGTGGCGAAAGGCCCGGCGCGCAGGCGGTAGAGCGTGGCGCCGTTCACCTGCACCGGCAGGATGATCGGCTTCAGCCCGGCGAGCAGGTCCGAATTGTTCTTCACCAGCCTGGCCCAGGCCTGTTTCGCCGAAGCCTCGTCCTTCAGGGCGGCGAGCTGGATGGTGACGCCCCCCGCAGACGGTGCCGCGGGGGCCGGAGCCGGTGTGGGGGTCGCCGCCGGCTTCGACGGCGCAGGTGCGGCCGGAGCCGGTGCCGGTTTGGCCGGGGCGGGCGTCGCCGGGGTCGCGGCCGGCTTGGCCGGAGCGGCCGGAGGCGCCGCAGGGGCCGGCGCCGGGGTCGTCATCGCGGTAGTACCGGGGGCCGGGGTGGCGGCCGGCGGGGTCGCGGGCGCCGCAGTCGCAGGTGCAGGGGCCGGGACCGCCGGGGCCTCGGCGCTGGGCGGCGGGGCCGGCGGCGGCGCGGTCGGGCGCGCCATCGGCGTGTCGGGCGGGGGTAGCAATTGCTCGGGCAGGCTGGAATCGCCCGTGCCGCCGCCGATCCGATCGAAGATCAGCTTGTCCTGGTCGGGCACTTCCATGCCGCCCGGTTCCTCCGGCGGCACCTTGGTCGGCGCATTGTCGGCCCGCACCAGGGGTACGCTGCTGGCGTCGGTCACCGTCTGGTGGTCGCTGCCGGCGAGCAGGCTGAGCCCGAAATAGAGCAAGGCGCCGCCAGCCAGACCGAGCAGCAGCAGCCGGCCGATCTTCAGGCCGCCGCCCTCCTCCTCGGTCGAGGGCGGCACCAGGCGCTCGCCCGGCGGGCCGGGGCGATAGGGCCCCTGGCCGTAAGGATCGGGCGAATAGGGATCTTGCGGCGAGCTGCCCTGCATCAACGCATCTCCTCGACCGGGGTCACACCGAGAATGCCGAGGCCCGAGGCGATCACGTCGCACAGGCCCTGCAGCAGGGCGAGGCGCGCCAGGGTGAGCGCCGCATCGTCAGCATGGATGAAGCGGAGCGACGGGTCTTCCTTGCCCTTGTTCCAGAGCCCGTGGAAGGCCGCCGCCAGATCATAGAGCGCGAAGGCGACGCGGTGCGGCTCGCTCGCCTCGGCCGCGGCCTCAAGGAGCCGGGGGAAGGCCGCCATCAGCTTGACAAGGGCGAGTTCGTCGGCCGTGGCGATCCGCTCGAGCGGGGCCGCCTTCAGCGCCTCGCGCGAAGTATCGAGGCCGGCGATCTCCGCCGCCGCGTTGCGCAGCACGGAGCGCGCCCTGGCATGGGCATACTGCACGTAGAAGACCGGATTGTCCTTGGACTGCTCTGTCACCTTGTCGAAGTCGAAGTCGAGCGGCGCGTCGTTCTTCCGCGTCAGCATCATGAAGCGGACGACGTCCTTGCCCACTTCGTCGACCACGTCGCGGAGCGTGACGAAACTGCCCGAGCGCTTGGACATCTTCACCGGCTCGCCGCCCCGCGTCAGCTTCACGAGCTGGCAGATCTTCACGTCGAGGTCGGCCTTGCCGTCCGAGATCGCGGTCACCGCGGCGCGCATCCGCTTGATATAGCCGCCGTGGTCGGCGCCCCAGACGTCGATCTGGCGGGTGAAGCCGCGCTTGAACTTGTCCAGGTGATAGGCGATGTCGGCCGCGAAATAGGTCCAGGCGCCGTTCGACTTCTTCAGCGGGCGGTCGGTGTCGTCGCCGAATTGGCTCGCCTTGAACAGGGTCTGGGGCCGCGGTTCCCAATCGTCCGGCTGCTTGCCCTTGGGGGCTTCCAGCACGCCTTCGTAGATCAGGCCACGCTCGGTCAGGGTCGCCAGTGCCTGGTCGATCCTACCCGTCGTATGCAGGCTGTGTTCGGAGAAGAAGACGTCCTGGCGGATGTTCAGGGCTTCCAGGTCTTCGCGGATCATCGCCATCATGGCGGCGATGGCGAATTCCTTGACCGGGGCGAGCCAGGCCGATTCCGGCTGGTGCAGGAAGCGGTCGCCGTATTTCTCGCGCAGGCCCTGCCCCACGGGGATCAGATAGTCGCCGGGATAGAGGCCTTCGGGGATCTCGCCGATCGCTTCGCCATGGGCTTCGCGGTAACGGAGATGGGCTGAACGGGCCAGCGTATCGACCTGGCCGCCGGCGTCGTTGATGTAATATTCCCGGGTGACGGCGTAGCCGACCTTTTCGAGCAGCGCCGCCAGCGCATCGCCGAACACTGCCCCCCGGCAATGGCCGACATGAAGCGGCCCGGTCGGGTTGGCCGAAACATATTCGACATTGACCTTGAGCCCGCCGCCCCGCTCGGAAGCGCCGAAATCCTTGCCCGCGGCGAGCACGGCCCGGAGTTGGTCACGCCAGAAATCATCCGCCAGGCGGAGGTTGACGAAGCCGGGCCCCGCCACCGTCGCCTCGACGACATGGGGGTTCTCGCGCATCACCGCGGCGATCTGCTGGCCCAGCACCTGGGGCTTCAGCCCCATGCCCTTGGACAGGGCGAGGGCCGCATTGGTGGCGACGTCGCCGTGCGCGGGGTCGCGCGTCGGCTCCAGCACCACGGAGGAGAGGTTTTCCGGCAGGGGCGGAATGGTGCCCGCCTCTGCCAGGGCCGCGAGGCGGCTCTTGAGGTCACGGGCCAGGTCGTCGAAGAAATGGGTCATGTGTTCACAGTGATGTCGAACAGGCGGGCATGGTCCTCGATCGCGAAACGATCGGTCATGCCGGCGATGAAATCGGCCACGAGCCTTGCGGTTTTCGGTCTGCCCGGCCCTTCGGCCCGCCGCGCCCAGTCGGCCGGCAGGCACTGGGGTTCGGCGAGATAGAGATCGAACAGGTCCCGGACGCACCGCCTGGCCTTGGAGGTCATGCGGTTCACCCGGTCGTGGCGATACATACGTGTCCAGAGGAAAGCCTTCAATGCCCGATCCTGTTCGGCCATGGCAGCCGAGAAAGCGATGACGGGGACATTGTGGCGGCGTATCGCCTCGACCGAATCGGGTTTCAGGGTGGCCAGCCGGCGCTGCGATTCGGCCAGCAGGTCGTCGACCATGCGGCCGATCAGGGCGCGCACCACCTCATGCGCCACGCGCTGGCGCTCCAGCCCGGGGAAACGCGCCTCGACCTCCCGCACCACGGCACCTACCAGCGGCAGGTCGCGCAGGTCGTCAAGCGTGAACAGCCCGGCACGGATGCCGTCGTCGAGATCGTGGTTGTTGTAGGCGATGTCGTCGGCCAGCGCCGCCACCTGCGCCTCCGGCCCGGCATGGGTCGCCAGTTCCAGGTCCTGCTCTTCCATATAATCGAGGATGGCGGCGGGCAGCGGGCCGTCGCCCCGGCGCCGGCGGCCGTCCGGCCCGATCAGCGGGCCGTTGTGCTTGACCACGCCTTCCAGCGTCTCCCAGGTCAGGTTGAGGCCGTCGAACTGGGCGTAACGCTTTTCGAGCCGGGTCAGGATGCGCAGGGTCTGGGCATTGTGGTCGAAGCCGCCGAAAGGCGCCATGCGCTGGTCCAGCGCATCCTCGCCGGCATGGCCGAAGCAGGTGTGGCCGAGGTCGTGGGCGAGCGCCAGCGCTTCCGCCAGATCTTCGTCGAGGCGCAGCACCCGGCTGATCGAGCGGGCGATCTGGGCGACTTCGAGGCTGTGGGTCAGCCGGGTCCGGTAGTGGTCGCCCTCGTGATAGACGAAGACCTGGGTCTTGTATTGCAGCCGGCGGAAGGCGCTCGAATGGATGATGCGGTCGCGGTCGCGCTGGAAGGCGCTGCGCGTCGCGCTCTCGGGTTCGGGAAAGCGGCGGCCGCGGCTGCGGCGCGGATCGCTCGCATAGGGGGCGCGGACGTCGGTCATGGCGGCAAACTACAGGGCCGATCCCCGCGCATCAAGAAAGGCGGCACTGCGTGCCCGTCAAATTGACATGGGGCGGCCAGACCCTATGTTTAAGCGAGTTGTCCCCCCCTCCGGTCAGGAGTTCGCCCATGTCCGCGACCCAGATTGCCGCCGATCCCACCGGCCTGCCCCCCGCCGGCGATTTGCGCAGCGTCGGCCTGACCGATGCGGCCGCCGCGCGCGTTGCCTTTCTCCTCAAGGAAGAAGGCAAGCCGGACACGTTCCTGCGCATCTCCGTCTCGGGCGGCGGCTGCGCCGGCTTCCAATACAGCTTCGCCTTCGACGACCAGGTCCAGGACGACGACTTCGTGATCGAGCAGGGCGGCGCCCTGGTGCGCATCGATTCGGTCTCGATGGATCTGCTCGCCGGCTCGGTCGTCGACTATGTCGAGGACATGCTGGCCGCCTCCTTCCAGGTGCGGAACCCGAACGCCACCTCGTCCTGCGGCTGCGGCTCGTCCTTCGCGGTCTGAGCCTCGATGCGGGTCGCCAGCTTCAACGTCAATTCGGTCAAGGCCCGCCTGGCCAACCTGCTCGCGTGGCTGGCCGAGGCCTCGCCGGACGTGGTCTGCCTGCAGGAGTTGAAGACGGTCGACCTGCCCCGCCAGGAGATCGAGGACGCCGGCTACAATGTCGCCTTCGTCGGCCAGAAGACCTACAACGGCGTCGCCCTGCTGGCCAAGGCGCCGATCGAGGTCGAGGAGACCCGCCTGCCGGGTGAAGACGAGGACGAACAGGCCCGTTACCTCCAGGCCGTCGTGGGCGGCAAGCTCCGCGTCGCCTCGATCTACCTGCCCAACGGCAATCCGGTCGACAGCGAGAAATTCCCCTACAAGCTGCGCTGGATGGCGCGGCTGCGCGACCAGGCCCGCGCCCTCCTCGCCCTCGAGGAGCCGACCGTGCTGGCGGGCGACTACAACGTCTGCCCGACCGACGGCGACTGTTACGACCCCGCCGCCTTCCGCGACGACGCCCTGTGCCGGCCGGAGAGCCGGGCCGCGCTCCGCCGGATCGTCAACCTAGGCTATACCGACGCCCTGATGGCGATCGACCCGGGACCCCGGCGCTACACCTATTGGGATTACCAGGGCCGCGCCTTTGAGCGGAACAACGGGCTGCGCATCGACCATCTGCTGCTCTCGCCCCAGGCGGTCGACCGCCTGGTCGATGCCGGCGTCGACCGCAACCCGCGCGAGCAGGACAAGCCCTCGGATCACACGCCGGTCTGGTGCCGGCTCGAGCTCTGACCATGCGGGGCGTGACGGCAGACGATCCGCTGACCGGCGGCTGCCTGTGCGGCGCCTGTCGCTACCGGATCACGGCGCCGCCGATCTCCACCAGCCATTGCCATTGCACGCTCTGCCGCAAGGCCTCGGCCGCCGGCTATGTCACTTGGTCGACCGTGCCGCTCGACGCCTTCACCCTGGAAGGCCCGGCCAGCGAATACGCCTGGTCACCCCGCTCGCTGCGCCAATTCTGTTCCCGCTGCGGCAGCCAGCTCACCTTCAGGTTCTTAGGCCTCGAAGGCGAAATCGATTTCACCTGTGCCACGCTCGACGAGCCTGAGCGGGTCGCCCCGACCTATCACACCTGGGTCTCCAAGAAGCTTCCCTGGATCGTCCTCGGCGACGACCGAATCCCGCATTACGAAGAATGGGGCGAGGACGGCGTTCCTCCCGGCCCCTGACCCGTTAACGGAAAAGCGATCATTCTGCGTCAAATTGTGACGGGATGAAGCGTCGTTGTGCCGATCGTCGGCGCGATGGAAGGGAAGTCGGTGCAATCAAGTTCCGCATACCGGCACGATCAGGCCGAACCGGGCACGAGCTCGATTCTGATCGTCGACGACGACCCTGCCAGCATCCAGGCGCTCGGCGGTATGCTGACACCCTTCGGCGAGCTGCGCTTCGCGCTCTCCGGCGAGGAGGCTTTGTCGCTCGCCACCCAGGCACCACCCGATCTCGTTCTGCTCGACGTCAACATGCCCGGCATGAGCGGTTTCGACGTCTGCCGTCGGCTCAAGGCGGACCCGCGGCTGTGCGAGACGCCGGTGGTCTTTGTCACCGGCCACAGCGACCTCGCCTCGGAAGTGACGGGGCTCGAGGCCGGCGCCGTCGATTTCATCTCGAAGCCGCTGGCCCAGCCCCTGGTCGTGGCCCGGGTGCGCACCCAGCTCCGCCTGCGCCAGCTCACCGAGGCCCTGCGCCAAAGCGCCCGCACGGACGGCCTGACCGGCCTCGCCAACCGCCGCAGTTTCGACGAGGAACTGCAGCATGAATGGCGCCGTGCCTGCCGGCGCCAGGAGCCGCTGTCGCTCGTCCTCCTGGACATCGACCATTTCAAAGCCTTCAACGACCACTATGGGCATCCGGCGGGCGACCGCTGCCTGCAGGCGGTGGCGCGGGCGATAGGGGCGGTGATCCGGCGCCCGAGCGATCTCGCCGCCCGCTACGGCGGCGAGGAATTCGCGGTCGTCCTGCCTGCGACCGACGCCGGCGGCGCCCAGCACATCGCCCAGAACCTGGTGCGGGCCGTCGCGGCGCTGGAAATCCCCCATGCGGCTTCGCCCCAGGCCCGCCACGTCACCATTTCGGCCGGCGCCACCACGGCGCTACGGCCCGAGCGCAACACACAGCCCGCCCAGTTGATCGACGCCGCAGACGCCGCCCTCTACCAAGCCAAGCATCTGGGCCGGAATCAGGCCGTCTTCACCGCCTTCTCGCCGTCTGGACAGGCAGAGTCATGACCGACCGCGCATTGTGGCGTCGCGCCGTGCCGGTCGCGCTGGTTCTGCTCGTCGGTCTCGGACTGGCCGGGCTCGCGGCACGACGACAGGAAACGGCGAACCACGACCGGATGGTCGAGGACTTCACCAACCTGACCAGCCGCATCGCCAATCAGATCAGCTCCCGCCTGTGGCGTTATCAGTACGGCCTGCGGGGCGCCCGGGGCACCATCATCGGTGCCGGCTATGAAGGCATCACGCGCACCCGTTTTCGCATTTATCATGAATCCCGCGACATCGACGTAGAGTTTCCCGGCGCCCGCGGCTTCGGCTTCATCCGCCGCGTACCGATCGCCCAAGAAACGGATTTCGTTGCCGCCGCCCGGGCCGACGGCGCACCCGATTTCACGGTGCGCGGCCTCGGCCCCAACGACGGAGATCGCTACGTCATCCAGTTCGTCGAGCCGGTCGAGCGGAATGGCCCCGCTGTCGGGCTGGACATCGCCTCCGAAGCCAACCGCCGGCAGGCCGCCCAACGGGCCATGCGCACCGGCGAGGCCACCATCACGGCCCCCATCACCTTGGTCCAGGCCGCCGCCAAGCCGACCCAATCTTTCCTCTTGCTGCTGCCGATCTATCATTATGGCTTCCCCCGGAGTACCCCGGCCGAACGCGAGGTGGCCTTGTTCGGCTGGGTCTACGCTGCGCTGGTCATGAGCGAGATCCTGCACGATATCGATACGAGCGGCGATCGCGTCTCCCTCGCCCTCTTCGATGCGACCGACAACGGCGGCGAGTATCCCTTCTACGCCGCGAACGCGTTGCACGGCCTGATCGAAGACGGCGCAGAAGGCCTTCTTCACGAGGACGTCACGCTACCCATCTACGGCCGGCAATGGCGTCTCAACGTGCAGGCGACACCTGCCTTCGTCGAACGCCTGCATCAGACCACGCCGCAGGATGTCTTCCTGGCGGGCGGCGTCGCGGCAGTGCTGATCGCCGCCCTCTTCTACGCCTATCGCGACAATCTCGAGCGCCGTCGCGACGGCCTGGCCCGCCAGGCGCTGCTCGCCAATATCGTCGAAAACGCCAACGACGCCATCGTGGCCGAGGACGTTTCCGGCGTCATCACGAGCTGGAACCGGGCGGCCGAGCGGATCTTCGGCTATCCGGCGACTGAAGCGGTAGGCAGGCTCAGCGCCGAGATCCTGTGGCACGGCCCCCGCTCGGGCGATTTCGAGTCTCTGCGCGACCGCGCGCTCGACGGCCTCGCCACAGCCGCCTTCGACACCGCGGGCCTTCGCCGTGACGGCCAGGAGGTCGAAGTCGCCGTGACCGCGGCGCCGATCACCGATCCCGGCGGCGAGGTCATCGGCATCGGCAGCACCATTCGCGACATCACCGACCGGCGCGCCGCCGAACGCGCCCTCAAAGCCTTCAACGCCACACTGGAGCGTCAGGTGGCGGAACGCACGAGCCAGCTCGAAACCGCGCGCCGCGACCTTCAGACGATCCTCGATACCGTGCCCTCGATGATCGGCTATTGGGACCACAACCTGGTGAACCGGGTCGCCAACAAAGCCTATTGCGACTGGTTCGGCGTAGCCCCCAGCCAGATGCCCGGCCGCGCTCTCCGCGACCTGCTCGGCCCCGCCTACGAGGGCATCCGCGCCCCCGTCGAAGGCGCCCTGCGCGGCGAACCGCAGGCCTTCGAGCGCACCATCGCCCGTCCCGACGGCAGTTCCGGCGGCCGCCTGCTCGCCTATTACCTGCCGGACGTGATGGCGGGCGAAGTCCGCGGCTTCTACGTGCTGCTGCATGACGTCACCGAATTGACCGAGGGCCGCCAGAAACTGGCCGTCGCGCTGCGCGACAACCAAGCCCTGCTGAACACGATCAAGCTGCACGCCCTCTATTCCGAGACCGACACCACCGGCTGCATCATCGACGTGAACGAGGGCCTGTGCCGGATCACGGGCTACAGCCGCGACGAGCTGATCGGGCGCAACATCACTCTGCTCTCATCCGGCGTTCACGACCCGATCTTCATCCGCAGCCTGCGCGACACGATCGAATCCGGCGAAGTCTGGCGCGGCGACCTGTGCAACCGGGCCAAGGACGGTTCACTGCACTGGTTCGACACGATCATCGTGCCCTTCTCCGACGCGGCCGGGCGCATCACCAAATTCATCTCCCTGCGGACCGATATCACCGCACGGCTCGCCGCCGACCAGGCCCTGCTCGAAGCGAAACACTCGGCCGAAGCCGCCAACGCGGCAAAGAGCGCCTTCCTGGCCAACATGAGCCACGAGATCCGCACCCCCCTGAATGCGGTGATCGGTCTCGGCCATCTCCTGGAGCAGACCGCGCTGGACACCCGGCAACAGGATTATGTGCGTAAGAGCCTGAGCGCCAGCCGCGCCCTGCTCGGCCTCGTCAACGACATCCTGGACCTCGCCAAGATCGAGGCGGGCGAAATGACCGTCGAGGCGATCCCCTATGATCTCGAGGCCCTGTTGACCGAGCTGAAGGACGTGATCGGCCCGCAGGCGGAAGCAAAGCACCTGAGCCTCGAGCTCGAAACGGAAGCCCCGCTGCCGCCCCTCGTGATCGGCGACCCGACGCGGGTCCGCCAGATCCTGTTCAACCTCCTGTCCAATGCGGTGAAATTCACCGATCGTGGCGGCGTGCGGATCGGTACCCGCGTCATCGGCGCCGATGCCGACGAAGCGATCGAATTCCGCATCCAGGACACCGGCATCGGCATCGCCCCCGATGTGCTGCCCCGCCTGTTCACCCCCTTCGAACAGGCCGATTCCTCGACCACCCGGCGCTTCGGCGGCACAGGCCTCGGGCTCTCCATCGTGCGCCACCTGGTCGACCTGCTGCAGGGCCGCGTCGCGGTCGAGAGCGAGGAAGGCGTCGGCTCGGTCTTCACCGTCACCCTGCCGCTCCAACTCCCGGACAGCGATCAGGCCAAGCCGGTGCCGGCCAACGAAACCCC
>NZ_JBAZKR010000100.1:0-13226 GCF_041650655.1 Zavarzinia sp.
CGACCTGGCGCTGGTCTGGCTGAAGGCGCATCTGCCGGCGGCGCCGGCCGTGCCGCGCCTGGTGCATGGCGATTTCCGGAACGGCAATCTGATCGTCGGACCGGACGGTATCCGTGCCGTGCTGGACTGGGAACTGGCCCATCTGGGCGATCCGCTCGAAGACCTCGGCTGGCTCTGCGTGCCGTCCTGGCGTTTCGGAGGTGTTGCGCCTGTGGGCGGCTTCGGCACGCGGGACGATCTTTTCGCGGCCTATGAGGCGGCGAGCGGCACCCCGGTCGATGCCGGCGCGGTGCGCTTCTGGGAAGTGCTGGGCACGCTCCGCTGGGGCCTGATCTGCGCCGAGAGCGCCAATCGCTTTCTCACCGGGGGCGATCGTTCGGTCGAACGCGCGGTGATCGCCCGCCGTGCTTCCGAGACCGAGATCGACCTCCTCGACCTGCTGACCACCGAAGGGATGTGACCATGCAGGACAGACCCGATCCCGCCGAGATCCTTGCCGCCGTCGCCGATTTCCTGCGCGGCGAGGTCTTGCCGGCATTGGACGGCCGGCTCGCCTTCGACCTCCGGGTCTCGATCGGCGCCCTCGAACTGGCTGGCCGGCAACTCGCATTGGCACCGGCTTCGGACGCGGCGGAGGCGGCCCGGCTCGACGCCCTGCTCGGTCCTGGCGGCACGCTCGAAACCGGCAACCGGGACCTTGCGGCCGCCATCGCCGAGGGCCGGCTGGGGCTCGACACGCCGGGCCTGATCGACCATCTGCGCCGCACCGCGATCGAGAAGCTGGCGGTCGACCAGCCGAGATATGCCGGCCTGCACCGCGCGCTGAACCAAGGGGCCTGAGATGGATTTCGACCTGCCGGCCGACCTCACCGCCTATCTGGCCGAACTCGACGCCTTCATCGAAGCCGAGATCGCCCCCTTGGAAGCGGTGGACGACAATATCCGCTTCTTCGACCATCGCCGCGAATGGGCACGCACCGATTGGGAGGCGGGCGGCCTGCCCCGCCACGAATGGGAAGCCCTGCTGGCCACCGTGCGCCGCAAGGCCGATGCCGCCGGGTACCTCCGCTTCGCCCTGCCGCGCGAGTATGGCGGGCGCGACGGCTCCAACCTCTGGATGGCGGTCATTCGCGAGCATCTGGCGGCCAAGGGCCTGGGCCTGCACAACGACCTGCAGAACGAACATTCGATCGTCGCCAACAATCCCTTCGTGCTCATGTTCCGCGACTTCGGCACGGCGGCGCAGCAGGCCGAATTCATCCCCGGCATGCTGGCCGAGACCCACCGCCTGGCCTTCGGCCTGACCGAGCCGGAGCATGGTTCCGACGCCACCCATATGGAGACCGTGGCGGTGCCGGAGACGCGCGGCAGCCTGCCCGGCTACCGGATCGACGGCGAGAAAATGTGGACCACGGGGATGCATATGGCGAGCCACTGCCTGACCTTCGCCCGCACCTCGGGCGAGCCGGGCGATGCTGCCGGCATCACCGCCTTCCTGGTGCCGGCCAAGGCGCCCGGGGTCACGATCGAAGAATATCTCTGGACCTTCAACATGCCGACGGACCACCCGCGGGTCTCGTTCCGCGACGTCTTCGTGCCCGATTCGGCAATCCTCGGAAAACTCGGCCACGGCCTCGCCCTCGCCCAGCATTTCGTGCACGAGAACCGGATCCGCCAGGCGGCATCCAGCCTCGGCGCCGCCACCTATTGCATCGAGGAAGCGGTGCGCTACGCCCGCCGGCGCAAGCCCTTCGGCGAAGAACTGGCGAAGAACCAAGGCATCCAGTTCCCCCTGGTCGAATTGGCGACCCAGGCCGAGATGCTGCGCCTGCTGATCCGCAAGACCGCGTGGCAGATGGACCAGATGCCGAAGCCTGAAGTCGAGCGCCGCCTCTCCGACAAAGTGTCCATGTGCAACTATTGGGCGAACCGTCTAGTCTGCGAGGCTGCGGATAGGGCGATGCAGGTACACGGCGGATTAGGCTATTCCCGCCACAAGCCCTTCGAGCATATATATCGCCACCATCGGCGCTATCGGATCACCGAAGGCGCCGAAGAAATTCAGATGAGAAAGGTGGCGGCCCATCTTTTCGGTTATATGGGGCCACGCCGCCAGGAGCTAGAGAAGTCGCTGAGCGCTGGAAGCGACGAGAGGAGAGAAGGGTGACGGAGCAGGCATTGGGCGCCGACGCGCGCGTGGTCATCATCGGGGCGGGCCACGCCGGCGGTTCGGCCGTGGCGTTTCTGCGCCAGTTCGGTTTCGCCGGCCCGATCGTGCTGATCGGCGACGAGCCCACGCCGCCCTATCAGCGTCCTCCGCTCTCCAAGGCCTGGCTGAAGGGCGAGGCCGACGCGGCCAGCCTGATGCTGAAGCCCGAGAGCTTCTATGTCGAACAGGGGATCGACCTGCGCCTGTCCAGCAAGGCCGTGGCGATCGATCGCGCCGCCAAGACCGTGACGCTGGACAGCGGCACCGTGGCCTATGACGTGCTGATCATCGCGACCGGGGCCAGGGCGCGCCGCCTGCCCCTGCCGGGTGCCGATCTCTACGGCGTGCTCGAACTCCGTAACGCCGCCGATGCCGAAAAGCTGAAAACCGCGATCGGTCCGGGCAAGCGCCTCGCCGTCGTCGGCGGCGGCTATGTCGGGCTCGAGGTCGCGGCCTCGGCCCGGGCGCTGGGCGCCGACGCCGTGGTGATCGAGCGCGAATCCCGCGTGCTCGCCCGCGTCGCCTGTCCCGAGCTTTCGGCCTTTTTCCAATCCTATCACGGCGCCAAGGGTGTCGCCTTCGAACTCGATGCCGGGGTCGAGGGCTTCGAGGGCGCCAATGGTCACATCACCGGGGTTCGCCTGTCGGGCGGTCGCATCGTGCCCTGCGATGCCGCGGTGGTCGGCGTCGGCGCCGTGCCGAACGACGAACTGGCGGCGGCGGCGGGCCTTGCGATCGACAACGGCATCGTGGTCGACGGCGAGGCGCGCACCTCCGATCCCGCCATCTTCGCGATCGGTGACGTTACGCGCCGGCCGCTGCCGCTCTATGGCAGGATGCACCGGCTCGAATCCGTGCCGAACGCCCTCGAACAGGCGAAGCAGGTGGCGAGTGCCCTGACCGGGCGCAAGCAGCCGGCGCCCGAAGTGCCCTGGTTCTGGTCCGACCAATACGACCTGAAGCTCCAGATCGCCGGGATTCCCTTCGATGCCGACCGCATCGTCGTGCGCGGCCATGTCGAGGCCGCCAAATTCGCCGTCTTCCACCTCAAGGGCGACCGCATCGTCGCCGTGGAGGCGGTGAACGCACCGCCGGAATTCATGGCCGGCAAACTGCTGATCGGCCAGGCCAAGCCGATCGACATCGCGAAACTTTCCAACGACAGTGTTTCAATGAAGGAGGTCGCGGCCTGAAGGGCTGCGTCGGGGACAGGCGAAATGGCGAAGATCATCTACATCGAGCATAACGGCACCCGTCACGAAGTGGACGTGAAGACCGGCCTTTCCGTGATGGAAGGCGCCGTGAAGAACAATATCCCCGGCATCGATGGTGATTGCGGCGGCGCCTGCGCCTGTGCCACCTGCCACGTCTATGTCCAGCCGGAATGGCAGGCCAAGCTGAACCCGCCCGAAGACCTCGAAACCTCGATGCTCGAATTCGCCGAGAACGTGCAGGCGAATTCGCGCCTGTCGTGCCAGATCCCGGTCTCGGACGCGCTGGACGGCCTGACCGTCCACATGCCCGAGAGCCAGCACTAAGCCCGGGACGCTGCCTGCGCCGTCATTTCCGCGATGGCGCAGGTGATGTGGTAGAGGCTGCTGGTGCGGGCGGGTTCGGCCAGCGGCTTGCCGTCGAGCCCCAGATGCTCGTACCAGGAACCCGCCACCGGATGCTCGAAATAGCGGCGCAGGCCCCGTGCCGCCTGGGCGGCCAGCGCCGCTTGCGTATCGGACTCCGCCGCCGTCGGCGCGGTTGCCGCGACGATCGCATGAACCTTGATGCGTTCCGTCTGCGGCCACAGCCGGCAAAGCCCGTCGCGCAGCGAGAGATCGACGTTCAGCTCGTTGACGGCGAGGCCGCGCGTGGGGTCGACCCCCGCACCCTCGCCGATGGCGATCAGCCGCGCGGCCGCGGCGAGGGCATCCTTCCGCCCGCGCATCCGGCCCCAGCGGGTGAGCAGCCAGGCCCATTCGAACTGATGCCCGGGTTCGACCACGCTGTTCGCCGCATCGTCGACCAGGCGCCAGTCGCCGTCGAAATATTCGCGGAGTGCCCCGGTCGCGGGATCGAGGAAACGCGCCAGACAGAGTTCGACGATCTCGTCCGCCAGCGCGGGCCAGCCCGGATCGGCCGAAACCTCGGCCCAGGCGAGGCTCGCCTCCAGCATGTGCATATGGGGATTGGCCTTGAGCGGCAGGCGACGCGGCTTGGCTTCCTCGAAACCGGCTACCGGATGGCCGAAGCCCGCCTTCATGGCCTGGCGAAGCGCGATCGCCCGGCGTTCCAGCCGGCCCTTCTGCTCGCCGACCGAGGCCGCGGCCGCCATGCCGAAGAGCACGAAGGCGTGATCGTAGAGGTCGAAATCCGCCGCCAGGACCTTGCCCGCCCGGTCGACGGTCGAGATCACCAGTCCCGCCGGCCCCAGGTAATGGGTTTCGAGATTGGTCAGGGCGTAACGCAGCAAGGTGCGCGCCGGGCCGACCCAGCCGAGCTTCTCCGCCATGGCGAAGGAATAGATCTGGCGCCCGGTGACGCGGGCGCGGCGCGGCTCCTCGATCGGATGACCGGCCGGGGTCAGCTTCTCGAAGAAGCCGCCGCCGGCACGATCGACGCCGACCGTCGACCATAGCGGCAGCGCCTGCTCGAACAGCCACTGCCGCAACTTTCCGAGTTCCAGCGCGAAAGCGGTCCAGCCGGCGCTCATGGCGTCTCTCCGAGCAGGGGGGCGAGGAAGGCGTCGAGGTCGCCGCCGGGGAAGAGATGGCCGCGGATGCCGGCCGCCGCCGCCGCCGCGAGGTCGCTCTCGTTGTCGCCGATCATCAGACTGCGCGCGGCATCGACCGGCCAGCGCCGCATCAGGTCGAGCAACATGCCGGGTCCGGGCTTGCGCCAGTCCGAGCTGCCGCGATAGGCGTCGACGTTGGCCTCCGGATGATAGGGACAGAAGCGCTCGTCGTCGACATGGGCGCCCACCTCGGCCAGGCCGGCACGGACATGGGCCTTGATCTGCCGATAGTCACCCTCGTCGTAGTAACCCTTGGCGATCCCGGCCTGGTTGGTCACGACGAAGACATAATAGCCGGCCCGATTGGCCCGGCGGATCGCCGCCTTGGCGCCCGCCACCCAATGGAAGCGTTCGACCGTGCCGACATGGCCGAGGTCCTCGTTGATCACGCCGTCGCGGTCGAGGAAGAGGGCGGGCTTGCGCCGCCGGGCCGGGATCTCGTCCTGCGCCCGGGCATAGTCGGCCGGAATGCCGATGTCGAGGAAATAGCCGTCGCGCGGCAGGCCGCGCAGCCGCCCCGCCCGGGCGAGGCCGGGCAGCACGTCCTGCTCGAGCGAGCAATTGGGCGCGAGCGCCTCGACCAGGCTGCGGCGGAACAGATAGACGCCGGCATTGACCAGGGCCGGGCCGCCTTCGGGCGGCGCCGCGGCGGCGAATTGGTCGATCACGTCACCGTCCAGGGTGACGACGCCGTAGCGCCCGGCCTCCGGCAGGCGGCGAAGGGCCAGGACGCCGATCGCCTCCCCCGACGCCGGCAGGGCCAGGGCCAGGTCGGCCAGAGGAATGTCGAACCAGGAATCACCGTTGAAGAGGTAAAAGACTTCGTCCAGCCGGTCGCGCGCGTGATAGAGGGCGCCGCCGGTCCCGGCCCGGTCCGGCTCGACCGCGATCTCGACTGAAATGTCGAGGCCGAGCGTCGCCGGCAGGGCGGCGGCAAAGGCGCGCACCTGGTCGGAGGCGAAGGCCGCCAGCAGCAGGAAGCGGCTGATGCCCTGGCGCGCGATCTCTTCGATCAGGATTTCGAGGAAGGGCCGGCCGCCGACCGGCAGCAGGGGTTTCGGCGTCTCCGCCGTGAGCGCGCCGAGCCGGCTGCCCAGCCCGCCACAGAGGATGACCGCCTGGGCCACATTCGCCGGCATGTTCTCGCTCACAGATGCCAGGTCTCGCTACCGCGGTTGACGAATTTCACCGGCGTCGCCTGACCGCCCGCCTCGTTCAGCGCGTGCATCAAGGTGTAGCGGTTCTCGGGCGTCACGATGAAGAACATGAAGCCGCCGCCGCCGGCGCCGGAGACCTTGCCCGACTGGGCGCCGCTGCGCATCGCGACATCGAACAATTCGTCGATGCGGGCGGTCGAGACGCCGGTCGCCGTGGCCTGCTTGGACTTCCAGGAATCGTTCATGATCTCGGCCATGCGCGTGATGCTGCCGACCAACAGGGCGCGCTTCATCTCGATGGCGTCGTATTTCAGGCGGTCCATGGCCTCGACCGTGCGGGCATCGGCTGTCTTCAGGCCCATTGTCTGGCGGTCGATGATCTCTGCCGACTGGCGCGAACGGCCGGAGAAGCAGGTGACCAGCGAACATTCGAATTCGTTGGAGATGGCATCGGAGACGCGGAGCGGGTTCACGATCACCCGGTCCTCGCGCAGGAATTCGATGAAGTTGAGGCCGCCGAAGGCCGCCGCATATTGGTCCTGGCGCCCGCCCGAGAGGGCGAGGTCGATCCGTTCGATCTCGAAGGCGAGACGCGCCACGTCATAGGGACCGAGAGGGGCACCGAGCACGACACGAAGGGCATCGACCAGGGCGACGACGAGAGCGGAGGACGAGCCGAGGCCGGAGCCCGCCGGGGCGTCCACCGTCGTCCGAACGGTCATGGGCTCGCGCTTGCCGCCGTTGAAATCGGCCATCATGCGCTGGTAGACGCCGCGGTGGAGCAGCAGCTTGGCGGCGCTCAGCGGCTCGTCGACCTCGAAACTCTCTTCGACGCCGGTATCGTCCGAAATGAAGCAGACGCGACCGTCGCTCCGCGGAATGATGGAGGCGAAGGCATAACGGTCGATGGTGACGTTCAGCACGGCACCGCCGAACTGGTCGCAATAGGGGGAAAGATCGGTGCCACCGCC
The DNA here is from genome assembly GCF_041650655.1 of Zavarzinia sp. Taxonomy (GTDB): domain Bacteria; phylum Pseudomonadota; class Alphaproteobacteria; order Zavarziniales; family Zavarziniaceae; genus Zavarzinia. The sequence goes on from NZ_JBAZKR010000100.1 coordinate 7,123, forward strand.
CGCGAGGCCCAGGCGAAGCGGTGCCCGTGCCCTGGTTTTCCGGAAGATCAATCCCGCCATGTCTGCTCCCCGCGCATCGGAATCGCCTGTCTTTCCGCCATGCTACAGGAGTTCCCGAGACTGAACAGCGGCGACGCGGGCCTGCCGCCACAGGCCGAATCATGCTAGCTGCGGGTCATGACGATCGCGGCCCATTTCGATTCGAGCTTCACCCTGCTCGCCCTCGCCCTGGCGCTCGAAGCGGCCCTCGGCTATCCGCAGGCGCTGGTCGCCCGCATCGGCCATCCGGTCATGTGGATCGGCGCCCTGATCGCCTGGCTCGACCGGAGCCAGAACAAGCCCGAGCTGCCGGATCTGCTGCGCCGGCTGAACGGCATCGCCGCCCTCGCGCTGGTGCTGGCGGTCGCGGTGCTGCCCGCCGCCCTGCTCTCCGACCTCGCGGCTCGCTTCCTGCCGCCTCTGGCCGCCCTGGCGGGCCTCGGCCTGCTGGCTTCCACCCTGCTGGCGCAGCGAAGCCTCCACACCCATGTCGCGGCGGTCGCCGCAGCGCTGGAGAACGGCGGGCTAGAGGCGGGTCGGCAGGCGGTTTCCATGATCGTCGGCCGCAATACCAAGACGCTCGACGAGGCGGGCGTCGCCCGCGCCGCGATCGAGAGCCTGGCCGAAAATTTCTCGGACGGAATCGTCTCGCCCGCGCTCTGGTGCGGCGCAGCCGGCCTGCCCGGCATCGCCGCCTACAAGGCGATCAACACCGCCGACAGCATGATCGGCCATCGGACGGAGCGCCACGCCGCCTTCGGCTGGGCCGCGGCCCGGATCGACGACCTGGTCAACCTGCCGGGGGCGCGCCTCTCCGCCCTCTGGCTGGCGCTCGCCTGCTTCGCGCTGCCGGGATCTTCGGCCCGCGGCGCCCTGCGGGCCGTCTTCCGCGACGCGCGGCGCCACCGCTCGCCCAACGGCGGCTATCCGGAGGCGGCCATGGCCGGCGCCCTGGGGCTTCGCCTGAACGGACCCAAGGTCTACGGCGAGCGCCTGTCCGACGACGCCTGGATGGGCGATGGAAGGGCCGAGGCGGGTGCCGCCGACATCCGCCGCGCCCTCGCCCTCTATGTCCGCGCCTGCCTCGTTCAATGGGCCGCCGTCGCCCTGGCCGCGATCTGGATTCATTACAGTTGACAGCAGGCATCGCCATTCGTTGTATTATTACAGACGAAGGCGATATCCGACTGGGAACGTAATATGTCCTCGGCACCCAAGCCGAAAAATCTGATCCTCGAATTCCTCCTGGCGGCCGACGGCCATGTCCTGTCGGCCCAGGCGGCGATCCGCGGCTGCGCCCTGTTCGAGATCGCCGAATCCGCCGCCCGCGTCGCCCTGGTCCGTCTCGCCGCCGCCGGCATGATCGAGGGGGCGGGACGCGGCGCCTATCGCCTCGGCCCGGCCGCAGCGGAACTGGCGGGCGACCTCGCCACCTGGCGCAGCGCCGACCGGCGCCTGGTGCCCTGGAGCGGCGCCTATGTCGCGGTCCATTGCGGCGCGCTGGGACGGAGCGACCGGGCCGCCCTCCGTGCGCGCGACCGGGCGCTCCATCTGCTCGGCTTCGCCGAGGCGGAACGGGGGCTGTACCTCCGGCCCGACAATCTGGACGGCGGTGTCGCCGGGGTGCGCCAGCGCCTGCACGCCCTCGGCCTGGAGCGGGCGGCCACGGTCTTCGCCGCCGCCGGTTTCGAGCCGGCGCGGGACGCGGCGATCCGCACCCTGTGGGACGGGGCGGCGCTCGATGCCGGCTATCGCCGCACGAAGGCGGCGCTCGAGGCCTGGCTCGCCCGGGCGGACGGGCTCGACGTCGAGGTGGCGGCACGCGAAGCCTTCCTGCTGGGCGGCAAGGCGATCCGCCAATGGGTGTTCGACCCGCTGCTGCCCGAACCCCTGGTCGACGCCGGCGCGAGGGCCGATTTCATCGACACGCTGCGCCGCTTCGATGCGGCGGGGCGGGACATCTGGCGGCGCCTGTTCGCCGCCCCACAAAACGGAGGAGACAACCATGAGCACCACGCGCTTTCGCGTGACCGACATTTTCACGCGTGACGAGATCCGCGACCTGACCGCCAAGTCGGACTTGGCCGGCTGGTGGGCGGTGCTGTCGACCTGGGGCATCATCGCCGGCACTTTCGCGGTGATGGCGCTCTGGCCCAATCCGGCCACCATCCTGCTCGGCCTGATCGTGCTTGGCGGGCGCCAGCTCGCGCTCTCGATCCTGATGCACGAGGCCGCCCATTACAGCCTGTTCAAGACCCGGGCGCTGAACAACGTCGTGGGCGACTGGTTCTGTGCCCGGCTGGTGTGGAACGATGTCGCGCGCTATCGCCAGCATCATGTCCAGCATCATTCCCACACCAATTCGGAGCTGGATCCGGACCTTTCCCTGGTCGCCCCCTTCCCGACCTCGCGCGCCTCGCTCAGGCGGAAATTCGTCCGCGACCTGACCGGGGCGACCGGGCTGAAGCGCCTCCTCGGCCTGGCCCTGATGGACATCGGCGCGCTCACCTATACGGTCTCCGGCGGGGCGCGGCGGCGCCCGCGCGACGGAAGGCGCTGGACCGACTACGCCCGCGAGGGCATCCGCAACATGGCCGGCGTGGTGATCGCCAATCTGGTGCTGGCCGGCCTCCTGGCGGCGAGCGGACACGCCTGGCTCTATCTCGTGTGGTTCGCCGCCTATATGACGACCTACAGCCTGTTCGTGCGCATTCGCGCCCTGGCCGAACACGCCTGCACGGAATATTCCGACCATCCGCTGCGCAACACGCGGACCACGCGGGCCGGCTTCCTGGCCCGCCTGACCGTGGCGCCGATCCATGTGAATTATCACCTGGAACACCACCTGCTGCCCTCGGTGCCCTATCACCACCTGCCGCGCATGCATGCGCTGGTGAAGGCGCGCACCGGCATGGACGACGCCCCCGACTATCTCGACGTGCTGCGCCTGGTCAGCGCAAAGCCCGCCACCGCGTGAATCTTTCCAGCCGGCACTACCCGCGATAGGGTGGTGCCGGCATGGACGACTGTTATCCCTGGATCTTCCTGATCGGCTGCGACGGCGCCGGGCTCGCCCCGATCGCCCGGCGGCGCGTCGGCGCGGCACTCCTGGTGATCGGCGATGCGCCGGCCCTGGCTGCCGCCGCCCCCGAGATCCAGGGCGACGCCATGCTGTGGCCCGAGACGGCGGACGACCTCCTGGCGCTCCTCCGCGCCCGCCCGGGCGAGCCGGTCGCGCTGCTGACCGAGGGGCCACCGCTGCCCGGCCCCGTCGCCACCGCGCTGCGCGCCGCCTTCCCCCCGAATGCCGTCGACTGCGTGCCGAGCCTCGGCCAGGTCGAAGACGCCTGTGCCCGCGCCGGCTGGGACGCGGCGTCGGTCGAGGTCTGGGGCCTGCCCTGGGCCTATCCGCATCACCTGCACGAATTGACCGACAGGGCCGGCCGTTTCGCCGCCCTGTCGGCCGGGCGGAATGCGGCGACGCTGCTGGTTCAAAGCCTGACCGATGCCGGTTTCGAGGACGCCCTGATCCGGATCGAGGGCCGGGGTCCGGGCATCCGGGCCGCGGATTTCCCGCCCGCCGCCCCGGCCGGCCCGGCCCTTCTCCTGATCGAGGTGGCCGACGGCGAAACGGTGCCGGACTGACCGGCCCCCTTCGCTCGTGTCAGATCCCGGCCAGCTTCTTGAGCTGATCGATCTTCCAGGCCGAGAACAGCGCCTTCACCTGGTCGGCCGGGACATTGCTGGCTTCGGCCATGAGCAGCAGGCGGCCGCCCAGGGTCAGCATGATCTGGACCGAATTGGCCTGCTTGTCGTCCTGCATCAAGGCTTCTTCGCTGCCGACCCGGACCCGGGTGAAGCCGGCCTGCGCCGCCATCATCGGATTGGCGAAGACCATGCCCATCGATTGCAGCAGCGGGCTGTCGGCGGCGAGCGAGAGTTTCACCGAATTGCCGTTGGCATCGGTATAGGTGCGGCTGATGTTCTGGCCCATGCCCATGATCGCCATCGACTGGGCGTCGACCGCCTCGGCGGTCCAGCCGGCCGGCGGCTCGGGCAGGGTCGAGGCATAGGCGTCGTTCAGCTTGCTCTGGATGCCGGAGCTGGCGAAGCCGATCTCCTTCATGGCGCCCGCGAGGTCGCCCTTGGCATAGAGTTCGCCCGCCTTGGCGAGGCCGTCCGAAACTTCGTCCGCCCGCGCCACGCCCAGGCCCGCCACCGCGATGAGTCCCGCCAGCGCCGCCACCCGCAGCGCGTTTGCCGTCTTTTTCATGTCTCCGCCTCGATCCTGCGTCCGGGACGATTCCCTCGTGCGCCCAGCATCGCCAAGCCGGCGCCCCAAGGCAAAGCGAGATCGCCCGCGCCGTGACCGCCGTCACGGATTAGGATGGCGCCATGCCGCCCGCCCTCGCCCTGCTGCTCCTGCTCGCCGCCGCCGGCCTCTCGCTCGCGGCCACGGTGGCCCCGCTCGCCCTCTATACGGTGACGCTGGCGGGCTTCGGCCTCGCCCATGTGCTCAGCGAATTCGCCTATGTCGACCGGCGTTTCGGGCGGCGGCTGGTGCCGGGGCAGGTCGCCGGCCTGGCCCTGCTGCTCGCCGTGGCGGCCGGTTTCCGGGCCGCCGGGGTCTTCGCGCTGCTGCCGGTCGAGACCGCCCTGATGGCCGAACTCGCCACCGTGACGGCCCTGATCCTGCTGGTCGCGGGCGGCGGGTGGGCGGCACCGGCCGCCCTCGCGGCCGCCTTGCCGCTCGCCGTGGCGACGGCGCTGGCCCCCTTCACCACCGCGGTGGTGCTCTCGATCGGGCATAATCTGACCCCGCTCGGCTTCCTTTGGGAAATCCTGCCGCGCGGGCGGCGGCGCGGGGCCATGGCGCTGGCGCTGTTCTGCTTCGTCGGCCTGCCGCTCATCATCGCCAGCGGCTGGCCGCGTGCCCTGCTCGGCCTCGGCGATGCCGGGCTCGATCCGCTCGCCAGCGGCGGCATCGCCGCCCATCTCCACGTCTATGTGCCCGCGCCCTGGCGCGACGGGCCAGCCGCGCTCGATCTCTTCGCCGCCTCGGCCGCGGCCCAGGGCATGCACTACCTGGCCGTCATCGTGATCCTGCCGCTGTTGCAGGGTCGGGCACGGGGCCTCGTGCCCTGGCCGCGGCTGCCGCTCTTCGCCGGGCTGGTCGCCCTCGGCTCCCTCGTCGCCTTCGGCGGTTTCCTCCGGGATTTCGCGGCGGCGCGGGGTTTCTACGGCATTCTCGCCTCGGTCCACGCCTGGGCCGAACTGCCCCTGCTCGCCCTGATCGCTGGCGGCGGACTTCAGCCGAAGACCAGCTTGCCCACGACGAAGGAAGCGCCATTGGCCGCGAGCGAGAGCAGCAGCGCCCGATAGGGCCGCAAGCCCAGCACGAAGCCCGCGACCACCGCCTCGACCAACACGACCGCCGCCTCGAGAACCAGGATCGAAGGCCAATAACCAAAACGCGGATAGGCCAGCAGCGCCAGCGCCCAGAGCTGCGGATGGGTCACCCCGGTCGCGATCGCCAGCGCCAGACCGGCCCGCCAGGGCGCCGCCCAGCGGGCGGCACCGGCCACCAGGGCCGCCAACGGCGCCTCGATCGCCATGGAGAACAGCAGCGCTTCCGCCTCGGTCATGGCAGGATTGGCTCCTCCGCCGGGTGCCGCGCCATGATCCGTTCCGCCATCGTCCTCGCCCTCTGCCTCTCTGCCCTGCCGGCCCTCGCCGACGTGGGCCCGCCCCAGCCGCCGCCACCGCCGCCGCCCGGCGTCGAGAAGGCCAGGGTGGCAGGGCTCGATATCGAACGGCAATGGCTCTATTGGCGCGGCCGGCGCTGGGCCGTGGTGGTCACCGGCTGCGGCGATCCGGCCGCCCCGGCCTGCCAACCCGGGCAGCCGGATCTCGGCACTTGCCACATCGTCGGCCTGGACGGCCGGCGGATCGAAGACGGCGACGTCCAGGCCGTGGTGGATTTCGCCGCCGCCCATCCGGGGCCTGTTCCCCTGATGCTCGAAGCCTGCGCTATCGAGAGCGCCGCTGTGCCGCGCTGAGCCTCA
>NZ_JBAZKR010000101.1:0-13091 GCF_041650655.1 Zavarzinia sp.
CGTGGGCGCCACCACCGCGACCTGCTTGCCCGAGAGGGCGGCGACGAAGGCCGCCCGCAAGGCGACCTCGGTCTTGCCGAAGCCGACGTCGCCGCAGACCAGCCGGTCCATCGGCTTGCCCGAGGTCATGTCGGCCATCACGTCGGCGATCGCCTTGAGCTGATCCTCCGTCTCCTCATAGGGGAAGCGGGTGCAGAATTCCTGGTAGAGCCCGTCGCCCACGTCGAGCCGCGCCGCGGTCTTCAGGGCGCGCTTGGCCGCGATCTCGATCAGATGGGTGGCGATCTCGCGGATGCGCTTCTTGAGCTTGGCCTTGCGCGCCTGCCAGGCGCCGCCGCCCAGCTTGTCGAGCTGGACCTCGCTGTCGCCCGCGCCATAGCGGGTCAGCAGCTCGATATTCTCGACCGGCAGGAACAGCTTGTCGCCGCCGTCGTAGGTGAGATGCAGGCAGTCGTGCGGCGCGCCCGTGACCTCGATCGTCTTCAGGCCCTCGAAACGGCCGATGCCATGGTCGACATGGACCACGAGATCGCCGACCGAGAGGGTGGTGGCGTCGGTCAGGAAATTGTCCGCCTTGCGCGCCCGGCGCGAGGCGCGAATGAGGCGGTCGCCCAGCAGGTCCTGCTCGGTGACGACGGCGAGGTCGTCGGTCTCGAAGCCGCGGTCGATATTGATCACCGCGAGCGCGACACAGCCCTTGGGCAGGTCGGCCAGATCCTTCACGCCCTCGACCGCCGCCAGCGGCTCGATGCCATGGTCGCGCAGCACCATCTGCAGGCGGTCGCGCGAGCCGATCGAGGTCGCGGCGATCAGGGGCCGCTTGCCGGCGCCGACCATCGCGGCCAGATGGCCGCCCAGCGCCTTGTAGGGCGTGCCGCCCTGGGCCCGTTCCGGCGCGAAATCGCGCCCCGGCCTGGCCTTCACGTCGAGCGCCGCCTTGGGCGACGCAAAGGGTTCCAGCACGCGCACGATGCGCCGGTTCAGCGCATCTTCGAGGCTGCCGCCGGTCAGATAGAGGAGGCCGGGCGGCGGCGGCTTGTAGACCGTGCCCTGGGACACCACGGTCTTGGTTTCGCGGGCGGCGACGCGGGCGGCGTGATAGTCGGTGACGAGCGCCAGGCGCGCCTCGACCGCGGGGCGGAACTGGGCATCCTCGGTCACCAAGGCACCCGGGCAATAGTCCAGGATGCTGTCGAGCCGCGGATAGAACAGGGCCAGCCAATGCTCGACGCCGGCATGGCGCCGCCCGGCCGACACCGCCTCGTAGAGCGGATCGTCGTCGGTCACCGCGCCGAAGAGTTCGACATAGGCCTGGCGGAAGCGGCGGATCGAGTCCTGGTCGAAGGGCACTTCGGAGGCCGGCACCAGGGCGATTTCCTCGGCCTTTCCCGTGGTGCGCTGGCTCTCGGGATCGAAGCGGCGAATGGATTCGATCGAATCGCCGAAGAAGTCGAGGCGGTAACCCTCCAGCTCGCCCGGCGGCAGAATGTCGACGATGCCACCGCGCACAGCGAATTCGCCCGCGTCCGCCGCCGTGCCCGCCTTGGTATAGCCGACGCGGGCGAGGAAACGGGTCAGGTCCTCGATGTCCAGTTCCTGGCCGGTGCGTGCCCGGATCGTCTCGGCCGCGATGGCGGCGCGCGGCGGCAGGCGCTGCAAGGCCGCCTCGACCGAGGCGATGACGACCCTGCCGCCCACCGTGGTCTTGGGCCGGGCCAGGCGGCTCAGCACTTCCATGCGCCGCGCGACGATCTCGGCCCCGGGCGAGACGCGGTCATAGGGCAGGCAGTCCCAGGCCGGCAGGACCAGGACTTCGAGCCCGGGCGCGAAGAATTCCAGCGCCGCCACCAGGGGCGCGAGCCTGGCCTCGTCCCGCGCCAGATGCAGGACGTCGATGGTCTTCGCCATTTCGGCGATGACCAGGGCATCGGCCCCTTCCGGCGCTTCGGCGATGGTGAGCCGGGGCCGGTCGTCGAGAATCTTGGGCGGGATGATCACGGTCGGTGGTGATACGGCTTGAAGGCCAGAAGGAGGTCGAGCACCGGGCCCCTCACCCGTTCCGGGATGGGGGCGGTGCCGGTCAGCCAGGCATAGATGTCCGGATCCTCCTCCTCGAGGAGGCGTTCATAGGCGGCGATCTCGGCCTCGCCGAAACCCGCGACATGGGCGTCGGCAAAGGGGCCGAGGATGACATCCGTCTCCTTCGTGCCGCGATGCCAAGAACGGAACCGCGCCCGCCGCCGCCTGATATCCAGCTCGTCTTCCTGCATGGCGGCAACATATAGGGCGGCCTTGCGCCGGTGTCACCTGCGGGCTTGGGCGACCGACTGCAGGAAATGCTCCACATCGACAGGCTGATAACCCAGCAGGGCACCGATTACCCGTTCCAGGTCGGGGTGCCACCCGGAGGGGCCCGAATAGATCGAATGGATCAGGCGCAGCGCCGGAATGCGCCAGGCTTCGGCGGGCAGAGCGAAATAAACGTGCAGGAGACGAATCTGCCGGCCGTCGGGCGCCAACTCGTCGATCCAGTAGTCTTCCCGCAGAAGTTGGCGATCCGCCACCAGGGCGGCGGCTTCCTCCTCCGGAAAATAGGCGAGCGGCTTCACACCGGCCCGCATCAGCGCGATCTCCCGTCCCTCGTGAGGACCGGTGCGGCCCTCTTCGCGTGCAGACGGCAGTGCAGCTCACCCCTCCGGCCAGAAGGTTTCGTCGATCGTCTCTTCGAACGTCCAAGGGCAGGCCGCAGGCATGGCCGCGTCGCCGAGGCCGGTTTCGGCGCCGGCCTCGATCGCCGCACGTCCATAGGCGCGCGTCATGGCATCGGGGAGCAAGGCACGCAGACTCGGATTGTCGGCCAGATGATCGGCCAGTTCACGGCGTTGGATACGGATGGTCGCCTGCCAGGACATCCCGCGGTGACCCGGCTGAAAATTCCATTTCAGGAGATGGGCGAGCAGCACTGTCAGCCGGTTCACGAGTTCCCGCCGCTCGCTTCGACCCATGCTCTCGATTTCCTCGGCGATATGCTCGACGTCGGCGGCGGCGAGCTTGCCGGCACGCAGCAGCGCCGCCTGTTCTTCCGCCCAGGCGTGAAAATCACGCTCGTAAAGGCTCGTGTTCGCGACCGCCATGACGACACCCGACCATAAGCTGGAACAGTATGCGCACGCCCTGACCCGATCACAAGATTGAGCGCCCAGGGAAAAACCGATAACCATCCCCCATGCGCCCAAACGGGAGAGGCCATGAAACATCTCATCCAGGACGAGGATGGCGTCTGGGACATCCAGCGCTATTTCGCTTACCTGGAGACGATCCGGGACGGGCTGCCGACTGATCTCCGCGCCTTCGCCACCGACATCGGCAATGTGCCGCTGACCGGCCCCGCTTGAGCGCCCCGGCTTGAGCCCATGGGGAAAACCCGATAACCATCGCCCATGCGCCCGGAACCCCTCCTGCCCCTGTTCGCGCCCCTGACCGTGCTGGCCGGGGTCGGGCCCAAGCTGGCCAAGCCGATCGCCAAGGCGGTGGGCGGCGAGCGGGTGATCGACGTGCTGTTCCACCTGCCCTTCGCCCTGATCGACCGGCGCGCCCGGCCGACCATCGCCACCGCGCCGCTGAACGAAGTCGCCACCATCGAAGTGACGGTCGAGGCGCACCGCACGAGCCGGAGCCCGCGCGCGCCTCACCGCGTCGTGGTCAGCGACGGCACGGGGGAGATGCATCTCGTCTATTTCCACAAGACGGAGGGGGATTGGCTCGCCCGCCTGCTGCCCGTGGGCGCCACGCGGCTGGTCAGCGGCCGGGTCGAATCCTACGAGGGTCAGCTCCAGATGACCCATCCGGATTACGTCGTAGCACTCGCCGAGGCCGACAAGATCCCCCCGGTCGAGCCGATCTATCCGCTCTCCGCCGGGGTCACCGCGCGCATCATGGCCAAGGTGGTGCAGGCGGCCCTCGAGCGGGCGCCGCAGGATCTGCCGGAATGGCTGGATCCCCATCTCCAGAAACGCGAAGCCTGGCCCGCCTGGCACGAAGCCTGGGTCCGGGTGCACCGGCCGGAAGGACCGCTCGACGTTTCGGCCGATCAGCCGGCGCGCCGCCGCCTCGCCTATGACGAATTGCTGGCCAATCAATTGGCCCTCTCCCTCGTCCGGCGGCGGCTGCGGCGCCAGCGCGGACGGCCGGTGGTGGGCACCGGCGCGATCCAGGACAGGTTGCGGACCGCCCTGCCCTATCGCCTGACCGGCGGGCAGGAGACCGCGATCGCCGAAATCGCGGCCGATCTCGCGGCGCCGACGAGGATGCTCCGCCTGCTGCAAGGCGACGTCGGCGCGGGCAAGACCGTCGTGGCCCTCTTCGCCATGGCGATCGCGGTCGAGGCCGGACGGCAAGCGTGTCTGATGGCGCCGACCGAACTCCTCGCCCGCCAGCACGGCAAGAGCCTGGAACCCCTCTGCGCCGCCGCCGGGCTTCGCCTCGCCGTGCTCACGGGCCGCGATTCGGGCGCCCCCCGGAAACGCCTGCTGGCCGAGCTGGCGGCGGGCGAGATCGACATCGTGGTCGGCACCCATGCCCTCCTCGAAGGCGAAGTGGCCTATAAAGACCTCGGCCTCGCCGTCATCGACGAGCAGCATCGTTTCGGCGTCGACCAGCGCCTGGCGCTCGCCGCCAAGGGCGAGAACGGCCTCGACGTCCTGGTCATGAGTGCGACGCCGATCCCCCGCACCCTGACGCTCACCGCCTTCGGCGACATGGACGTCTCGCGCCTGACCGAGAAGCCGGCCGGCCGCCAGAAGATCGATACCCGCATCGTCTCCCTCGCCCGCCTGGACGAGATGGTGGAGGCGGTCGCCCGCGCCCTGGAGCGCGGTGCCCAGGTCTATTGGGTCTGCCCCCTGGTGACGGAATCCGAGACCAGCGACGCGGCCGCGGCCGAGGAACGCTTCGCCCATCTGGCCGCCCGTTTCGGTCCCACCGTGGGCCTGGTGCACGGCCGCATGAAGGGGGCGGAGAAGGACCGGGTGATGCAGGCATTCGCCGCCGGCAACCTTAAGCTCCTGGTCGCCACCACGGTGATCGAAGTGGGCGTCGACGTGCCCAAGGCGACCGTGATGGTGGTCGAACAGGCGGAACGTTTCGGCCTGGCCCAGCTCCACCAGCTCCGCGGCCGGGTCGGCCGGGGCGCCGACGCCTCCTTCTGCATCCTGCTGGCCGCCGAGCATCTGACCGAAGGCGCCCGCGCCCGGCTGGAGACGCTGCGCGAGACCGACGACGGCTTCGCCATCGCCGAGGCCGACCTGAAGATCCGGGGCGCCGGCGAAATCCTGGGCACGCGGCAATCGGGCGTGCCGGAATTCCGCCTGGTCGATCTCGACCGTCATGCAGCTTTGATGGAAATCGCGCATGATGACGCCCGCCTGGCGCTGGAACGCGACCCCACGCTGACCGGCCCGCGCGGCCAGGCCCTGCGCCACCTCCTCTATCTCTTCGAGCGGGATGCGGCGGTCCGCTATCTCGCCTCCGGCTAGATCCCGAAGGATTGTTTCATGTCACAGGTCACGGTCACGATCGCCGACGGCATCGCCCTGGTCACGCTGAACGCCCCGCCCCACGGCCAGTTCGAACGGAGCACGATCGACGCCCTCGGCGCCGCCATCGACACGGTCGAGACCCAGGCGAGCGTGAAGGCCGTGGTGGTAACCGGCGGCATCCCCGGCGTCTTCGCCGACCATTATTCGATCCGCGAGTTCGAGGCGGTGGGCCGCCACCTGAAGGGCCACAAGCCGGCGGCGGACGAGGATCCCCTGCCCGCCGCCACCGCCTTCGCCGCCCATCTGGCGCGCATCGAGGCGAGCCCGAGGCCATGGATCGCGGCGATCAACGGCACCTGCATCGGCGCCGGCTTCGAACTGGCGCTCGCCTGTGACATCCGGGTCGTGGAGGACGACGGCTATTCGATCGGCCTGCCGGAAGCCAATCTGGGCCTGCTGCCGGTCGGCGGCGGGACCCAGCGCCTGCCCCGGCTGATCGGTCCGGCCAAGGCGCTGCAACTGATCCTGATGGGTCTCGTGGTCTCGCCGGTGCAGGCGCTGCAGCTCGGCATCGCGCAGGAAATGGCGCCGGACCTCGCCGTCGACGCCGCCATGGTGATGGCGCGCCGCCTGGCCGATCAGTTCGCGCCCGCCAGCGCCGCGGTCAAGCGCCTGGTGCGCGCCGCCGCGACGACCCCTCTGGCCGAGGGCCTGGCGGCGGAACGGGCGGCCTTCCTCGATCTCGTCGGTCAGGCCGAACCGCTCGCCCGGATGCACGACCTGAACCGAGGCGAGCGCGACATCTGCGACTGAACTCAGGCGCCTTCGATACGCCGGGCGACCCGCAGGCTCTCCACCGCGACCAGGCCGAGGGCGAGCCAGATCAGGGCGAAAGTCACCATATGGACGGCGGTGAAGGGCTCGCCGTTCACGAAAACGGCGATCAGGAACATGCCGGTCGGCGCGATATATTGGAACAGGCCGAGGGTCGACAGGGTGAGCCGCTTGGCCGCCGCGTTGAACCAGATCAACGGTACGGCGGTGACCACGCCCGCGGCGATCAGCATGATGTCGGTGCGAAGCCCGAGGCGGCCCAGGCTGGCGCTGCCCTGAACTTCCATGAAGGCCAGGATGGGGGCGGCGAAGATCGCCATCCACAGGCTCTCGACCGCGAGGCCGACGATCGGATCGACCGGCGTCATCTTGCGGAGCAGACCATAGATGCCGAAGGTCGCCGCCAGAATCAGTGCGACCCAGGGCGGCACACCGAGATAGACCGTGAGCACGGTAACCCCGAGTGTGGCGAGACCGACCGCCCAGCGCCGGATGCGCGACAGGCTCTCGCGCAGCACGACGACGCCGAGCAGCACGTTGACCAGGGGATTGATGTAATAGCCGAGGCTCGCCTCGAGGGCGAAGCCCGACTGCATCGCCCAGATGAAGAGATACCAGTTGGCCGCCAGCAGTGCCGCCGTGAGCCCGAGGGCGAGCAAGGCCCGGGGCGCCCGGAAGGCTTCGTGCAGCGCCGCCCCGCGGCCATTGGCGAAAACGAGGCCGAACAGGAACAGGGTCGACCAGACGGCCCGGTGCAGCATCACCTCGAAGGGCGGAACCCCGGTCAGCGCCTTCCAATAGAGCGCCAGCATGGCCCAGGCCGTATAGGCCGCGACGGCATAGGCGGCGCCGGCCAGTGCCGTGGCGCGAGCTTCGCTGCCGGGTCGGATAACGGAAATCTCGGGCATGATGCCGCCGTCGGTTACGGTCGAAGGACCGCGAGGCTCAGTTCAGGCCGCCGGTGATGTCGGGCCGGCCGGCCAGGATCATATCGACGGCGGCGCCGATCGCTTCCCAGGCGGCGCTGCCGCGGTCATCACCCACCGCCGCCATTTCGGCCGCGCGCATCAGGGCGACCGAAGGCGCCTCGCGGCCATAATGATCGACCAACTGGCGCGCCGTGCTCAGCACTTCCCGCGCCTCCTCCTGAAGGCTGCCGGACGGCAGCGCCGGACGCGGCTCAGGCGCGACATGGGGTGGCCGCCGCCGGGCGCGGCGCGGACGCGCTGGGTTGAAGGGACGTTTCATGGCTTCTTCTCGGCCACCGGCTTGAAGGCGCCGATCATGCCGTCGCCGCGCGCCACGTCGTCGGCGCTCAGGGCAGCCTTCACCTTGTCGCGGTTGCGCTGGGCATAGGGCGGGCCCTGCTCGACCGCGAGGGCGTAATAGACATAGGCCTGCACCAGGTCCTTGCCGACGCCGACGCCTTCCTCATACATGACACCGAGGTTGTACATGGCGGTCTGATCGCCCTGGCGCGCCGCACGCAGGTACCAGCGCGCAGCCTCGGCCGGATCGGGCGAGACGCCCATGCCGTTGTCATACATGGCGCCGACATCGAACTGCGAGGCGGCGTCGCCGGCTTCGGCAAGCGGCTTGAGGATCGCCATGGCGGTGGCGAAATCGCCCTTCTGGATCGCTTCCATGCCGGCATTCCGGTCCTGGGCACGCGCCATCACCCCGCCGGACATGGCCACGGCGAGCCCCAACAGGAACGCGGTGGACCATTTCGACAGGAAAGGCATGTCAATCTCCCGGAAGCGGGCACACCATCGATAGGTTTTGCCGCAAAGGCAAGCCCGACTCGGCGCAGACCAGCCCTGTCAGGGGGCTGCGACGGCTTCCGCGCTTCTCCTGGACGCCCCGGATGCTGTATCAGGGGAAAACGACGCAAGGCCGCGGAGCGAGAGAATGGACCGGGAAAAACGCGAACAGCTGATCGAGGCTTTGAACGGCCTGTCCGCCGAAGACGAGGCCGCGGTCCTCGCCAATGCGCGGAACGCCGTGTCGCTGCTGGCAGAATCCGGGCTCGACTGGGCCGATGTCATCATTCAGGTGGCGCGTCCCGAAGGTACCTTCTCGGCCGATTTCGACCACGGCGCGATCGACATCGACAGTGACGACGACGATTCGCCGACCCCGCTCAGGCTCGGCGACGCGGACGTGGGGCGTGTCCTGCACGCCCTCAGGGCCAGGGACGATCTCTCGCCCGAGACTCGGGCGGAACTGGATGATTTTGCCGGCGAACTGGCGGCAGGCCGCCTCGATTCAGGCGACCGGGCCTATGTCCTGGCCCTGGCCGGCCGCCTCGGGGTCGGCCGCCCCTGAAGCTCAGGGCCGCGGTGTCAGGAGAATCGGGCCGCCCGCAGCCGGAGTCGCGGGGGCCGGCGCAGCCGGGGACACCGTGACGCAGTCCGGCGCTCCCAGGGTCGAGCGGCAACGGGTCTGCGTCGTCATCGTTTCGAAGGCTGCCTGATCCCCGCCGGGCCAAGTCGACGGTTCACCGTGCCGCAGCGCCGGATCCGGAAACAGAGTTGACTGGCAAGCACCCAATAGGCACGCCAACGACAAGACGGCGATGCGTGCTGCTGTCCTTCTTTCCACCATTGCTGCTTTTCTCCGCCACGAATGAATGAATCTGCACGACTCTGGAACGGTTACATTACGTGACATCGGGCTCTAGGACCTTTCAGACGCCATGCAGCGCTGTGTCCGCCCCGCAACACTTTCAACCGAGTTGCCGCGCCCCGCTTCGGCGACCAATTCGGCTGTTGTTCGCCCTTTGGGTGCGGCATACATTGCCCCTGCGAACAAGCCAGCCTTGTTTCCGCCGTAATGCGCCAATGTGGGCGGAAGCGCTGGAAATTGGAGTGATTAGCCGGTGCCGCACCAATTGCGACTGAGTATGGTGGGCATTGGTTTACAATAGATGGAAATGGAACGGAGACGGTCATGAGACTTGCCCTGGGTCTGGTTAGCGCTGCCGCTCTTCTCGTCGCTGGCGCGGCTGCACAGGCCGACATGGTGTCCGGCCCCTACATCACCGGCTTCGGCGGCTATACGATCAATCCGGACACGGATTTCACGACGTCGGGTGGTGGGTCTGGCGAATTCTCGTTCAAGGACGGCTGGCTCGCGGGTGCGGCTGTCGGCTACGACTTCGGTCGGGCCCGGATCGAGTTCGAAGGTGCCTATCACAAGAACGAGTTCGACAAGGCGAGCGGCGCCCTCGGCTCCGTGTCGATCGACGGCAAGATCACCAACATCTCGATGATGGTGAACGCCCTCTATGACTTCGAGAACTCCTCGATCGTCACCCCCTATGTCGGCTTCGGCATGGGCGCCGCCCATCTCGAGGTGGACAGCGGCAACGATACCCCGTCCGACACCGCCTTCGCCTTCCAGGGCCTGGCCGGTGCCAAGATCGCCGTGACCGAGAACCTCTCGGCCGTGGTCGACTACCGTTACTTCCGCAGCCTGAAGGCGGAATTCGACGGTGTGAAGTTCGACTACCAGCAGCACATCATCACGGCCGGCCTGAGCTACAACTTCGGCACCCCGGCCGCCCCGATGGCCGAGCCCGCGCCCGCCCCGGTCGCGCCCGCTCCGGTCGAAGCTGCTCGCTCCTACATGGTGTTCTTCGACTGGAACTCGGTCGAGATCACCGCGGACGCGCAGCAGATCATCCGCGATGCCGCCTCGGCCGCGCAGACGCTCGGCGTCACCCGCATCGAACTGACCGGCCACGCCGACCGTTCGGGTTCGGCCCGCTACAACCAGAAGCTCTCGCTGAAGCGCGCCGAGGCGGTGAAGGCTGTCCTCGTCTCGCTCGGCGTGGCTCCCGACTCGATCACCACCGTCGGCAAGGGCGAGACCGCGCCGCTGGTGCCGACGCCGGACGGTGTCCGCGAGGCCCAGAACCGGCGCGTGGAAATCGTTCTGCCCTGATCCCCGTCGGCGACCGGTGGGCCAATCGCCAGTCGCCGATGTGGAACCGAAGGCCTGCCGGAATTACGACGGCGGGCCTTCGGTCCAAAGCAAACAAGTCGAAACGGAGAAGAAGATGCGCATTACCCTCGGTCTCGTCAGCGCAGCGGCGATCATGGTCGCCGGCGCTGCCGCTCATGCCGACCGCGTCGGCCCCTACATCAGCGCGTTCGGCGGCTATGTGATTCAGCCGAGCCTGGACTTCAAGGACGCAGGCGATCCGGAGAAGTACACCTACGATAACGAGAATGGCTGGGCCGCCGGCGGCGCGTTCGGCTACGACTTCGGCGGGCCGCGCGTGGAAGCCGAGGTCACCTACCGCCATAACTCCGGCGACAAGGCCAAGGGGAATATGGGGTACAACGAGCCCAACGTTACGGGCGACCTTTCGTCGCTCGCGTTGATGCTGAATGTTCTCTATGACTTCGAGAATTCGTCGCGCTTCACGCCCTATATCGGCGCTGGTGCGGGCGTTGCCTGGATCTATGCCAATAAGCTCGACGGCTTCTACGACGACGACGATACTCAGTTCGCCTATCAGGGCATCGCGGGCGTCAAGGTCGCCATCACCGGCGGCCTGTCGCTCTTCGTCGACTACCGCTACTTCGCGACCCTCGACCCGAAGTTCACGAACGTGACCGGGGCGAGCTCTGACGGCGAGTATTCGACCCACAACATCATGGCCGGCCTGACTTACAACTTCGGCGTCGCTCCGGCGGCTCCGGTCGCGGCTCCGGCGGCGGCTCCCGCTCCGGCGGCTGAAGTGGCCCGTTCGTACATCGTGTTCTTCGACTGGAACTCGACCGTGATCACCCCGGAAGCCAAGGCGATCATCGCCGACGCTGCCAACGCTGCGACCTCGCTGGGCGTCGCCCGCATCGAACTGACCGGTCACGCCGACCGTTCGGGCTCGGCCCGCTACAACCAGAAGCTCTCGCTGAAGCGCGCCGACGCCGTGAAGGCCGTGCTGGTCGGCATGGGTGTCCCGGCTGCCGGCATCACCACCATCGGCAAGGGCGAAAGCGCTCCGCTGGTCCCGACCCCCGACGGTGTCCGCGAGCCGCAGAACCGCCGCGTCGAGATCGTGCTGCAGTAATCCTGCCGCAGGGTTCGTCGGAAAGGGCGCCGGGAAACCGGCGCCCTTTTTCTTTGCCCGGAAACGCCGGCCGACAGTCGCCGCGCCGCCCGGGCTCAGCCCGCTCGATCGGGTGGCGCAGCAGCCGAGACTGCCAGCAAGCGTGCCGATCCGCCCCGATCCCGTAGCCCCATCGTCTCGGCGCCTGCTCGCCGAGGGCCGCCGCCGCCTGCAGATCGGGCGCTCGAGAGCACGCTCGCCGAGAGCAAAGAAAAAGGGCGCGGCCTTGAAGCCGCGCCCTTCTTTGTTCCTGCTCGTCCCTGGGTCAGCAGGGCTTGTTCAGCGAGGTCCGGACGATCACCGGGGCCTGCCCCGAGAAGTTGCCGATGTCCTTCGGTGCCACGGCGTTCACCTGGTCCAGAAGGCCGTCGATAATCTTGCAGTAGCCAGCCGTCTTCTGGCTGCGCTGCGAAATCTCGTTGGCCAATGCGGTCACATAGACGTCGAACTGCTTCATGTAGGCCGAGCCGTATTGGCGCTTGAACAGCGCCTGCAGCGTCGTGGTCTGAGTGACCATTTCATTCGAGAATTTGCGGACGAAGGCATTGTATTTGTCGGCGATCTTCAGGCTGGGATCGCGATGGCACTTCAGCGCCGCCACCATCAGCTCGGTCTGCAGCCGGCGAACATCGTCCGCCGCCCCCTCACCCGTCTTGCGGCAAACGGTCGGGGCAACAGTATCGGCCTGGATCTGATTGCCGGGCATTACCGGCGCCGCACCGGCGGCAACCGCCGGCAGGACCGGCTTCGGCACCGCCACCGTCGAACCGGAAGCCGCGGTCGGCTTGCGGCTCGGCATGGGCGGGCCACCGGGAACGATGGGGCCGACCGGTTCGGGATCGGCCGCGGCAACGACCGCAGGCTCCGCCGCCGGCGTGGCCGCCGCTTCGGGTTTAGAGGAACCGGAGCAGGCCTGAAGGCCCAGCGCCAAGGTCAGTGCCGCGATGGCAACGCGGGTCGACGACATCTGAAATGCCCCCTGCCAGGAACGAATCACGTATTATTACTGATACACTAGTAGCGAGTCAGGTGACCAGAAAATCAAACCAAGTCGGCCTCTATCGCCGTCTTGGGAGAAACGACGAATTCATGTGGCGCATCTTCGGATGCAGCCGCGGCATCCGGCGTCGAGGGATCCATCCCGCTGATGGTGCATCCGTCTCTTCCGCGCGCTCAGTTCGTTGTGCCCACGATCACCAGCGGAAGATAACTCGGCCGTGCAGCCCGGCGCCGCGGCCCGGCCTCGTCCGCTGCCCCCTCGGCACGGGGGCAGCGCATGACCGGCGGCAGGTGCTGGCACACGCCCGGCGGCTCGAAACGGCCCATGTCGCGGCATCCCATCGTCGATCTCGGGGCAATCGGCTGCACCTCGCAGGCCTCCGCCGGGCCGGTGAGCACCGCCTCCGACATCGCCAGCCCCAAGACCAAGGCAAGCCAAGGAATGAGATGCCGAGGCATGATTCCTCCCGGATTCCGCAAGAACCTGCCACGTCGGCCTGCTCCATGCGGTGACCATTCGGGGCGACTCTATCAATCGTCCGGGGTCGATACAATATAAGGTAGCGTTAAATTGCAGAGCTACCTTTACTTTAATTCAT
>NZ_JBAZKR010000102.1:0-12788 GCF_041650655.1 Zavarzinia sp.
CCCACCTTGTGGGTCTCGGCCGCGGCGCGGGCGATTTCCAGCGCTTCGGCATGGCGTTCGGCGGGCACGAACATGCGGGTCGGCGCGTCGCAGGACTGGCCCGAATTGCCGAAGCAGCCGCCGACGCCGGCGGTCACCGCCGCTTCCAGGTCGGCGTCGGGCAGGATGATGTTGGGCGACTTGCCGCCCAGTTCCTGGGCGACCCGCTTCACGGTGTCGGCCGCCGACTTGGCGACGATGATGCCGGCCCGGGTCGAGCCGGTGAAGGAGACCATGTCGACGCCCGGATGGGACGCGATCACCTGCCCGACGTCCGGCCCGGTGCCGTTCACCAGGTTGAACACGCCTTTGGGCACGCCCGCCTCATGCATGATCTCGGCGAAGACGATGCCGGAGATCGGCGCGATCTCGGACGGCTTCAGCACCATGGTGCAGCCGGTCGCGATCGCCGGCGCCACCTTGCAGACGATCTGATTGAGCGGCCAGTTCCACGGCGTGATCATGCCGACGACGCCGATCGGCTCCAGCGTGATCCGCGTGCTGCCGCGGGGATATTCGAAGACGAAGTCCTCGAGCGCCTTGATGGTCGCTTCCAGATGGACCTGACCGGCCCAGGCCTGGGCCGCGCGGGCGAAGGAGAGCGGCGCCCCCATTTCCTGGCTCACCGCCCGGGCGATGTCCTCGTAGCGCGCGTTGTAGATCTCGAGAATGCGCTTCAGCAGCGCCAGGCGTTCCGCCTGCGGCGTCTTGGCGAAGCGGGGAAAGGCCGCGCGGGCGGCCGCCACGGCACGGTCGACGTCGACCGCGGTGCCGACTGAAATCTGCGTATAGGCTTCTTCCGTCGCCGGATTGATGACGTCTAGGGTCGCCGGCACCAGCGGGTCGACGAAGGCACCGTCGATATAGAACTTGAGGTGATTGGACATCATTCTCCCCTTTGAGCCACTCGCGGGCGGCAAGCATAGACCGAGTCGACAGCGAATGTTTTCACCTTCGCGACGATGCCCGTCGTCGCGAAGGTGAAAAATTCGGAAATGCCGAAGCGAACTTCGAGGAATCCTTAAGCGACGTCGCGCCGGCGTTGGTCCGCCGGGACCCACTTCTCGATCATGCCGGAGAGATTGTCGACCGCACCCGGCACCAGGGCGCGGGCGAGGAAGCGCTTGCGGTCGACCCAGCCGGGCAATTCCAGCCGGGCGCAGGGTTCGCGCCGGAAGCCGAATTTCACGTAATAGTCGAAGTCGCCGACCAGGATGACGATCCTGTGGCCGCGCCGCTGCGCCTCGGCCAGGCCGTGCCACATCAAGGCGGCGCCGATGCCCTGCCCCCGCCTCGACGGGTCGATGGCGAGCGGGCCGAGCAGCAAGGCGTCCACCGTGCCGCCGACCAGGATCGGCCAGAAGCGGAGCGTGCCGACGAGCTTGCCTTGGTCGTAGGCGACGAAAGAGAGATCCGCCACCGGGTCGACGCCGTCGCGGAAGACATAGACGGTCTTCTTGAAGCGTTCCGGCCCGAAGGCGGTGTCGATCAGGGCTTCGATGGCCGGTCCGTCTTCCGGCCGTTCCTGCATCAGGGTGGTCATGGCATCAGAGCTGCACTGGGGGTCTGGCCCCGCTGTCGGACAATGGCCGGGCGGCGGTGCGGCCGGCCCCGGCGATCAGAACCCGCGCGCGCAGGCGCACGGGCACAGGCCTGCGCGCCGGGCGTTCGGCCCGGGCAGGCAAGGGGTTCGTCGTCGCAGCCAGACAATGCTCATGGGCAAGACCTATCATATCGAAGCGACGGCCCCAATGCCCTCGATCGCAGGTGGGTATTCCGGGCCACGCCGTTGCCTAAGCGCAACGCCTGGCCCAAGCTGCGGTTCCCGACGACAAGCGGACCAATCCGCGAATTCCTGCGGGAGGGGAGCCCGGAATGATCAGTGCCGAAACCTATGCCGCCCAGGACGCCCTGGGTCTCGCCGACCTCGTCGCCCGGGGCGAGACGACGCCGGACGAATTGCTGGATCACGCCCTCGTCCGCCTCGCCGCGGTCAACCCCGTGATCAACGCGGTGCCCTTCCTGGACGAGGCGGGTGCCCGGCGCCAGATCGCTGCCGGCCTGCCCAAGGGTCCCTTCACCGGCGTTCCCATGCTGATCAAGGACATGAACGCCCATGTCACCGGCTGGCCGCTGACCAACGGCAGCCGGATCTACGACGGTTTCACCTGCGACCACGACAGTATCCTGGTCGAGCGTTACCGCGCCGCCGGCTTCGTGCTGTTCGGACGCACCGCCTCGCCCGAATTCGGCCTGACCTCGACGACCGAGAACGCCCTGACCGGGCGGACGCGCAACCCCTACGACCCGTCGCGGACTTCCGGCGGTTCCTCCGGCGGGGCTTCGGCCGTGGTGGCGGCCGGCGTCATCCCCCTCGCCCATGCCTCGGATGGCGGCGGCTCGATCCGCATTCCCGCCGCCTGCTGCGGGCTGTTCGGCCTGAAGCCGAGCCGGGCGCGCATCACCATGGGACCGGATGCCGCCGAAGGCTGGGGCAGCATGTCGACCGTCCATGCCCTGGGCCGGAGTGTCCGCGATTCGGCCACCCTGCTGGATGCCACCGCGGGCATCGTCTCGGGCGATCCTTACGTCTCGCCCGGGCCGCAGCGGCCGTGGGCGGCCGAAGTGGGTGCCCCGGTCGGCCGGCTTCGCATCGCCCTCTGCCTGAGCGCGCCCAATCCGGCGGCACTGGCCGCCCCGGCCGTCGAGGCGGTGGCCGAGATGTGCCGGATCCTGGAAGACCTTGGTCACGAGGTCGTCGAAGTGGAGCGCCTGCCGGTCGAAGGCCCGGCGCTGAGCGCGGCGCAGCAGGGCCTGATCGCCGCCAATGTGGCACGCGCCGTTGGGCTTCGACTCCAGGCGCTCGGCAAGGCCGAGGCGGGTGACCTGCTGGAACCCGTGACCGCCTTCTTGGCGGCGGGCGGCGCCACCCTGCCCGCCACCCATTACCTGGACGGCATGGCGGCGATCCACAATGCCGGCCGGCGCATGGCGGAATTCCTCGACCATGGCCGCTTCGACCTCCTGCTGACGCCGCTGCTGCCCGATGCCCCGCCCAAGCTCGGCGTCCTGTCGCTGAGCCCGGGTGACATCGGCGATTTCGTCGCTGCGATCGGCCGCTACACGGCCTTTACCGGGCTCGCCAACATGACCGGCCAGCCGGCTGCCTCGATCCCCGTCGGCCTCGATGCCGAGGGCCTGCCGCGGGCGGTCCAGTTCACCGCCAGGCTCGGCGCCGAAGGGCTGCTGTTCCGCCTAGCGGCACAGATCGAGAAGGCCGCCCCCTGGGCCGGGCTCCGCCCGTCACTGGAACCCCAGCAGTAGCTGGGCCGTGCCGGCGGCGAGGCCGGTGACGGCGCCCAGCACCAGGAGGATCCATTCGTCCTCCTGGAAGGCCGGGCGCAGCATGTCCTGGAATTCGGCCGAGGAGAGCGCGCGGATCCGCTCCGCCAGCTTGCCCTGCAGGACCTTGGCGCGGTCCTTGTTGAAGCGCTCGTCCTCCATCGGGTCGAGGGCGAGGTCGGCCGACTTGTCCGCCACCGTGGTCCGCATGGCGGCATAGGCCTCGGCCCCCAGTGCCACCTGCATGGTGGCGCGGGCGACCGGCGATTCCAGGATCGGCATCAGGTGACGCTTGACGATCAGCCGCGTACGGGCGGCGTGTTTCCCCGTGATGATCTCGCGCGTGATGCGGCCGATGGTGAGGATCTCGTTGGCCGAGAGTTCGGCGAATTTTTCGGCCACCTCGACTTGGCGCTTCAGGAACACGCCCTGGATCTTCCAGGGCCCGAGTTTCACCGGGTTCAGCGGCCGGAACACCATGGCCAGTGCCACCCAATTGGTCACCAGGCCGAGCACGGCGGCATAGAGCGGCAGCAGCCAATGGGCGGGCACGAAATAAAACAGGCCCATCTGCACGAAGCCGAAGCCGAGGCCGATCCAGAAGCTGATGTTGACGATGAACTTGAATTCCTTCGAACCGACCTCCCGGAACATGCGCACCATCAAGCCGCGATCGGCCGCCATCTGGCGCACCACCATGGCGCGGAGGTCGACCAGATTGTCGACCTCGGCCATGATCTCCATCATCATCTCCAGCATGACGTCGGGCAGTTTCTCGCGCACATGGTTGTAGACGCGCGAGCGCACCATGCGCGGCAGGTTCTGCCACAGCACCTTGTTGTGCTCTTCCATCACCTCGTCGACGATTTCCTCGATCCGCCGCTCGATCGCATTGGCGACATAGGCGGCGATCAGCTCGGGATTCATCTGGGTCAGGAAATCGCCGACCGAACCGAGCTTGGACAGGGTCTTGTCGACCACGATGCCCGCCATCTTCTCGGCCTTGCGCGGGATGATGCCCTGCCAGCCGAGCAGCGGCGGCAGCAGACCGACGAAATCGATCGGGTAGAAGACCATCTGGATCGCCATCCAGACATGGCCCCAAGTGACCACCGCGGCGACGATCGGGATGGAGATGAACCCCCAGAAATCGGGACGCGCGTAAAGCTCCTGCCAGACGGCAGCGAGTTCGGTCATGGATGCCTCTCCCCCGGCGTATTTTCTTCGAGGCTAGGGGCTCGGGCTGCGCCTCACAAGCGGCCGGAAGACCCAATGCGGGGGAAGGTCAGCGTTTCCGCCAGGCACTGAGGAATTCGAGGATCGCCTGGCGGGCCACCGGGCTCGCCAGCACCGCGTGGCCTTCCGCCGCCGGCAGCACCATCGAACGGGCGTTGGGATGATCGCCCATGAAGGAGGAACAATCGCCGGCCTGGCCGACGGCGACACCATCGGCGTACCAGGGATCGCCGGCCGAGACGATCGACAGCACGGGTTCCCCCTGGGGTGCCGAGAGGCCCGCCACCAGCGGCGCACCATGGCAGGTCCAGGCCGCGACGATGCGGCCGCGGAAATCGTCGCCGCGATAGAGCGCCGCGGTCACCCCTCCCTCGCTGCCGCCCAGCAGGAAGAGGTCGCCGCTGTCGACCCAGGGCACCCGCACCGCTTGATGGAGCGCGAAGGCGAGTTCGGTCTGGCGGAAGTCGTAGACGAAGAGATTGAAGCTGCCCCGCCCGGTGGCCGGGTCGCATTGCAGCGGGCGGAAACGCCGCGCCATCGAATCCGGCGCGATCACCGCGAAACCGGCACCGGCGAGGAACCGCAGGATCGAGAGATCGCCCATGCCGGTGCAGCCGTGGAGGTAGATCACCGTGGTCAGCGGCCGCGCCGGCTTGGGCGGATCGGCGAGCACGTCGGCCATGCGGCGCACCGTGACGTCGCCGTCCGGCGTCTGCGGCGGCAGGACCACGATCGCCTGATACCAGGTCCGCTCGACGTCCGACATGTCGGCATTGGTACGAACCGATGCCGGCGCGTTGCCCCCGGCGCAGCCGCCGAGCACGACTGCGCCGGCGATCGCCAGGACCGCCGCCCATCTCCCCGGTGCCAGAAGGCGCCCCCAAGCCATCAAGGCGCCTCCCGCCCGTTCCACAATCCCCCGCCGGCGGCCCACCAGTCCGGTCGTTGCCGCCTGACCGCCTCGGCCGCGTCCGAGGCCGACGCCCGGTCGGCGCAAATGCCGAAACAGGTTGCCCCGGAACCGCTCATCCTGGCAAGCAGCACGCCCGGCACGGATCGAAGCAGCGCCAGCACCTCGGCGACCGCCGGACAGACTTCGATCGCCGGCGCTTCCAGGTCGTTCCGCCGCGCCGCCAAGGCCGCGACCAGACCCGCCAGATCGGCCGGAACCGGGTCGAGCCGGTCGGCCGGGCCGAACCGGCCGGCGAGCGCACGGAACACCGCGGGTGTCGCCAGGCAGACGCCGGGATTGACCAGGACGATGCCGCAGGCGGGCAGGCCTGCGACAATCGGCGTCACCTCTTCCCCGATGCCCGCCATATGGGCGGGACGCCCGGCGAGGCAGACCGGCACGTCGGCCCCGAGGCGAAGCGCCAAATCGTGCAAGGCGGAGGCCTCCAGCCGCTTGCCCCACAACCGTTGGAGAAGGCGGAGCGTCGCCGCCGCATCGGCCGAGCCGCCGCCGAGCCCGGCCGCCACCGGCAGCCGCTTGTCGAGACGGAGGGCGGCACCCGCCTCGATACCCAGGGCATCGCGCAAGGCCAGCGCCGCCCGCATCACCAGATTGTCGTCGGCTCCGCCCACCGCGGCGGCAAAAGGCCCTGTGATGGTGACCGACAGCGTCTCGGCCGGCAGCGCCTCGATGCGGTCGCCCGCCTCGGCGAAGGCGACCAGCGATTCGAGGCAGTGATAGCCGTCGGCCCGCCGGCCGGTCACATGAAGATAGAGATTGATCTTCGCCGGGGCCGAGGCCGCCTCGATCGCAGGGACGGCCTCGGTCACGAGTGGCCCCTCAATCGGCACCGGGGACCAGTCGCTCGGGCGGCAGGCCCTTTTCGAGCTTTTCCTCGATCACCGCCTTCTCGTCCTCGGCCGGTTTCAGGGCGAGTGCCGTGCGCCACTGGAATTCGGCTTCCAGCTTGCGCCCGACCGCCCAATAGGCGTCGCCCAGGTGATCGTTGATGGTCGGATCGCCGGGTTTCAGCGCGACCGCCTTCTCGAGCTGGGTGACCGCCTCGGCAAAGCGGCCCTGGCGGAAGAAGACCCAGCCCAGGCTGTCGACGATATAGCCGTCGTCCGGCCGGTCGGCCGCAGCCTTGACCAGCATGGTCTCGGCACGCTTCAGGTTGCGCCCTTGCTCGACCCAGGAATAGGCCAGATAGTTGAGCACGCTCGGCTGGTCCGGGCGGAGTTCGAGCGCCTTCAGGAGGTCGGTTTCGGCGCGTCCCCACTGCTTGGTCCGTTCGAGGCAGATCCCGCGCGAGAAGAAGAGCGACCAGGACGACGGGTCCGGCTCGCCCAGTACCGCGATGGCGGCGCCATAGGCATCCGCCGCCGCGGCGAAATCCTCGCGCTGGCGCAGGACATCGGCCTTGGCCACCAGGGCGTCGAGGTCGTCGGCTTTGGCGGCGATGCGCTGGTTCAGCAGGGCGAGCGCCGCGTCCGACTGTCCACCGTCGGCGAGCAGCAGGGCATAACGAATCTCCGACGCCGCGCGCAGCGGCGAATCGGCCGGCATGGTGCGATAGAGTTCGGCCGCCTGGGCCTTGTCGCCGACCTTTTCGAAGGCATCGGCCAGCAGGGCCTGTGCCTCGGGGAAATCGGGCCGCGCCATCAGCGCCATGCGCAGATAGACGAGGACCGGCTCGTTGGCGGATTCGAGCGACAGCAGGCTGGCGATCGAGTACATCGCCTCCGCCACCCCTTCGGCCGGGGTGGAGACCAGCGGCGTCGGCGCCTCGCCGCGGTCGAGCCGGGCCAGCGCCGCGGCGATCGTGCGATTGCCGCCGCCGCTCAGCGCCGCCTGGTAGAGGGCGCGCGCCCCCGCCTTCTCGCCGCGGCGTTCGAGGAAGGCCCCTTCGGCCAGCACGGTGCGCACGGTGACGCCGCCCGGCGCCTTGAGCAGGGCGGCATAGGCGTCGCGGGCGACATCGAGCCGATCCGCCGCCTCGGCGATCAGGGCGCGATTGAACAGGATCAGGGATTGCAACACCGGTTCGCTGCCGATCGAGGCGAGGCGGGCGAAGGCTTCGTCCGTCTTGCCCAGGCCCTGCAAGGCCCAGGCCGCGATCAGCGGCGTGATGTCCAGCCCGCGGGTGGACTGCCGCGGCTTGCCCAGGCGATCGACCGCATCTTGATAGCGGCCGACGCGCAGCGCGGCGATGCCGGCCAGGATGGGGGCCACCTGGTCCTCGCGTTCCAGACGGGCAACGATCTCGGCCTGGGCCGCGGCGTCGACATAATTGCCGACCAGCAGCGAGGCCATCATCGACTGGCGGCGGAGATCGCCGTTGCCAGGGTCGAGCCTCAACGCCGCGGCATAGAAGAGCGCTGCGGCGGAAGCATCCTGCTGCCCACCCGCCTGCCGGGCCGAGAGATAGGCCCCGGTCAGGCTGTGCACCTCGATCGTGTCGAGGCTGGCGGCATCGCCCGCCTCGGTGGTTGCCGAACTGGTCGCGCTGCAACCGGATACGAGCAGGCCGGCCACGAGGCCGACCACCGCGAGGCGGCCGCGACCGCCCCGCCGTAACTTGGAACCGTTCTTCATGGTGGCCAATTTAACCGCAGAAGCCCCTTTGCAACAGTTCCGTTGCCAAAAGCCGATCCCCGTCCCTCACATGTTGGGATAGTTCGGGCCGCCGCCGCCTTCCGGCACCACCCAGTTGATGTTCTGGGTCGGGTCCTTGATGTCGCAGGTCTTGCAGTGCACGCAGTTCTGCGCGTTGATCTGCAGCCTGGGTTCGCCCTTGTCCTGGCCCACGATCTCGTAGACGCCGGCCGGGCAGTAGCGCTGTTCGGGCGCGTCGTATTCGGCCAGGTTGATGCGGATCGGAACCGTCGGGTCCTTCAGCGTCAGGTGGATCGGCTGGTCTTCCTCGTGGTTGGTGTTCGACAGGAACACCGACGACAGGCGGTCGAAGCTGATCTTACCGTCCGGCTTCGGATAGGCGATCTTGGGCGCGTCCTTGGCCTTGACCAGGCTGGTGTTGTCCGGATGGTGGCCGAGGGTCCAGGGCAGCGACAGGCCGAGATGGCTCATCCACATGTCGAAGCCGCCGTAGATCGTGCCCTTCACCGTGCCCCACTTGAGCGCCGGGCGGACGTTGCGGACCGTGTGGAGTTCCTTGGCGACCCAGCTGGTCGAGAAGGCATTGGCATAGGCGGTCAGCTCGTCGTGACCCTCGTGGCCTGCTTCCAGCGCCTCGAAGGCGGCTTCGGCGGCCATCATGCCGGTCTTCATCGCATTGTGGCTGCCCTTGATGCGGGGCACGTTGACGAAGCCGGCCGAGCAGCCGATCAGCACGCCGCCCGGGAAGGTCAGCTTGGGGATCGACTGATAGCCGCCCTCGTTGATGGCGCGGGCGCCGTAGGCGATACGCTTGCCACCCTCGAAGAAGCCGCGGATCTCGGGGTGGGTCTTGAAGCGCTGGAATTCCTCGAAGGGCGAGAGATAGGGATTCCAGTAGTCGAGGGCGACGACATAGCCGACCGCGACCTGATTGTCCTCGAGGTGGTAGAGGAAGGCGCCGCCAGCGGTCTTGCGGTCGAGCGGCCAGCCCTGGGCGTGCATCACCAGGCCCTGGTGATGCTTGGCCGAATCGATCTGCCACAATTCCTTGATGCCGATGCCGTAGGTCTGGGGCTGCTTGCCCTCGCGCAGATGGAACTGCTGGATGATCTGCTTCGACAGGCTGCCGCGCACGCCTTCCGCGAAGAAGGTGTATTTGGCGTGCAGCTCGACGCCCGGGGTGTAGCTGTCCTTGTGGTGGCCGTCACGGCCGACGCCCATGTCGCCGGTGGCGACGCCCTTGACCGAGCCGTCCTCGTGATAGAGCACTTCGGCCGCGGCGAAACCCGGGTAGATCTCGACGCCCAGTTCTTCCGCCTGGGCCGCCAGCCAGCGGCAGACGTTGCCCAGGCTGACGATGTAATTGCCGTGGTTGTGCATGAAGGACGGCATGATGAAGCCCGGGAGCGACATCGCCTTCTTCTCGGTCAGCACCAGCCACTTGTCCTCGGTCACCGGGGTGTTCAGGGGCGCGCCGCGCTCCTTCCAGTCCGGGAGCAATTCATTGAGCGCCTTCGGATCCAGCACCGCGCCCGAGAGAATGTGGGCGCCGACCTCGGAACCCTTCTCGATCACGCAGACGGTATAGTCCTTGCCTTGCTCGGCGCAGAGCTGCTTGAACCGGATCGCCGCCGAGAG
Source organism: Zavarzinia sp. (assembly GCF_041650655.1). GTDB lineage: Bacteria > Pseudomonadota > Alphaproteobacteria > Zavarziniales > Zavarziniaceae > Zavarzinia. Next base: position 9,824 of record NZ_JBAZKR010000102.1, read on the forward strand.
GCCCGCCGGCCCAGCGCCGACGATGACCACATCGAACTCCATCGCCTCGCGTTCCATGAACCTCCTCCTGCACCCTAAGATCGTTTGTGGCCCGGGCCATCGGCCCCCGAAGTCGTGAAGCGGGAACATATCCCGCGTGCTATTGTCAATCCATGGATCAATTCGCAGATTCTGGGGCAATTCTCGACTGGTATCTGTCGGTCGGCGTCGACGAGGCGATCGGCGAGCTGCCGATCGACCGTTTCGAGGCGTCACGCGCCCAGGCGGCGCGGCCGGCCGCCGTCGCGTCCGCCTCGGCGCCGGCCGCGCTCCGCCCCGCCTTCCAGCCGCCGCCGCCCCGCCCCTCGCCCGCGGCCGAACAGGCCCCCGCCGTCGCCAATGCGCGCAGCCTGGCTGCCGCCTGCGACACTATAGCCGCCCTCGAAGCAGCGATTCGCGGCTTCGAGGGCTGCCCATTGAAGGCCGGCGCCGCCAACACGGTGATCGCCGACGGCGTCGCCGGGGCCGACCTCCTGCTGATCGGCGAAGCCCCCGGCGCCGACGAGGACCGCCTGGGCAAACCCTTCGTCGGCCGTGCCGGCCAATTGCTCGACCGTATGCTGGCGGCGATCGGGCGCGACCGCACGCGCGATGCCTATATCGCCAACATCCTGTTCTGGCGCCCGCCCGCCAACCGCAAGCCCGACCCGATCGAGACCGCGACCTGCAAACCCTTCGTCGAGCGCCTGATCCAACTCTCCCAACCCAAGGTCCTGGTCCTGCTCGGCGGCACGCCGGCCGCCACCCTGCTCGCCACGACCGAAGGCATCACCCGGCTGCGCGGGCGCTGGCACGAATGGAACGGCATCCCGGTGATGCCGACCCTGCACCCCGCCTATCTGCTGCGCCAGCCGCTGGCCAAGCGCGACGCCTGGCGCGATCTCCTGGCCGTCCGCCGCCGCCTCGACGGCCATTGAAGCCCCGGCTCGCTCCAGGCCTTGGCAGGAACCCAAGCCTGACTTAAAGTCGCCCGGGGACTTTGTGGGGTGGACATGACCGTCAGGCGTCCAAGGGGTACGAGCGCCGATCGATCGGCACGCGGCAGGCGGATGTTCTGTGCCGGCGCGGCACTGGCCATCGGCATGGGCGCGGTGCTGGCACCGGCGCCGCTCCGGGCCGCGACCGACGCCGCGGCCGAAGCACCGGCGCCCGCGGTTGTCTCCGTCCCCCGCCTGCACAATCTGTCGAACGAGGATCTCGCCCGCTACCGCACCGCCTTCGCGGCCCAGCGCCGCGGCGACTACGCCGAGGCGGACCGCCTGGTGGGCGAACTCGGCAATCTCCTGCTGGTCGGCCACCTGCTGCACGAGCGTTACCTCGATACCGCCCGCTACAAGGCGAGCCGAGGGGAACTGGCGCGTTGGCTCGCCGCTTACGGCGACCTGCCCGGCGCCATCGACATCGAGACCCTGGCCGCCGAAGGCAATCCTTCCGGCGCCGGCGACACCCGCAGCTTCCTTCGCCCCGCCAATGCCACCGCCCTCGGCGCCCTGGAATCCCCGCTCGACATGATGCCGGCCGAACCGCTCGGCCGGCTCGACGCGACCCGGGCCGGGGTCACCCGGGCGATCGCGCCGCGCATCGCGGCGGCACTCCGGGCCGATCGGCCGGACCAGGCGGCGCAATTGCTGGACGAGCCCAAGGTGGGCGGCCGCCTCGATCCCGACCAATTGGAAGTCGCCCGGGCCGACATCGCCTATGCCTTCTACCGGAACGGCGACGACCGCAACGCCTATGACATGGCGGCCGGCGTGGCCGACCGTTCGCGGGCCGACATCCCCATGGCCGATTGGACCGCGGGCTTGGCCGCCTGGCGGCTCGGCGACGCGGCGCACGCCGGCATTCATTTCTCTGCCCTGGCGGAAGCCGACAATGTCTCGGTCTGGGTCGTCTCGGCCGCGGCCTTCTGGGCGGCGCGGGCCGATCTCGTCGCCGGCAAGCCGGAGCGGGTGCTCGACCACCTGACCCAGGCCGCCAATTATCCCAATACCTTTTACGGCCTGATGGCGACCCGCCTGCTCGGCCGCGACATCACGGCGACCCCCGAACTCGGCCAGATCGACGGCCGCGCGCTCGGCTCGCTCGCCCAGGATCCGGCGATCCAGCGTGCCGCGGCCCTTGCCGCCGTCGGCCAGGAGGACTTGGCCAGTGCCGAGTTGGGCCTGGTGCGTGCCCGCCTGGCGCCGACCGAAACCTCGGGCGTCGATGCGATCGCGGTGCAGCTCGGCCTGGTGGACGTCAGCAGCGCCGGCGGCCGCTATCCCGTGCCGCAATGGCGCCCGGCCGACGGGCTTCGCGTCGATCGCGCCCTGCTCTTCGCCTTCGCCAAACAGGAATCCGGCTTCAACGTCCGGGCGCGCAGCCCGGTCGGCGCCCTCGGCCTGATGCAGCTCATGCCGGCGACCGCGCGCATCGTCGCCGATCGCCGCGGCATCGACCTCGGCCGCAAGCTGGCCGGCCTGACCGAGCCCGAGACCAACCTCAGCCTGGGCCAGGCCTACCTCGAAATGCTGATGGGCAATCCCTCGATCGGCTCCAATCTGTTCCTGGTCGCCGCCGCCTATAACGCCGGCCCCGGCGCGGCCCAGCATTGGCTGGACGAGGTGAAGTTCAACGGCGACCCCCTGCTCTTCATCGAGAGCATCCCGGCCGCCGAGACCCGCCTGTTCATCGAGCGGATCCTGGCCAATTTCTGGATCTACCAGGCCCGCCTGGGCCAGACCCTGGAAACCCTGGATGCCGCGGCCTCCGGCGGCTGGCCCATGTATGTGCCGCAGGACCGCGAGGCGATCCGCACCGGGACCAAGCGGAATGCCGGTTGACGAGAGCCGGCTCTTCCGCCCGGTCCGCATCGCCGTCCTCACCGTTTCCGACACCAGGACCCCGGCCGAGGACCGCTCGGGCGACACGCTGGTGCTGCGCCTGA
>NZ_JBAZKR010000103.1:0-12607 GCF_041650655.1 Zavarzinia sp.
TGGCCGTTTGCGGTTTGATGAAGCTTCGGTGTCAGGTGCCGCGCCGAAGCCTCGTCTCCCGGTGCAGGATGTAGAGCCCGCTGCCGATCACGAGCGCGGCGCCGGCGAAAGTGCCGGCCACCGGCACATCGCCCCAGACCAGATAGCCGAGCACGCTGGCCCAGATGATCGCCGTATAGTCGAAGGGTGCCACCACCGAGACCGGCGCCCGGCTGAAGGCGCTGGTCATCGCCATCTGGGCGACACCGCCGATCAGCCCGATGCCGATCTGGCCGATCCAGTCTTGCAGGCTGGCCGGCGTCTGCCACACGAAGGGCAGGCCGAGGCCGGCTACGATCGACGAGAACAGGCCGAAATAGAAGACGATGGTGACCGACGCCTCTGTCCGCGACAGGACGCGAATGGTCACACCGACCAGGGCATAGGTGAAGGCGCCGGCGATCGGCAGCAGGGCGAGCGGTGTGAACAGACCGCCGCCCGGCCGCACGATGACCAGAACGCCGAGGAAGCCGACGGCGATCGCGGTCCAGCGCCGCCAGCCCACCTGTTCGCCCAGGATCGGCACCGAAAGGGCAGTCATGAACAGGGGCGAGACGAAGGACAGGGCGATGGCGTCCGCCAGCTCGAGATAGCGATAGGCGAGGAAGAAGGTGAAGAGCGAGACCGTGCCGATCATCCCGCGCATGAAATGCAGGCCGGGCCGCCGGGTCCTGACCGCGACGGCGAAACCGCCCGCGCGCAGCATGAAGGGGATCAGCACCATGGTGCCGAAGAAGGCGCGGAAGAAGATGAGCTGCAGGACGTCGTAGCGCTCGGACTGCCATTTGGCCATGGCGTCCATGCCGGTGAACAGCATGACGCCGAGCGCCATCAGGCCGATGCCCCCGATCAGCCCGTCCCCCCTGGTCTGGCCGACGGCATCGGTCGGGACGGCGGTGGGGCTGGGGCTGGCCATGATCTCGTCTTTTTGTTGCAGGCCCCGGCGAGACTGGCGAAAGGCCCTGTCCTGCGCAATCGATGCCGGCGCAGGTCGGCCATGCGCGGGGTGGCGTCAGGCCCCGGCAGTGTCAGGCCCCGGCGGCATCGTTGAAGGCCGTGATCTCCTCGGGCGAGAGGAACCAGGGATTGGTGCCCGAATTATATTCGAAGCCCTGGGCCACCGGATGCCCCTCCTCGCCCAGCCAATTGACCTTGTAGTCGACGTCGAGATTGGAAAAGCGGATCGTCGGCGTCAGGACATAGTGATCCTTGAATTCGATGGTCAGGTGGGAGTCGTCGGCCGGGCACATGATCTCGTGCAGTTTCTCGCCCGGGCGGATGCCGACAACCGTGGTCGGCACACCGGGCGCCATGGCCGCTGCCAGGTCGGCGATGCGCACCGACGGAATCTTGGGCACGAAGATCTCGCCGCCATACATGCGCTGGAAATTGCGCAGCACGAAGTCGACGCCCTGTTGCAGCGTGATCCAGAAGCGGGTCATGCGCGGATCGGTGATCGGCAGCGCCCCCGCCCCTTCGGCGATCAGCTTGCGGAAGAAGGGCACCACCGAACCGCGCGAGCCGACGACATTGCCGTAGCGGACGACGCTGAAGGCGGTCGAATTGGCGCCGCCCATGTTGTTCGCCGCGACGAAGAGCTTGTCGGAGGCGAGCTTGGTAGCACCATAGAGATTGATCGGATTGGCCGCCTTGTCGGTCGAAAGTGCGATGACTTTCTGCACGCCCCGTTCCAGCGCCGCATGGATCACGTTCTCGGCGCCGTAGATATTGGTCTTGATGCATTCCATCGGATTGTATTCGGCCGCCGGCACCTGCTTCAGGGCGGCCGCATGGATCACGAAATCGACTCCGTTCATGGCCTGCACGAGACGCTGGCGGTCGCGCACGTCGCCGATGAAATAGCGCATGCAGGACTGGTTGAAGACCTGCTGCATCTCGTATTGCTTCAGCTCGTCGCGGGAATAGACGATCAGGCGCCGCGGCTTGTATCGGCTCAGGATCGTCTTCACATACATCTTGCCGAAAGAGCCGGTACCACCCGTCACCAGGATCGATTTGTCGTTGAACATCGGACCGTCAGCCTTGCCTCGTTGGTCCTACTATCGTCTGCCTTTGGTTGATTATTGGTTATCGCCGTCAGTCGATCATCGACCAATCGAGCGGCGTGCCGCGGACGAGCGCCCGGCGCGCACGCCGCCCCATCACCTCGGGCGTATGGCGCGGGTGCAGTCCGGCACCGGGGCGGATCGAGCGCACGTTGGCGGGTGTCAGCACCTCGCCGGCGGCAATGTCCGCGGTGACAAAGAGCGAGCGGCCGAAGGCGCGGTTCTGCGCGATGCCTTCCGGCATCTCATAGGTTACGCGGCCGATCGCCGCCTCGGCGGTGCGCACCCCCTCGACCATCAGGGCGAATTCGGCCGGCGTCATCGAGAAGGAGGCATCCGGCCCGCCCAGCGCCCGGTCGATGATGAAATGCTTCTCGATGACCGAGATGCCGAAGCCGACCGCGGCGATCGGCACGGCATGGCCCATCGTGTGGTCGGACAGACCGACCTTCACGCCGAAAGCCGCCGCCATGTTGGGGATCGTGGCCAGATTGGCGTCCTCCGGCCTGGCCGGATAGGCGGAGGTGCATTTGAGCAGGGTGATGTCGTCGTTGCCCCGGCGCCGGCAAGCCGCCACCGCCTCCTCGATGTCGCCGAGACTGGCGATCCCGGTCGAGATCAGCATCGGCTTGCCCTTGGCCGCGACATATTCGATCAGCGGAATATCGTGGATCTCGAAGGAGGCGATCTTGTAGAGGGGAACGCCCAGGTCCTCGAGGAAGTCGACCGCGGTCGGATCGAAGGGGGTCGAGAAGAAGGTCAGGCCCTGGGCCGCCGCCGCATCCCGGATCGCGGCGTGCCATTCCCAGGGCGTATAGGCTTCGCGGTAGAGCTTGTGCAGCGTGGTGCCGTCCCACAGCGTGCCGTGGCGGATCTGGAAATACTCGTTGTCGCAGTCGAGCGTGATCGTGTCGGCCGTATAGGTCTGGATCTTGATCGCGTCGGCGCCGGCCTGTTTGGCCAGGCGCACGGTTTCCAGCGCCTTGTCGAGCGAATGGCCATGGTTGGCGGAGAGTTCCGCGACGATCAGGATGCGCCCGCTCATGGCCACAATTTCTCCACCAGGTCGATCAGGCGCACCGCCCCCAGCCCGTCGACCGCCTGTTGCGCCTGCTGCGCGATGCTCAAGCGAACATCGGGCGAGGCCAGCACCGTCAGTTCGCGGACGATGCTCTCCATCAGTCCCTCGGCATTCCACCAGCCGGCGACACGAAAGCCGGTCAGCGGCGGCCAATGGACCAGATTGTCGTGCTGGTTCTGCGCAGCGCCCACCAGCACCGACGGCACGCCCATGCGCGCCAGTTCGAACACCGTCTGTCCGGCACCGGAGACGCAGACGTCGGCCGCCGCCATGAGCGCCGCCATCGCCTCGGCCGAAAGGCCCTGGTGCCGGCGAATGCGGGGATCGCTCACCTCGCCTGCCCCGATCAGATCGACCGTCGCATCCGGGAAGACCCGGAGCACCAGTTCGGCCAGCTTGGGTCCCAGATGGTGGGGATCGGTGCCGCCCATCACGACCATCACCCGGGTCGGCCGGGATGACACCGCGTGGCGTTCGGCCCCGGCGCGAAAGGCGCGGCGGAGCGGCTGGAAACGCGGACCGGCGACCCAGATCGCGGCGCCGCCCTGGGGATCGATGGCGCCCGGCCCGCCATGCACCACGATCCCGGTCGGATAGGCGAGGCGCGAAGTATCGTCCAGGAACACCGCGCCCCAGGCCGTGCCGGCGAGATCGAGCAGCACGCCCCGCGTAGCATGATAGGAATCGACCAGGACATAGCCGCCGTTCACGGTCCAGTCCGCGGGCAAGCCCTCCTGCCAGGCGCCGAGCGAAACGTCGTCCTCCGCCGCCAGGGCGGCCGCGACCTGGGTGTCGCCATCGACACGCCAAGAAACGATGCCGCCCCGGGTACGCCATTCCTCGGCATAGGCGGTGCAGCGGGTGATATGGCCGAGGCCGCGGTCGCCGCCGCCTTCGGTCAGGATGGTCAGGCGTTGCCGGATGGTGCTCACGTCGCTCCGCCTTCGATGTAGCGATACTTGAATTCGGCCGCGGTCCAATCCGCTTCCGTGTCGATATCCTGCACTTCCATCTCTGGAATTTCGAGCGTGACACAGTGCGCCAGGAAGGTCGGCCGGCGCGCGTAGACCAGGTCGGCCGTCATCCAGTAGAACTGCCCGGCGTCGTGATAGAGCGGCTCGAGATCCTGCGAGCGCGCGTAGTACTGGGCCGGATCGGCCATGCGGGTGGCGCCATCGACGGCGCGCAGCAAGGCGCGCTGCGGCGGATAGGAGAAACGCACCACCGGAAAGGCCGCCTCCGCCCCGCTGTCGCGGAACAGTTGCCAGCATTCGGCGAGGCGCGCGGCGGTCACGAAGGGCGCCGTGGGCAGGATGCAGCACAACGTCTCGAAGGCAGTACCCCCCGCGGCATAACTCTCCAGCACCTCGGCCAGCACGTCGACAATGCCGGCGCGGTCGTCCGAGGCCGCGGCGGAACGGCGGAACGGCACCGCGGCGCCTGCCGCTTCGGCGATGGCGGCGATCTCGTCGTCGTCGGTCGAGACCATGACCTCGTCGAACTGCCCGCTGGCCCGTGCCGCCGCGATCGAATAGGCGATGATCGGCCGGCCGCAGAAGGGCCGGATATTCTTCCGCGGGATCCGCTTCGAGCCGCCGCGGGCGGGAATGATGCAAAGAGAGGTCATGTCAGCGCCCTCACCGCTTCGATCACCCGGGCGACTTCCTCGTCGGTCATGCGCGGGAACAGGGGCAGGCTCAGGCAGCGCTGGTAATAGGCTTCGGCGACCGGGAAATCGCCCGCGCGGTGGCCGTAACGCTCGCGGTACCAGGGTTGCAGATGGACCGGGATGTAATGGACCTGGGTGCCGACGCCGGCCTCGCGCAGGCGCTGCATCACCCCCGCCCGGTCGCGGCCGAGGGCGGCAAAATCGAAGCGCCCGACATAGAGGTGACAGCAGGTCCCCTCGCCCGTCAGCGGCCGCTCGAACCAGGCAAGGTCGCCGAAGGCGGCGTCATAGGCGGCGATGATGGCTTGGCGGCGGGCGCGGAAATCGTCCAGCCGGCGGAGCTGCGAGCAGCCCAGCGCCGCCTGCATCTCGGTCATCCGGTAATTGTAACCGAGGTCCTGCATCTCGTAGTACCAGGGCCCTGGGTGGCTGACGAGCCGCGACGGATCCCGCGTGATGCCATGGGCGCGGAGGTCCCGCAGCTTCTCGTAAAGGCGCGGGTCGTTGGTGGTCACCGCCCCGCCCTCGCCCGTGGTGATCGTCTTCACCGGATGGAAGGAGAACACGGTCATGGCCGAACGGGCGCAGGCGCCGATCATCTCCCCCGTCGGGTAGCGGCCGCCGATCGCATGGGAGGCGTCCTCGACCACGGGGATGCCGCGGCGCCGGGCGATCGCCTCGATCGCCTGCATGTCGGCCGGCACGCCCGCGAAATGAACCGGCGCGATCACCCGAGTCGCCGGCGACAGGGCCTGTTCCAAGAGGTGGGGATCGAGGTTGAAACTGGTGCCGTCGATATCCGAGAAGCGCACCCGGGCGCCCAGGAATTCCATCGCATTGGCGGTCGCGACGAAGGTGATCGGCGTGGTCACCCCTTCGTCCCCCGGGCCGAGGCCCAGCGCCGCATAGGCGAGATGGAGGCCCGCCGTGGCATTGGCGACGGCGACGCAGAAGCGCGCCCCCACATAATCCGCCAAGGCCGCCTCGAAACGCTCGACCGCCGGCCCCTGGGTCAGGAAATCGGATCGCAGCACGGCGAGCACCGCCTGCTCGTCCGCCTCGTCGATCCATTGCCGGCCATAGGGTATCGTCATTGCGCCGCCATCCTGAGCCAGGAAACCCGCCCATGGGTAGCGCGTCATGCTGAAAAAGGGCTTAACGCGGCAATGCCGCACAAGGCCCATAAACAAAAAGGCCGGGAAATCCCGGCCTTTCCATCTGACACCTGCTTCCGCCGCCAGTACATCCGTGGCCGGCGGAAGAGGATGTCGCCGCCTCAGGCGGCCTGGAGGTTCTGCGCCGCCGAACGGCCGGTGCGGCTGTCCATGACGATGTCGAAGCCGACCTTCTGGCCGTCGACCAGGCCGGCGAGGCCCGAACGTTCCACGGCGGAGATGTGCACGAACACATCAGCGCCGCCGTTGTCCGGCTGAATGAAGCCGAAGCCCTTGGTGGTGTTGAAAAATTTGACGGTTCCGATAACCATGACGATTCCTTTCTCAGATCGACACGAGTTCGAGCGCCCCGAAATCTTCGGGACGCCATGATTTCGACATTGAGAGGGAAAGTTCGTCGGGGCGCCGGAGCGCGAAACAAATTTCATCAGCAAGATCGAGATACTGGAAATAGTATCGCCGGGGTGGAGTTTCAAGCGCCAATTCGACATTCACTCGAATTGGCATCAAAAAAAGCCATTCCGAACGACGGCGCCGACCGGAAAACAAAAAGGGCCTTCCCGAAGGAAGGCCCTGAGTGTGAAGGCTGTCGCCTTCAGATTGGTCGGGCAGGCCGGATTTGAACCGACGACCCCCAGTCCCCCAGACTGATGCGCTACCAGGCTGCGCTACTGCCCGTCAGGCGGGTTCGACCCCGCGAGGTCGCGGACTATAGCCGCATCCATCGGCTTGGGCAATGCCGTGGGGGGAAGAATTTTCGACCCCCGCCGGGCGCCCGAAAGCCGCGCATTCCGTGGCTTTCGGGGCTTCGGGCGGGACTCCCGGGCGGGATTGGTGCTCAGGCGCCCGGGGCGGTGTCCGGCGAATCGGCCGCTTCCGGGCCTTGCTGGGGGCGGCGCGAGGCCATGAAATCGTCGAACTCGGCCTTGTCCTTGGCGCGCCGGAGCTGGTCCAGGAATTCGGCGAATTCGCGCTGTTCGTCCTCGAGTCGTCGCAGCGTCTCGGTGCGGTAGTCGTCGAAGGCGCTATTGCCGCTCGAGTGCTGGAAGCCCCGCCCGGCACGACGCCCGCCACAGGGCCCGTACCAGCGGCCGAAGGGCCGGTGTTCCATTCTCCAGGCGGTCATGCGTCCACTCCCGATGAGATAGGCCAGGACGGCGAGGCCGGCCGGCCAGAACAGGATGAAGGCCAGGACCATGGTGGCGATCCAGGCCGGCTTTCCGTAGTCGTCGAGGCGCTCGACGATGCCCATATGCGACGTCCCCATATCCGGACCCTTCATGTCAATGTTAATGACATTTACATAGATTGGAGATGAGCCCGTCCCTGTCAAGGGTGGCGGGGTCGAATTTCAGGCTTCAGGGCGCGATGCCCAGGCCCTTCAGATAGATCAGGACTTCCGCCTCGAGCAGGTCCTCGGCGCTCATGGGCAGGCGGCGGCGGCCGCGATCGGCGCGGGCGAAGAGCGAGGCGATGCCATGCGACATCGACCAGATGTGCAGCGCCATCATCAGGGCGGGCGGCCTGCCTTCCCGCTTCAGTCCGGCGGTCAGGGTCTCGGCCGCGGCGCGCAGCACGCCAAAGGCCCGGTCGCCGGCCGCCCGCAATTCCGCGTGGTCGTCGAGCGAAAGGCCGGCCTCGAACATGGTGGTGTAATAGGCCGGCTCGGCCCTGGCGAAGGCCAGATAGGCACGGCCGACGGCGGTGAAGGCCGCGCTCGGATCGGGCCGTCCGTCGCCCCAGGCCGCCGCCAAGCGGTCGGCGAAGACGTCGAAGCCGCGCCGCGCCACTTCGGCCAGCAAGGCTTCGCGGTCGGGGAAATGGCGATAGGGGGCGGCCGGGCTCACGCCCGCCGCGCGGGCCGCCTCGGCGAAAGTAACGCCGGACAGGCCCTTTTCGACGATCAGGGCCTGCGCCGCCGCGATCAGCGCCTCGCGCAGATTGCCGTGGTGATAGCCCTTTCGGCCGGAATCGCCCGTATCGCCGGGCCCGCGACTGTGCCTGTCCCACGTCATGTGAGTGGTTATTACATCACTGGCGGCAGGCCCGCATGGAAATTCCGGGCCGCCTCAGCGTTCCCGCAGCAGACGGCGGATTTCCTCGAGCTCGCGCCGGAGGTCGAGCACCAGGCCGCGCCAATAGGCGGCGTCCCTCGCCTCTTCCGCCGGCGGTTCATCGATGGCGGGCGCCGGCTGGGCGGCCACGACTGCCGCCGGAGCGGGTGTTGCTTCGGGTTCCGGCGGCGGCTCGGGCGTCCGGTGGTCGGCCAAGCGCTCGGCCACAGGCTTCGCCGTGGCGATCACGGCATGGGCGCCGCTCTCGCGCAGCACCTTCTGCACGCCCTTGATCGTATAGCCGTCGCTATAGAGGAGATGGCGGATGCCGCGCAGCAGGGCGACATCCTCCGGCCGGTAGTAGCGCCGGCCGCCGCCCCGCTTCATCGGCTTGATCTGGGGAAAACGGGTCTCCCAGAAGCGCAGGACGTGCTGCGGCACGTCCAGTTCCTCGGCCACTTCGGAGATCGTGCGGAAGGCGCCCGGCTGCTTGGTGCTGGACCTGGGTGCCCGCGGCTCGTCGCCTTCCCCGTCGAGCGCCCGCGCCGGCATCGCCGTCAGCCCTTGGCCCGCCGCGACAGGCCGGCGTTGATCTGGTCCTTGAGGACGTGGGACGGCCGGAACACCAGCACGCGGCGCGGCTCGATCGGCACTTCCTCGCCCGTCTTGGGATTACGGCCCACGCGGCCGCCCTTCTGGCGCACGGCGAAAGTGCCGAAGGAAGAGATCTTCACCGCCTCGCCCTCGACCAGGCTGGTGGCTATAGCATCGAGCACGGACTCGACCAGTTCGGCGGATTCGTTCCGCGACAGGCCGACTTCCTGATAGACCGCTTCGGCGAGATGAGCCCGCGTGATGGTGGTCGCCATGCACCCCCCAGTGGTGACGGTGTTCGTAACCGTTCCGTCAAGCCTAAGCTGACGGTAGAACCCCGTCAATATCAATGGGATAGGCGGTCCGGCTCAGATCCGGACCAAGCACGAGCCCCAGGTGAAGCCGCCGCCCATGGCTTCCAGCAGGACGAGCTGATCGCGCTGGATGCGGCCGTCGCCCATGGCTTCGGCAAGGGCGAGCGGCACCGAGGCGGCCGACGTGTTGCCATGCTGGCCGACGGTGACGACGACCCGGCTCGTGTCGATGCCGAGCTTGCGCGCCGTGCCGTCGATGATGCGGAGATTGGCCTGGTGCGGCACGATCCAGTCGAGATCGGCCGGGGTCAGGCCGGTGGCCGACAGCGCTTCGCCCACCACTTCGGCCAGATTGACCACGGCGTGGCGGAACACTTCCTTGCCGGTCATGCGGATGTGGCCGACCGTCTGCGTCTTCGATGGGCCGCCGTCGACATAGAGAAGGTCGCGGTAGCGCCCGTCGGCGTGGAGATGGGTGGTGAGAATGCCGCGGTCGCTATTGGCGCCCGCCCCCATGCCCGCTTCCAGCACCACGGCGCCGGCACCGTCGCCGAACAGGACGCAGGTGGTGCGGTCTTCCCAGTCGAGGATGCGCGAGAAAGTCTCTGCCCCGATCACCAGGGCACGCTTGTGCTGCCCCGCCTTGAGGAAATTGTCGGCCGTCGCGAGGGCATAGATAAAGCCCGAGCAGACCGCCTGGATGTCGAAGGCCGCCCCCTGGTGGATACCGAGATTGGCCTGCACCGTGGTCGCGGTCGCGGGGAACGTGTAGTCGGGCGTTGCGGTGGCCAGGATCACGAGGTCGATGTCCTTGGCATCGCGTTCCGCCGCTTCGAGCGCGCGGCGCGCGGCCGCGGTCGCGAGGTCCGAGGTGCATTCACCCTCGGCCGCGATGTGGCGTTGGCGGATCCCGGTGCGGGCGACGATCCATTCGTCGTCGGTGGCGACCTTGGACGCCAATTCGGCGTTGGTTAGCACACGTTCGGGAAGATAGGCGCCGCACCCGAGAAGCAACGACCTGACGACGGCACCACCTTTGTTCATGATTCGACGACGACCTGCGCTTCCGATCCAGACTCCGAACTTGCCTCGCCGCCCGTGGCCGGCGCAACCCGTTTCAGATCCTCCAGGATCCGTTCGGCGAAACCGCCGATGGCGAGATCGGCCGCAATGGCGATCGCCGCCGCGAAACCGACCGCATTGGTGCCGCCGTGGCTCTTCACCACGAGGCCGTTCAGGCCGAGGAAAGCGCCGCCGTTGTAGCGGTTGGGGTCCAGCCGCTCGCGCAGCGCCTGGAGCGCCGGGCGGGCCAGGAAATAGCCGAGCATGGACCAGATCGAGCGCCGGAAAGTGGCCGCGAGATAGGCCGAGACCAGCCGGGCCGTGCCCTCCTGCGTCTTCAGCGCGATATTGCCGGCGAAGCCGTCCGAGACGATGACGTCGGCCTGGCCCTGGGCGATGCCGTTACCTTCGACGAAACCGGTGAAATCGAACGGCAGGTCGGCGGTGTCGCGCAGGATCTGCGCCGCACCGCGGATCGCCTCGTTGCCCTTCAGATCCTCGGTGCCGATATTCAGCAGCGCCACGCGCGGCCGCGGCAGGCCGAGGGAGGCCCTGGCGAAAGCGGCCCCCATGAAGGCGAATTCGACCAGGTTGCGCTCGTCGCAGCCGACATTGGCGCCGAGGTCGAGCATCACCGACTCGCCCCGGATGGTCGGCACGAAGGAGGCGATGGCGGGGCGCGAAATGGCCGGCGCCGTGCGCAGCAGCAGCATGGCGATGGCCATCAGGGCGCCCGTGTTGCCGGCGCTGACCGCCGCCTGGGCCTTGCCCTCGCGCACCGCCTCGCAGGCGAGCCACATGGAGGTGCCCTTGCCGCGGCGCATGGCGGCGCTCGGCTTTTCGTCGGCCGAGATCGCGGTCGCCGTATGCACGAGTTCGCTGCAATCCGCGAGCAGGTCCTGCGCCCGGATCAGCGGTGCGACTTTCGCCTCGTCCCCGAAGAAGACGAAGCGAAGCTGCGGATAGCGTTCGCGGGCAATGGCGGCGCCTTCGACGATGACACCGGGGGCGTGATCGCCCCCCATGGCATCGACAGCGATCACCAGCGGGGACATGGTCGCCATGCCCCGGTCACGCCCGAGATCAGGCCGCCGTGGTCGTGGCGACGACCTCGCGGCCGTCGTAATAACCGCAAGCGCCGCAGACGTGATGCGGCAGCTTCAGTTCGCCGCAGTTCGGGCACTCGTTCGAGGCGACCGGAACCAGCGCATCGTGGCTGCGGCGCATATTGCGACGCGAGCTGGTGGTACGTTTCTTGGGAACAGCCATTTTTCAACTCGTCTTGCGCGCGGGCGCCAGGCCCGCCGGGAAGCGGAGAAAATACACGGAAAGCTCCCGAACTCAAGTGTCTCGGCCACCTTTGAGCACGGCGAAAGGCCGATGGGTGCCCTGCGGCGGTGCCTTTTCCGCTTCTGCTTCCGGCTCCGGCCGGTAGGCAGCCGGGATTTCGGCGCCCGGCGCCCGCGGATAGGGATCGAGCGAGAGGGCCAGTTCCTCCGCCACCACGTCGCCGAGGTCGACGATGCCGTCGATCAGCGGATCTGGCGGATCTTCGCCCTCCGGATCGAATAATTCCTCGACCGAGAAGGTGGCATCGGCATTTTCGGCGCCCGGTTCGAAGACTCGCTCGAACTCGACCTCGACATGCTCCGGGACCGGCTCGAGGCTGACCACGCAGGCCTGGGTCACGTCGGCCACCAGGCGCCCCTTCAGGGCGATGCCGTCACGCCGGTGCGGACGAAGCTCGATCTCGGCCACGAGCGAATCGACCGTGAGGATCGAAAAGCGTTCGGCCAGGGCGGCGCGTTCGGCCGGGTTCGCCGTCAGTTTCTCGATCCGCCCGCGTGGGCCCACGCTCTCGGCCTTCAGGGGGCGCGAGAATTCCGGCACGTTCTGGTCACGGTTCATCGCTCGATCTCCTGCGGCAGGGGGGCCAGCGGCAATTCACCGCTCAAGAATACATCAGCCGATGCCGCCGCATAGGCTGCGACCTGGGCGCGGCAATGGGCCGCCAAGTCGCGCAGGACCTCTTCCGACACCTCCGCCCCCCGATAGAGGTTGCGGCGTAGCGCCTGGACGAATTCGTCGTCCCCCGTCGCCGACAGGGCCGAATCATAGGCGTTCAGGCGGCCGTAGAAAGCCTGGCCCATCTTCTTCACCCGGTGCGGCACGCCCTGGTCGCCGACGCCGAGTTCGCGGAGCGTCCGGTCCATGTCGTTGAACATGGCATCGAACACACCCTGGGAGAGCCGGGCCAGCCGCTTGTCGCTCTCGCCCTTGAAGCGGTTCAGCAGCAGGACGACCTGAAGGGTCACCATGTCGAAGCGCCCGTCCATCGAATCGGCCACCCGAAAGCGGGTGTAGAAGACCGGCGCCCGCGCCCGGGCGACCGCGGCGGCATAGAGTGTCGCCGCGACGCGGAGATCGGAACGGTGGAACAGGCGCTCGAACATGGCGAAAGATCCTGGATCACGAGGCTGCGGAGGCGAAGCCGCCTCGTCGAATTGACAGGTCATCGGCCGGATGACAAGGTGCCACGTCGATTTTTGGCGA
>NZ_JBAZKR010000104.1:0-12458 GCF_041650655.1 Zavarzinia sp.
TTCTCGCCTGCGATCGCCGCGATCGTATTGCCGAGGAATTCCCGGTGGTCGAGGTCGACGGGCGTGATCACGGTCAGCACCGGCCTTGTCACCACATTGGTGGTGTCGAGCCGGCCGCCCATGCCGGTCTCGAGCAGCAGGAGGTCGGCCGGCACCCGGGCGAAGGCCAGGAAGGCGGCGACCGTGGTGATCTCGAAGAAAGTGATGGGCGCACCCTCGTTGGCTTCCTCGACCTCGACCAAGATCTCTTCGAGGAGGTCGTCACCGATCTCATGCCCTGCCAGCACGATCCGCTCGTTGAAGCGGACCAGATGGGGCGAGGTATAGGCATGGACGCGAAGCCCGGCGGCTTCGGCCATGGCGCGCAGGAAGGCGAGGGTCGAGCCCTTGCCGTTGGTGCCGGCGACATGGACCGTGGGCGGCAGGTGACGGTGCGGATCGCCCAGTTTTGCCAGCAGGCGATCGATCCGCCGCGCCGAATCGGCCGAAAGGTCGATCGCGCCCTTCTGGCCGCCCGCGCGTAGCCGGAACAGCCGTTCCAGCCGCGCCGCCAGACTTTCGACGCTCAAGCTCAGGCTCCGGCGATCGCCTTCTGGGGCGGGCTCGGGCGGCGGTTCATCAGGAGCGAGATGATCTTGCTCAGCTCCGCCTTCATGTCCTTGCGCGCCACCACCATGTCGATGATGCCGTGGTCGAGGAGATATTCGGCGCGCTGGAAACCGTCCGGCAGCTTTTCGCGGATGGTCTGCTCGATCACGCGCTGGCCGGCGAAGCCGATCAGGGCACCCGGCTCGGCGATCTGGATGTCGCCCAGCATGGCGAAGGAGGCGGTGACGCCGCCTGTGGTCGGGTCGGTCAGCACGACGATATAGGGAAGCCCGGCGTCCCGCACCATCTCGACCGCCACGGTCGAGCGCGGCATCTGCATGAGCGAGAGGATACCCTCCTGCATGCGCGCCCCGCCGGCCGCTGTGACCACCACGAGGGCGACGCCGTGGTCGACCGCGCGCTCGGCCGCGACCACCAGCGCCTCACCTACGGCGAGCCCCATGGAGCCGCCCATGAAGGCGAAATTCTGCACCGCCAGCACGGCGCCGAGGCCGTTCATCGTGCCATAGGCGACCGCCATGGCGTCGTTCTGCCCGGTCTTGGCGCGGGCTTCCTTCAGGCGGTTCAGATAGGACTTCTCGTCCTTGAACTTCAGGGGATCGAGCGGCACTTCCGGCACCGGCACCAGCGTGAAGCCGGGGTCGAGCAGCAACTCGATCCGCTCGTTCAGGCCGAAGCGCATATGGTAACCGCAGTGGTGGCAGACCTGGTAATGCTCGGCCAGCTCGCGGTGGAACAGCATCTGGCCGCAGCCGGGGCACTTGGTCCACAGGTTGTCGGGCACCTCGCGGCGCACGAAGGCGGCGCGGATCTTGGGCCGCACCACGTCGTTCAGCCAATTGGCCATGGTCGGGACTCCGGTTGTCAGGCGGCGCTGCGCCGGGCGCCACGGACACCCTGGGCGAGGCGGGAGACGAATTGCGCGACGCGGGTGGCGAGGGCGGCGCCCTTGAGGCCCTCGGCCGCGCTCTCGCCGATCAGGGAGACGACGGCGGAACCGACCACCGCGGCATCGGCATTGCCGCCGATGGCGGCCGCCTGTTCCGGCGTCTTGATGCCGAAGCCGACGGCGATGGGCAGGTCGGTATGGGCCTTCAGGCGGGCAACGGCACCGGCGACGGCGTCGCAATCGGGGCTGGCCGAGCCGGTGATGCCGTTGATCGAGACGTAATAGACGAAACCCGAAGTGTGGCGCAGCACGGTCGGCAGGCGCTTGTCGTCGGTCGTCGGCGTCGCCAGGCGGATGAAGGCGATGTCTTCGGCCAGCGCCGGCAGGCAGAGCTCGGGATCTTCCTCGGTCGGCAGGTCGACGACGATCAGCCCGTCGATCCCGGCCGCCTTGGCGTCGGTCAGGAAGCGCGGCACGCCGTAGGAATAGATCGGGTTGTAATAGCCCATGAGGACGATCGGCGTCGCCTGGTCGTGCTCGCGGAAGCGGCGGACGAGGTCGATCGTCTTCGTCAGGGTCTGACCGCCGTGGAGGGCACGCAAGCCCGCCGCCTGGATCGCCGGGCCGTCGGCCATGGGATCGGTGAAGGGCATGCCGATCTCGATCACGTCGACCCCAGCGCCGGGCAGGGCCTTGATCACCTCGAAGGAAGTTTCCAGGTCGGGGTCACCGGCGGTGACGAAAACCACCAGGCCGGGCCTTCCCTCCGCCTTCAGGGCGGCGAAACGGGCGTCGATGCGGGCCACGGTCACAGCTTCTCTCCCAAAGCCTTGGCCACGGTGAAGATGTCCTTGTCGCCTCGGCCGGAAAGGTTGACGAGGATGATGTGGTCCTTTGGCAGCTTCGGCGCGATGCGCGCGACATGGGCCAGCGCATGGGAGGATTCGAGGGCCGGGATGATGCCTTCGAGCCGGGCGCAGAGCTGGAAGGCGTCCAGCGCCTCCTGGTCGGTCGCGGAGACGAAATTGACCCGGCCGATGTCGTGCAGCCAGCTATGCTCCGGCCCGATGCCGGGATAGTCGAGCCCGGCCGAGATCGAATGGGCCTCGATGATCTGGCCGTCGTCGTCCTGCAGGAGATAGGTGCGGTTGCCGTGCAGCACGCCCGGCCGGCCCTTGGCCAGCGAGGCGGCGTGCTTGCCGCTCTCGAGCCCGAGGCCGGCGGCCTCCACGGCGTCGATCGCCACTTCGCGGTCGTCCAGGAAGGGATAGAACAGGCCGATCGCATTGGAGCCGCCGCCGACGCAGGCCACGAGGGTATCCGGCAGGCGGCCTTCCGCCTTCAGGATCTGGGCCTTGGCCTCGTTGCCGATCACCGCCTGGAAATCGCGCACCATGGCGGGATAGGGATGCGGGCCGGCGACCGTGCCGATGATGTAGAACGTGTCTTCGACCTGGGTCACCCAGTCGCGCAGCGCCTCGTTCATGGCGTCCTTCAGCGTCTGCGAGCCGGAAGTGACGGGGATGACTTCGGCGCCCAGCAGCTTCATGCGGAAGACGTTCGGGCTCTGGCGCTCGATATCGGTCTTGCCCATGTAGATGGTGCAGGGCAGGCCGAAGCGGGCGGCGACCGTCGCGGTGGCGACGCCGTGCTGGCCGGCGCCGGTCTCGGCGATGATGCGCTTCTTGCCCATGCGCTTGGCCAGCAGGATCTGGCCCATGCAATTGTTGATCTTATGCGCGCCGGTGTGGTTCAGCTCTTCGCGCTTCAGATAGACCTTGGCGCCGCCGAAGTGATCGGTCAGGCGTTCGGCGAAATAGAGCGGGCTCGGCCGGCCGACGTAATGTTCCAGGAAATAGTCGAGTTCGGCACGGAAGCTCGGGTCGACCTTGGCCGCGTTATAGGCCTTCTCCAGGTCGAGGATCAGGGGCATCAGGGTCTCGGCGACGAAGCGCCCGCCGAAGATCCCGAAGTGGCCGTGCTCGTCCGGGCCTTCGCGGAAGGAATTGGGCGTCTGTGCCGGCGCCTGCGCCATGGTTCATCCTCAAACAGACGCTGTCGCGGCCAGGAAAGCCGCGATCAGGTCGAGATCCTTCACCCCCGGGGCGGATTCGACGCCGCTCGACACGTCGACGGCGCGGGCACCCGAGGTGCGGATCGCTTCGACGACATTGCCGGGCGTCAGGCCACCGGCCAGGAACCAGGGCCGCGCCCAACGCTCGTGGGCGATCAGACCCCAGTCGAAGGCCAGACCATTGCCGCCGGGAAGGCCCTTCTTAGGCGCTTTGGCGTCGAGGAGCAACAGGTCGGCCACGGTTTCGTATTCATGGGCGAGGTTCACATCCGCCGGCCCGGCGATGCCCACCGCCTTCATCACGGGAAGGCCGAAACGGCGCTTCAATTCGGCGACGCGGGCCGGGCTTTCCTTGCCGTGGGCCTGGAGCAGGCGGATCGGCACCGCCTTCAGGATCGCCTCGATCGCGGCATCGCCGGCATCGACGGTGAGGGCGACCGGCACCACCTCGCGCGGCAGGCGGGCGACCAGATCGGCCGCGGCCTCCGGCGTCAGATGCCGGGGCGAGGGCGGGTAGAAGACGAAGCCGACATGGCTCGCCCCGCCCTTCACCGCCGCCTGGACCGCCTCCGCCGTGCGCAGCCCGCAAATCTTCGCCTGAATGCTCATGGGCTCAGGATAGCAGTTTTCCGGCCGCATATTCCTGCAATGCAGCGATGCCGAGGCGGCCGTCCAGCCAGGCCGCGACCTTCTCGCCCATCAGGGTGCCGAATTTGAAGCCGTGGCCCGAGCAGCAGGAGAGCACCAGGGCCTGGTCGACCGCCTCGATCCGGAAGCGCTCGTCCGCGGTCACCGTGTAGAAGCAGGTCTTGCCCTCGACCAGGCGGTAGTCGGCGAAATCGCGGAGCCTGCGGGCGCCGCCCGCGAAGATGGTCGCCGCTTCGGTGGAGCGGGCGCTGCGCCGTTCGTCCGGATCGTCCGGCCCGCCGTCCAGCCGGTGGTCGCCGAGCTTCAGGCCATAGCCGTCGACCGGCGGCACGGCATAGAAACCGCCTTCGCCCTCGACCTCGAGCAGCATCGGCCCCTTGGCCCAGGCGGCGCGCCAGCGGGCGGGGACGGCGGCATAGGCGACAACCTGGCGCACCGGGCGCAGATGGGCGGCCAAGTCGGGCATCAGGCGGGGCGTCCAGGGGCCGGCGGCGACCACCAGGCGGTCCCCCTCGACACGCCGCCCATCGGCCAGCACGGCCGTGGCGCGGGCGGGGTCGAGATCGGCGACGGCGATGCCTTCGAGCAGCCTGCCATGGGCACGGACATAGGCGCCGAGGCCGGTCACGATGCGGTCGGCCAGCAGGGCGCCGCCGCTGGGCAGCCAAAGGGCGCCCCGGCAATCCTCGGCACTCAGCATGGGGAAGCGGGTGTCGAGCTCGGCCGGGTTCAGGCGCTCGAAGGCGATGCCCATCCTGGCCAGCACCTCGGCCGAGAGATCGGCGAAATCGCCGGGGGCGAAATGATGGGCGAGCGTGCCGGTCTCGACGTAATGCCGCTCGCCCAGGTCGGCCCACAGCCGGTTCCAGGCGCTATAGGCATCGGCGATCATGCGGGCGTAGCCCTCGAATGCGCCGTAGGGGTAGCGGATCAGCCGGTGGCGGTCGACCGAGGAGGCGAGGGGATTGGGCACCATACCCTGTTCGATCACGGTGACCGAATGGCCGGCCCGGAGGGCGGCCCAGGCGGTGGAGAGGCCGTAGATCCCGGCCCCGACGACGACCAGCTTCAAGATGGGCGCACCTTGTAGAGATAGGCTGCGGCGGCCAGGTCTTCGAGCGCGGTGCCGACCGATTTGAACAGGGTGATCTCGTCGGCACTCCGCCGTCCCGGGTGGCGGCCGGTGACGAGGTCGGCCAGGTCGGCCTTCACATCGGCCGGTGAAATCACGCCGCGTGCGATCGGGTCGGCAAGATCGCCCGCCTCGTGCAGGGCGCCTTCGCGGGTATCGACGAAGAGGCTGGCGCGGGTCACCGCCGCATCGTCCGCCTCGCGCATCTCGGGTGTGAAGCCGCCGATCAGATCGACATGGGTGCCGGGCTTCAGCCAAGCGCCGCGGATCAGCGGCGTCTTCGACATGGTGATGGCGCTGACGATATCGGCTGCGCGGATAGCGGTTTCCAGGTCGGGCGCCGCCTCGATCCCCAATTCGGCGGCCAGTGCGGCCGCCTTCTCTGCATTGCGGTTCCAGATCAGCACACGGCGAAGGGTGGGGCGCACAGTGCGATAGGCTTCGACGACATGGCGGGCCAGCTTGCCGGCGCCGACCACGAGCAGGGTCTCGGCGTCCGGCCGGGACAGGTAGCGGGCGGCCAGGGCGGAGGCGGCGGGGGTGCGGCGCACGGTGACGGCGCTGCCGTCGACCGAGAGCAGGGGCGCGCCCGTCGTCGCGTCGAACAGGACGTAGAGGCCGATCACGGAATCGAGGCCGCGACCCGGATTGCCCGGCGCCACCGTGACCAGCTTCACGCCGGTGAAGGCACCCGGCTCATAGGCCGGCATGACCAGGAAGATATTGGTCGCCCCGGCGCCGTCCGGCATCGGGTAATGGCCGCGCAAAGGGGCCTCGATCCGGCCGGCGGCAAAGGCGTCGGCCAGCGCGTCGATCAAGCCGGGATAGGTCAGGGCGGCCAGCGCTTCCGCCGGCCCGACATGGGCAAAGCCGGTCATTGCGGGGCGGGAAGCTGGGCGACGGCATCCGCCGGCTTGGCCGCGGCCACATCGGCGCGGGCGCGGTCGAGATCCCGCTTCAGGCCGACATTGCTGATGCGCAGGCGCCGGCGACGGCGCAGCCCGGCACCCCAGGCGACCGTGCCGCCGATCAGTACACCCAGCAGCAAGGCGGCGAAAAGGGCGAGGAACAGCGGCATCTCGACGGCATAGCCGGAGGTGGCGCCGCCGAAGGGATCGAGCGAGAGGCGCACCGGCGCCCGGTTGGCCACGGCCAGCGCCACCAGGACGATGACGATCGGCAGGGTGATCAACAGGGTGCGCAGTTTCATCGGATCGATCCTGGGGAAGGCGTCCCCGCCCGGCTCACGCCTTGCTCTCGGTGACGTCGCCTTCGAGGTTAAGGCGTTCGCGCAATTCCTTGCCCGTCTTGAAGAAAGGCACGAATTTCTCCGCCACCTCGACCGTCTCGCCGGTGCGCGGGTTGCGGCCGGTGCGGGCCGGCCGGCTCTTCACCGAAAAGGCGCCGAAGCCGCGGATCTCCACCCGGTCGCCACGGGCCAGGGCGTCCGCCACCTCCTGAAAGATGGTGGAGACGATGCGTTCCACGTCGCGCTGGTAGAGATGGGGATTGGCGGCGGCCAGGCGCAGGATCAGTTCGGACTTGATCATCGCCAGAGAAACCTTCCGCCCTTAGCCGTCACTCGAGCCGAGGGTGCCAAACGGCCGTCAGCCCGTCAAGGGTAAGCCATTTAGGCACAAAGGCTTTTCCGCTCAGCAGGGAGTCGAGGCCGGGGCCGGCGGGTTCCGCCTTTTCGATCGGCAGGTCGGGCGGCAGGCCCTTTTCGGCGGCGAGCCAGGCGCGGATCTCGCCCTCGGCACCGAGGGCGTCGACCAGTTTGAGGTCGAGCGCCTGGCGCCCGGTGAAGATCCTGCCGTCGGTCACTTTGGCGATCCCGGCGTCGTCGATGTGCCGGCGCTCGGCGACGATCGCCTTGAACCAGGCGAAACTGTCGTCGATCACACCCTGCAGGGCGGCCCGGGAATCGGGCGACATCACCTCGAAGGGCGAGGGCGAGGCCTTGAGCGGGGCCGATTTCACCTCGTTCACCGAAATCCCGAGCGTCGCCATCAGGCGGGAGAATTCCGGTGCCTGGATCAGCACGCCGATCGAGCCGGTGAGCGAAGTCTCATAGGCATAGACGCGGTCGGCCCCGGTCGCCACCAGATAGGCGGCGGAGGTGCCGAGCGTGCCGATCGAGGCGATTACCGGCTTCTTCGCGGCGAGCCGGCGCACGGCCTGATAGAGCGCCTCGCCCCCGACCGTGGTGCCGCCCGGGCTGTCGATCGCAAGGATGACCGCGCGCACGTCGTCGTCCTCGGCCAGGCGGTCGAGCAGCTCGATTCGCTCGGGCGAGGCGACGATCACGCCTTCGATCGCCACCCTGGCGATATGCGGCCGTTCCGTGATTCCCGGCAGGGCCAGGCTGCCGGCGATCACGGCGAACAACAGGGCCAGGATGCGCCACCGTGTCAGGCGCCGGCGCAGCAGCCGCCGGTCCGTCAGCACATCTTCGGTCCCGTCCATTCGTCCCTCCTGATTTCGGCGGCAGGGTAGCAAGCCGGCGGCGCTCAGGCCCGGAAATTCCCCCACGGCCGAGGTCGTGGGGGCAATTTCTCCCGCGGCCCCGGGGTGCTGCTCTGCACAATATTGTCAATTTGGGTTATGTTGCACCCGAAATGAATTTCCCGCCATTGCGCACGGAACCGAGGAGACTGCCGTGAGCCTGTTCAGCGACCTGTCGGGTCTTTCCCTGACATCTACCCTCCATGATGTCACGGGCTTCATCGATTCGGGGCCGGGCTATGTCGTCACCGTGGCCGTTCTGCTGCTGGGTTGGGCGGCCTGGCGCAATCTCATGAATTGAGGGCGTAGTAAGCCCCTGATACCCGTCGCGCGGCGGCCGGCGTTAGCATTTTCCCGTCCACACCAAGGACGGGAGGAAAAAATGTCGGGCAAGAAGATCCTGATGATCACCGGCGATTTCACCGAGGATTACGAAACCATGGTGCCCTTCCAGGCGCTCATGGCCTGCGGACATACGGTCCATGCCGTCTGTCCGGACCAGAAGGCGGGCGATACGGTGGCGACCTCGATCCATGATTTCGAGGGCCAGCAGACCTATTCGGAAAAGCGCGGCCACAATTTCGCGCTGAACGCCACTTTCGCCGAGACCCAGGCGGCGGATTACGACGCCCTGGTCATTCCCGGCGGGCGGGCACCCGAATATCTGCGCCTCAATCCGGCGGTGATCGCCATGGTCCGCCATTTCTTCGAGACGGGCAAACCGGTCGCCGCGATCTGCCACGGGCCGCAGATCCTGGCTGCCGCGGGTGTGATCTCCGGCCGCAAAGTCTCGGCCTATCCGGCTTGCGCGCCGGAGGTGAAGCTGGCCGGCGGCGCCTTCGCCGACATCCCGGTCGACGGCGCCGTGACCGACGGCAATCTGGTGACGGCACCGGCCTGGCCGGCCCATCCGGCCTGGCTCGCCCAGTTCATGGCCGTGCTCGGCAAGGCCGAGGCGCGCCAGGCGGCGGAATAGGGCAAGGGGGGCCATCCCGCGCTTCGGGATGGCCCTCGTCCGCGCATGCGCGTAAACTCCGAAGGGACGGCAAGGACACGGCGCAAGGACAAAGTCATGTGCAAGTTGTTTATCGGTGCCGAACCGCAACTGTGGGAAGCGCGCGCCAAGTCGCTCCGCATCGACGGCATGGTCACCAGCGTGCGCCTCGAAGATTATTTCTGGCGCGTGCTCGGCGAAATCGCGGCGCGAGACGAACTTTCGGTCAGCCAGCTCATCGCCCGCCTGCACAACGAGGCGGCGGAAGCCGGCCACGACTTGGCCAATTTCACCTCTTTCCTGCGTGTCTGCTGCGCCCGCTACCTCGACCTCCTGTCGCGTGGCGATGTGCCGGCCGACCCGGCCCAGCCGATCAGCGGCCTCGACGCCGACGCCATCCTGAGCCGCGAACGCGAGCGCCACGCTTACGCGTGATCAGAGATCGACGTCGATCGTCAGGTTCAGGTCTTCGTCGGTATTGTCGAAATTCATCAGCACGAAGTCGTTGATGATCGCGCACATGTAGATCATCACCTGGTCGCCCACCTTCCGCCGGCCTTCTGGCCGATCAGTGCCAGCAATTCCCGCTCGGTATCCGAGGAATCCTTGCTGGAATCGAAGGTGTAGCGAAGCTTGATGTCGCCGGTCAGGCGTAGGGTGAAATCCAGGCCCTGGCTGCAATCGACTTGAAACGCTGGCGTGCCAGCTTGGCGAAGGCCAGTTCGACCGCATCGATGTCGCCCGTCGACGGCGGCGAAGCCACTTGGTCGGCGACCACGCCGACGACGCGCTGGGCCGTGTCGATGCCGGCCTTGACCGCGGCGCGCAATTCGATCGCGGCCAGGATCTTGTCGGCCTGGGACACCGCGGTCAGCAGCATCAGGCTGCCTTCCGTCCAGGCTTCCCGCGTCTGTTTGAAGCGGCGTCATGGTGTGCCGGAGCGGCAGCCTCGGCACGTGACCGAGGTCACGACCTGGGCGCTACGCGTGGCCGAAAGCGAAACGGGGCGCACCGTTGCCGGCGCGCCCCGTCACTGCCCGAAGGGGAGGGGGATTACTCCTCCTCCTCCGCCTCCGCCTTGGCACGGGCGCGGGACATGGCCGCACCCAGGATGTCGCCGAGCGAGGCGCCCGAGTCGGACGAGCCGTACTGAGCCACGGCTTCCTTCTCTTCCTCGATCTCGCGCGCCTTGATCGACAGCGAGAGCTTGCGGGTGGCGCGATCGACGTTGGTGATCTTGGCGTCGATCTTGTCGCCCACGGAGAAGCGCTCGGGGCGCTGGTCCTGGCGGTCGCGGGCGAGATCGGCACGGCGGATGAAGCCGCGCAGGCCTTCTTCGCCGACTTCGACTTCGACGCCGCCGTCGTTCACTTCGACCACGGTGCCGGTCACGACGGAGCCCTTGCGGACTTCGTTGTTGTTGGCCAGCGGATCACGGCCGAGCTGCTTGATGCCGAGGGAGATGCGTTCCTTCTCCACGTCGACGTCGAGCACCTGGGCGCGCACGATGTCGCCCTTCTTGAAGTCCTGGATCGCCTGTTCGCCAGGACGGTTCCAGTCGAGGTCGGAGAGGTGGACCATGCCGTCCACGCCGCCGTCGAGACCGATGAACAGACCGAATTCGGTGATGTTCTTGACCTCGCCCTCGATCTCGGTGCCCTGCGGATGCTGGCCCGCGAAGGCCGACCACGGGTTCTCGAGGCACTGCTTGAGACCGAGCGAGATGCGGCGCTTGTTGGCGTCGACCTCGAGGACCATGACTTCCACTTCCTGCGAGGTGGAGACGATCTTGCCCGGATGGACGTTCTTCTTGGTCCAGCTCATTTCGGAGACATGGACCAGGCCTTCGACGCCCGGCTCCAGCTCGACGAAAGCGCCGTAGTCGGTGATGTTGGTCACGCGGCCGAGGAACTTCACGCCCACCGGATACTTGACGCCGACACCGTCCCACGGATCCGCCAGCAGCTGCTTCATGCCGAGCGAGATGCGCTGGGTTTCCGGGTTCACGCGGATGACCTGGACCTTCACGGTCTGGCCGATGGTGAGGGCCTCGGACGGGTGGTTGACACGGCGCCAGGCGATGTCGGTGACATGCAGCAGACCATCGACGCCGCCGAGATCGACGAACGCACCATAGTCGGTGATGTTCTTGACCACGCCTTCGAGGATCTGGCCTTCCTTGAGGTTGGCGACCAGTTCCGAACGGGCTTCCGCGCGGGTCTCTTCGAGGACGGCGCGACGCGACACGACGATATTGCCGCGGCGACGGTCCATCTTCAGGATCTGGAACGGCTGCGGCACGCCCATCAGCGGGGTGATGTCACGCACCGGACGGACATCGACCTGGGAGCCGGGCAGGAAGGCGACGGCGCCCGACAGGTCGACCGTGAAGCCACCCTTGACGCGGCCGAAGATCACGCCTTCGACGCGCTGGCCCTTCTCGAACGCACGCTCGAGGATGGTCCAGGCTTCCTCGCGGCGGGCCTTCTCGCGGCTGATCACAGCCTCGCCCATCGCGTTTTCCATGCGCTCCAGATAGACCTCGACGATGTCGCCGGGCTTCAGCTCGGACTTCTGGCCCGGCGGAGCGAATTCTTTCAGCGCCACGCGACCCTCGGCCTTCAGGCCGACGTCGATCACGGCAAAGTCATTCTCGATCGCGACGACGCGACCTTCGATGACGCTCCCCTCGAGGGAGTTGGCGGAGCCGAACACTTCGTCCAGCAGGTCCGCGAAATTCTCTTTGGTCTCGAATTCAGTCATAGTCAGTTGAACTCCTGTATTTCATTCCTGGCCTGCCGGTTGTCTCCGGCGGTCTTCCCCCCAACTCCCATTCGGGGGGCGAAACGGCAAACGGCACGGAAAAGCACGGGCCCTCAGGTCCGTGTCTGCCGCGCCATCTCGATCATCGACTTCGCCTTCGCGAAGACCTCTTCAATACCCAAGTCCGAGGTGTCCAGCAAGTGGGCATCGTCGGCGGCCTTCAGGGGGGCGGTGGCGCGGCCGGCGTCGCGCGCGTCCCGCGCCTCGATCTCGGCCGTGATGCCGGCGAGGTCGGCGGGCAGGCCCTTGTCCTGCAATTCCTTCACGCGCCGGGCCGCGCGGGCGGCGACGCTGGCGGTCAGGAACAGTTTTACCTGCGCCTTGGGGCAGATCACCGTGCCGATGTCGCGGCCGTCGATGACGGCGCCGGGTGCGCCGTTCGGCGGCACCTCGGCGAAGCGGCGCTGCAGCGCGTCGAGCGCGGTGCGGACGGCGGGCATGGCGGCGACGCGCGACGCCATGCCGCCCGTCGCCTCGAGCCGCAGGTCGGGGCTCTTGAGCAGGGACAGGTCGAGACGCAGCGCGGCCTTGGTCGCCTCGCTCTCGGTCGGGTCGGTGTTGCCGGCCCGGATCAGGCTGAGGGCGACACCGCGATAAAGCGCGCCGGTGTCGAGATAGGCAAAGCCGAATTCATCGGCGAGACGGCGGGCGAGGGTGCCCTTGCCGGCGGCGGCCGGCCCGTCGATCGCGACGATGAAGGGCGCGCCCGTCATGACAGGACGGCACCGAGCGACGTCATCAGGCCGCCGAAACCGGGGAAGGAAGTGTCGATCATATGGGTGTC
>NZ_JBAZKR010000105.1:0-12379 GCF_041650655.1 Zavarzinia sp.
CGGCTTCGCCCGGCCGGTGTTCCAGGCCCAGGCCGCCTTCCGCGCCGTGCTGGACGCCATGAGCCGGCCCGGCCGCATCCATCGCCTGGCCGAGCCGGCGACGGCACCCGCCGGCCTGTCGCCCGCCGCGGCCAGCGTGCTCGCAGCCCTGGCGGACGGCGATACGCCGGTCTACCTCGGCTGTAGCGGGGCGGCGGCGCAAGCCTTCGTCACCCGTGCCCTGGGCGCGCCGCGTGTCGCGCTCGGGGAGGCTGCCTTCGCTGTGGTTACGGCGGCCGATCTCCTGCCGCTCGACCGTTTCGCGCCGGGCTCGGAGAGCTATCCCGACCGTTCGGCGACCGTGATCGTCGAGGTTACGGCGCTCGGCCGCGGCACGACTTACCGCCTGCGTGGCCCCGGTGTTCAGGGCACGGCGGAATTGGCGGTCGAGGGGCTGCCGGCGGGGTTCGGGGCGGCCTGGATGGTGCAGCGGGCCGGCTTTCCGACCGGTGTCGACCTGGTGATTTGTTGCGGCGACCGGCTGGCGGCGCTGCCGCGCACGGTCGCGGTGGAATAGGGGGCATTCCATGTATGTCGCGGTAAAGGGTGGCGAAAAGGCGATCGATGCCGCCCATGCCTGGCTGGCGGCGGAACGGCGCGGCGATCCCGCCGTGCCGGAGCTGACCATCGAGCAGATCCGCCAGCAGTTCGGGCTGGCGGTCGACCGGGTGATGGCGGAAGCCTCGCTCCACGACCCGGAATTGGCGGCGCTGGCACTGAAGCAGGCGCAGGGCGATACCATCGAGGCCGTCTTCCTGCTGCGCGCCTATCGCACCACGCTGCCGCGTTTCGGCGCCAGCGAGCCGGTCGATACCGCGGCGATGCGGGTCGACCGCCGCATCTCGGCGACCTTCAAGGACCTGCCCGGCGGCCAGGTGCTCGGCCCGACCTACGACTATACCCACCGCCTGCTCGATTTCGCCCTCGCCGCGGGCGGCGAACCGCAGGCCCCGCCGGAAGCCAGGCCGAGCGGGGAAGCGATGCCCCGCGTCGCCGACCTGCTGGCCGACGAGGGCTTGATGGAACGGGAAGTGCCCGTGGACGAGACCGGTGCAGTGCCGGACCTGACGCGCGAGCCGCTGGAATTCCCCGCCGGCCGCGCCCTTCGCCTCCAGGGCCTGGCACGCGGCGACGAGGGTTTCCTGCTCTCGCTCGCCTATTCGACCCAGCGCGGCTATGGCCGCAACCATCCCTTCGCGGGTGAGATCCGCCAGGGCACGGTGGCGGTCGAGGTCGAAGTGCCGGAACTCGGTTTCGCGGTCGAGATCGGCGAGGTCACGCTGACCGAATGCCAGATGGTGAACCAGTTCAAGGGCGATGCCGAGCGGCCGGCGCAATTCACCCGCGGCTACGGCCTGGTGTTCGGCCGGGGCGAGCGGAAGGCCATGGCCATGGCCCTGGTAGACCGCGCGCTGCGGGCCGAGGAATTGGGCGAGGCGCGCCAAGGCCCGGCCCAGGACGAGGAATTCGTCCTCTCCCACTGCGACAATGTCGAAGCGTCGGGCTTTGTCCAGCACCTGAAGCTGCCCCATTACGTCGATTTCCAGTCGGAGCTTCAGCTCGTGCGGGCCTTGCGCGCCCGGAGGGAGGCGGCGGAATGAGCAACGAAAACGGTTACAACTTCGCCTATCTGGACGAGCAGACCAAGCGCATGATCCGCCGTGCCCTGCTGAAGGCGGTGGCGGTGCCCGGCTATCAGGTGCCCTTCGCCAGCCGCGAAATGCCGCTGCCCTACGGCTGGGGCACCGGCGGCATCCAGGTGACGGCATCGGTGCTCGGCCCCGACGACGTCCTCAAAGTGATCGACCAGGGCGCGGACGATACGACCAACGCGGTTTCGATCCGGCGCTTCTTCGCCAGGACGGCCGGCGTCGCCACGACGACGCGGACGGAAGAGGCGACGGTGATCCAGACCCGCCACCGCATCCCGGAAACGCCCCTGAGCGAAGACCAGATCCTGGTCTATCAGGTGCCGATCCCGGAACCCCTGCGTTGGCTCGAGCCGCGCGAGACCGAAACGCGCATGCTCCACGCCCTCGGCGACTACGGCGTGATGCAGGTCGAGCTTTACGAGGACATCGCGACCCACGGACGGATCAAGCGCTCCTACGACTATCCGGTCGAGGTCGCCGGGCGTTACCTGACGGCGCCGAGCCCGATCCCCAAGTTCGACAATCCGAAACTGGCGGATTGCCCGGCGCTCCAGCTCTTCGGCGCGGGGCGGGAGAAGCGGATCTACGCGATCCCCCCCCATACGCCGGTGCGCAGCCTGGATTTCGAGGATTATCCCTTCGCGATCGAACACCCGGGTGTCGCCTGCGCCCTCTGCGGCGACAGCACGAGTTACCTGGACGAGATCGTGACCGACGACAGGGGCGGCCGCATGTTCGTCTGTTCCGACACCGATCATTGCGGCAAGCGCCGCGACGAGGACCGCAATGACGCCGCCGCCTGATGAAGCGCCGCTCCTGACGGTCGAAAACCTGGCCTATGACTACGGCAACGGCCGCGGTGTCGCGGGCGTCGATTTCCGCCTCTGGCCCGGCGAAGTGCTCGGCGTCGTGGGCGAATCCGGCTCGGGCAAGACCACGCTCCTGAAACTCCTGGGCGGCCAGCTTGTCCCCAGCGGCGGGCGCATCCTCTACCGCACGGCGGCGGGTGAGGTCGTGGACCTGCACGACCTGCCCGAGGGCAAGCGGCGCCTGCTGGCGCGCACCGAACTCGGCTTCGTGCATCAGAACCCGCGGGACGGGCTTCGTCTCGCCGTTTCGGCCGGCGGCAACGTGGGCGAGCGGCTGATGGCTACCGGCGCCCGCCACTATGGCCGGATCCGCGCCGCGGCCGAGGACTGGCTCGGCCGGGTGGAGATCGAGCAGGGCCGGATCGACGATATTCCGGCGACCTTCTCGGGCGGCATGCAGCAGCGCCTGCAGATCGCGCGCAACCTGGTCTCCGGCCCCCGTCTCGTGCTGATGGACGAGCCGACCGGCGGGCTCGACGTCTCGGTCCAGGCCCGGCTGCTCGACCTGCTGCGCGGCCTCGTGGCCGACCTCGGCCTGACCGTCGTCATCGTCACCCATGATCTCGGGGTCGCGCGGCTGCTGGCCGACCGGCTCATGGTCATGCAGGGCGGCCGCGTGATCGAGGAAGGCCTGACCGACCAGGTGCTGGACGATCCCCAGGCGCCCTATACCCAGCTTCTCGTCTCCTCGGTACTGGCGGCATGAGCACGATGAAACCCATCCTGTCGCTTCGCGGCGTGACCAAGCATTTCACCCAGCATCTGCGCGGCGGGCTCCGCCTCGACGTGCTGGCGGGCGTCGACCTCGACGTCTTCCCGGGCGACTGCGTCGTGCTCGACGGGCCGTCGGGCGTCGGCAAGTCGAGCCTGCTCAAGGCGATCTACGGCACCTATCGGGTCGACGGCGGCTCGATAATGGTCGCCGGCACCGATGTCGCGACGGCCGAGCCCAGGGCGATCCTGGCGCTGCGCCGGGCTGTGATCGGCCACGTCTCGCAGTTCCTGCGCGTGGTGCCGCGCGTCTCCGCCCTCGACATCGTGGCCGCACCGGCGCGCGGCCGGGGCCTCGACCGGGCGGCGGCGGAAGCGCGGGCGGCCGATCTGCTGCGCCGCCTGCAACTGCCGGAAAAGCTCTGGTCCCTGCCGCCCGCGACCTTCTCGGGCGGCGAGCAGCAGCGGGTCAATATCGCGCGAGGCTTCGTCGTCGACTGGCCCCTGATGCTGCTGGACGAGCCGACGGCTTCCCTCGACGGGGCGAATGCCGCTATCGTCGCCGGCCTGATCGACGAGGCGCGGGCGAAGGGCACGGCCATGGTGGCGATCTGCCACGACCCGGCGATGCGGGCACGGATCGCGACCCGGCTTCTGCCGATGACGCGGGTGGAGCAGGCGGCATGAGCAGCGAAATCATTCTGGCCAATGCGGCGGTGGTGACGCCGGACGGCGTGATCGAGCGCGGCAGCGTGGTGATCGCCGGCGGCCATATCCGCGAGATCGGCGAAGGCGCCGCCGTCCCGCCGGGTGCGATCGATTGCGAGGGCGACTATCTGCTGCCCGGCCTGATCGACCTCCATACCGACAATCTCGAAAAGCACATGATGCCGCGGGTGAAAGTGCCTTGGCCGGCGCCCGCCGCCGTCGTGGCCCATGACCGCCAGGTGCTGGCGGGCGGCATCACCACGGTGCTCGACAGTCTCGCCGTCGGCGACGTCTGGCCCGACGGCGACCGGGTGAAGACCTTCAATGCGGCGGTCGAGGCCTGGCGGGCCGGGCGCGCGGCCGGCGCCTTCAAGGCGCGCCATGCCCTGCATCTTCGCTGCGAGATCGGGCACGAGGGCGTGGTCGATCTGTTCAGTCCGCTGGCGGACGATCCGGATCTTCGCCTGGTCTCGGTCATGGACCATACCCCGGGCCAGCGCCAGTTTCTCGACGGCTCGAAGTATCGCCAGCAATATCCCCAGCTCAGCGACGCCGAATTCGACGCCTTCGTCGAGCGCCGCCGCGCGATCCGCGACGCGACCGGCCCAGCCCACCGCGCCGCCATCATCGAAATGTCGAAGGCGCGCGGCATTCCGGTCGCCAGCCACGACGACCGCACGGCGGAGGAAGTGGCCGAAGCACTGGCCCAGGGCATCACGCTCTCGGAATTCCCGACCAGCATCGAGGCCGCCAAGGCGGCGCACGGCCAGGGCATGAGCGTGATCGCCGGCGCCCCCAACCTGGTGCGCGGCGGCTCGCACAGCGGCAATGTCTCGGTCGCCGAACTGGCGCGGGAAGGCGTGCTCGACATCATGGCGTCGGACTATGTGCCGGCCTCCATGCTGATCGCCGCCTTCGGCCTGCATGACACCTTGGGTTTCGGCCTGGCCGAGGCGATCGCCACGGTGAGCCGTAATCCCGCCCGTTCGATCGGGCTCGACGATCTCGGCGCGCTCGAAGCCGGCTACCGGGCCGATGTGCTGCGGGTGCGCCGGATCGACGGCCTGCCCATCGTCGAAATGGTCTGGCGCGACGGCCGAAGGGTGATGTGAGGCGCCGATGCCGACCCGTTACGCCCTCTATTGGGCGCCCGCGGCCGACACGCCGCTGCACCGCCTGGGGTCCCATTGGCTCGGCCGCGATGCCGCCAGCGGGGCCGCTGTGGTGCAGCCGGCGCTCGACCCGATCACGCCGGCCCGTTTCGCCGAACTGACGGCGGAGGCACGGGTCTATGGTTTCCACGCCACCCTGAAGCCGCCGATGTGCCTGAAGGCGGGACGGGACCTGGGCGGCTTTCGTGCCGCCGTCACCGCCGCCGCCGCGGCTTTCGCCGCTTTCACGGCGCCACCGCTGAAGGTCGGCCGGATCGGCCGTTTCCTCGCGCTGGTGCCGGCCGGCGACATGGCGGGCTGGCGTGCCCTGTCCAATCATTTCGTGGCGGCGCTCGACGATTTCCGTGCCCCGGCGGGAGAGGCGGAACTGGCGCGGCGGCGGAAATCGGGGCTGAGCCCGGCGCAGGACGAGAACCTGCTGCGCTGGGGCTACCCTTACGTCTTCGACGAATGGCGCTTCCACATGACCCTGTCGGCGCCGCTGGCCTCGCCGGAGCGGGAGAGGGTGGAAGTCGCGGCCCTGGCCCATTTCGCCGGCATCGAGCGGAAGGAGGTGGCGGTCTCGGACGTCTGCCTCTTCGTGCAGGAAGGCGCCGGCACGCCCTTCCGGATCGCGGAACGCTTCCCCCTCGGCGCCTCTTGCGGCTGAGGCTTCGCCCTCACTATGCTGCAGCCACACTGCAGAAAGCGGGGGAGACGGGCATGTCCAATTCCGGGGCCTTGATCGTGGTGGCGGGCCAGGACCGGCCGCAGCGGGTCAGCCTGCGGGCGCGCATGCTGCGTTTCGCCCTTCGCCGCATGTTCAAGAACCGGCTTCGCTTCGACGTTCCGGTCCAGGTGGTGCGCGATCAGGTCGAGAGATTGTCGCTGCGCCTGCCGCCGCCGCCGCCGGACGTCACGGTGACCGACGTCGTGGCGAACGGCGTGCCCGGCCATTGGGTCACCCCGGCCGAGGCGACCGAGGACCGCCACATCCTCTATCTCCACGGCGGCGGCTATGTCATGTGCTCGCCCCGCACCCACCTCGGTTTCACCTGGCGGATCGCCAAGGCGGCCAGGGCGCGCATGCTGGTGATCGACTATCGCCTGGCGCCGGAACATGCCTTCCCGGCCCAGATCGACGATTCACTGGCCGGCTATCGCTACCTGCTCGAGCAGGGCATCGCGCCGGAGCGGATCGCCGTCGCGGGCGATTCCGCCGGCGGCGGCCTCACCTTCGGCCTGCTCATGCGGCTCAAGGCGGCGGGCCTGCCCATGCCGGGGGCGGCGGTCGGCCTGTCGCCCTATCTCGACCTCACGGTGACGGGCGAGACCCATTATCTCCACGCCAAGTCGGACCCGATGATCCCGCTGCCCGGCGTGGTTTACGGCGGCATCACCTATCTCCAGGGCGGCGATCCCAGGCACCCGGAAGCCTCGCCTATCTATGGCGACGCTGCCGGCCTGCCGCCCACCCTGATCCATGTCGGCTCGGACGAGGTGCTGCTCTCGGATTCGACCCGCATGGCGGCCAACTTGAGGGCGGCCGGTGTGCCGGTGGAGATCGACATCTGGTACCGGATGCCCCACGTCTGGCACGCCTTCGCCCGCTACATCCCCGAAGGCCGCGCCGCGATCGAGCGGATCGGCCTCTTTCTGCGCGAGACGATCAAGGCCCGCTGAACCGGCTCAGGCCGCCGCCGCGAGCCCGAGCCAGGCGGCCAGATCGGCCAATGCCCGGGCCGACATGGCGGCCTTGCGGTCGCCCTTGCGCGTCCTGGTATCGAGCGGCGGGAAGAGGCCGAAATTGACGTTCATCGGCTGGAACGTCTTCTCGTCGGCGCCGCCCGTGACATGGTTCAGCAGGGCGCCCAGGGCGGTCGTCGGCGGCGGCGGATTCAGGGCCTCGCCGAGTGCGTCGCCGGCCGCGAAACGGCCGGCGATCAGGCCCATGGCGGCACTCTCGACATAGCCTTCGACCCCGGTCACCTGACCGGCGAAGCGAAGATCCGGCCGTGCCTTCAGGCGCAGCGTCGGGTCGAGCAGGCGCGGGCTGTTGATGAAGGTGTTGCGGTGCAAGCCGCCCAGGCGGGCGAAGACGGCGTTCTCCAGGCCCGGGATGGTGCGGAACACCCGGGTCTGCTCGCCGTGACGCAATTTGGTCTGGAAGCCGACCATGTTGTAGAGCGTGCCGAGGGCATTGTCCTGGCGGAGCTGCACGACCGCGAAGGGGCGCCGGCCCGTATGCGGATCGGTCAGGCCGACCGGCTTCATCGGGCCGAAGGCCAGCGTATCCGGCCCGCGTTCCGCCATCACCTCGACCGGCAGGCAGCCCTCGAAATAGGGCGTGTCCTTCTCCCAATCCTTGAAATCGACCTTTTCGCCGGCCAGCAGGGCTTCGACGAAGGCGTAATACTGCTCCCGATCCAGGGCGCAGTTGATGTAATCGGCACCGTCGCCCTTGTCGTAACGCGACTGGAACCAGGCGCGGGACATGTCGATCGATTCCCTGGTCACGATGGGGGCGATCGCGTCGAAGAAGGACAGGCTGTCCTCACCGGTGAAGGCGCGGATCGCCTCGGCCAGGGCGGGTGAGGTCAGGGGGCCGGTGGCGACCACCGTATTGCCCCAGTCGGCCGGCGGCAGGCCCGCCACTTCCTCGCGCACCAGCGTCACCAGGGGCTCGGCCGCCAGCGCCGCGCCGACCGCGGCCGAAAAGCCCTCGCGGTCGACGGCGAGCGCGCCGCCCGCCGGCACCCGGTGGGCATCGGCGGCGCGCATGATCAGGCTGCCGGCGCGCCGCATTTCCTCGTGCAGCAGGCCGACGGCGTTCGACACCGGATCGTCCGAGCGGAAGGAATTGGAGCAGACGAGTTCGGCGAGCCCGTCGGTCGCATGGGCCTCGGTCTGCCGGATCGGCCGCATCTCGTGCAGCACCACGGGCACGCCGCGGCGCGCGATCTGCCAGGCGGCTTCGCTGCCGGCGAGGCCGCCGCCGACGATATGGACGGGTTGGGACATCTTTTCGGTCATGATGCCCCAACCTATAGCCGGTCGAACCGGCGCCGTCAGCCCCAGATAGGCGGGTGGCGGCCGGCCCAGGGCAGGGCCTGTTCGAGGTCGGCGGCGATGGCGATCAGCGTGTCTTCGTCGCCGAAGCGGCCGATGATCTGGACGCCGACCGGCAATCCGTCGGCCGATTGGTGCAGGGGCAGGCTGATCGCCGGCTGGCCGGTGAAGTTGAACACCGGCGTGTTCACATAGTCGCCGGCCTTCTGCAGCGTGCCTTCGAAATCGGGCGAGGTGACGTCGAAATAGCCGAGGGGCACGGGCGGGCGGGTCAGCGTGGTGGTCAGCATGACGTCGACGGTCTCGAAGAACTGGGCGATGAAACGGCTGATCCGCTGCAGCATGACCTGGGCCATGACATATTCGGCCGCCGTGGTCTGGCCCGCCTTCTGGACCAGGGCCCAGGTCATGGGCTCCAGCGTGTCGGGCCCGGCGATACCGCCGCCCATCATCGGGGCACCTTGCGCGAGGGCCGCCATGCCGGCGGTCCACAGTGTCATGAAGGCATGGGTGACCATCTCGGCCGGTGCCGACGGGGCGCCCTCGACGATGATATGGCCCATGGATTCGAGGGTCTTGGCGGTCTTTTCGACCGCGGCGACGCACTCGGGATGCAGCGGATTGCCCAGGAAATCGGTGGTCGCGACAGCCACGGTGAGCTTTCGCTTCACGCCTTCCAGCGCTTCGATAAAGGGCCGCTTCGGCGCCGGCGCCCAATAGGGGTCGCCGATGTCGGGGCCCGAGGTGGCATCGAGGGCATAGGCGGTGTCGCGCACCGTGCGGCTGACCACATGGTCGCAGACCAGGCCGCCCAGGGCATCGCCGAGATCGGGGCCGAGCGGGTTGCGCGCGCGGGTCGGCTTCAGGCCGACCAAGCCGCAGGCTGCCGCCGGAATGCGGATCGAGCCGCCGCCGTCATTGGCATGGGCGAAAGGCAGGCAGCCGGCGGCGACCATGGCGGCCGAACCGCCGGAGGAACCGCCGGTCGAATGGCCGGTGTTCCAGGGATTGCGGGCCGGGCCGTAGAAGAGCGATTCGGTCGTCGGCAGGATGCCGAATTCGGGCGCGTTGGTCTTGCCCAGGATGTTCAGCCCGGCCCGCTTGTAGCGGATGGTCAGCTCGCTGTCGTGATCGTCCGTCGCATGTTCGAACAGGCGCGAGCCCTGGCGGGTGGAGAGACCGACGCAGAGCGCGTTGATGTCCTTGAGAAGGAAGGGCACGCCGCTGAAGGGGCCGTCCGGCAGGCCATCGGCGGCGGCCTTGCGGGCCATGTCGTAGCCCTTCTGCACGACGCCGTTCAGGGCAGGATTATGCTTCTCGATCAGGCCGATGGCGATTTCCGCCAGTTCGGTGGCGGTGACGTCGCCCTTCTTCACCAATCGGCCGAGACCGACGCCGTCCTGCGCCAGATATTCGGTGACCTGCATGACGCTCTCCCCTTTGTTTGTGACGGAGCATCATGTTTTCGCGAGCGAAATTCAAGGCCGCCGCCCCGGGGGACGGCGGCCAAATTCGCGATCAATAGGTCAGGGTCAGGCCGACGGTGAAGGAGCGGCCTTCGCCCGGCAGGGCCCGGATGGCACCGCCCTCGATCTTGAAGTCCGAGAAGTCGACGCCGCCGAGGGGGTCGTAATAGCGCTGGTCGAACAGATTCTCGACCCCGGCTTCGACCCGGACGCCCGGCCACTGATAGGCGGTGCGGAAATTGACCAGGGCATAGCCCGGCGTTTCCGGCTCGTTTCGGGCGTCGTTCACCTGGTCCTTGGTCACGCTGCCCACCAGTTCGAGCGCGTTGCTCCAGTCCCCCAGGCGGTGGTCGAGGGCGATCCGGCCATGGAGCGGTGCCAGGTGATAGAGGTCGTCATGGGTGTCGCGGTTCTCGCCCATCACCAGGCCCGCGGTGCCGGAGAGGTCGAGGTCGCCGAAGGCGCCACCCTTGGCGAGGGAGAGCGAACCCGAAACATCGACGCCATAGAGAAGCGCGTCGTGATTGGCGAAGCGCAGGACGACGAACTGGCCGCCCGGGCCGAAGGTCCGCCCGGTCGGATCGGCATCGATGAAGCCGTCGACATAGGAGACATAGGGCGTCACCTTCACGCGCCAGGCGGAGCCCCGGTGCCAATCGGCCGAGATGCCGAGCGTATAGGCCACTTCGGGATCGAGGTCCGGGTTGCCCAGGTAACCGTTGGCATCGCCATACCAATTGTTCATGGCCGCCGCCATGTTGCCCTGGCCCCAGGAATAACGCTCGTAAAGGCTGGGCGAACGGGTCTTGCGGGCGAGGCCGAGGGCATAGGTCGCGTCGCTGCCGACATCGTAGGAGAGGAGGCCGGTGGCGTCGAAATTGATGTCGGTCCGGCTGCGGTCCATGGCGTTGAAGGCGTTGGCGGCGGCGATGTCGGCCGCCTGCATCATGGCGGTCCAGGAATAGGGGCGGACCTCGCCGGTATCCATCAGCACGACGTCGTTGCGGACGCCGATCTCGCTGCGCAGCGCGCTCGTCCATTGGCGCTGCCATTCGCCGTAGGTGCCGATGCGGACGCGGCGGCCGTCGTTGATGTTCACATAGGTTTCCGGTCCCATCATCATGCTGCCGGCGACCGGCGGCCACCAGTCGTTCAGGCCGAGGTAATGCAGCTCGTTACCGACGCGGAGCGTGTCGATCTCGCCGAGCGGGATGGTTGCCGCCAGCGAATAGCCATAGTCGTTGGCCCTGGTGTTCATGGGCATGGCGCCGCCCTTGTCGGCCAGCATGTCCATCTCGTGCGAGGTATGGTGCCAATAGAGGCGGGAGTCGAGCGAGCCCCAGTCGAATTCGCCTTCGTAGCGGGCATTCAGGTAGTGGCTCTTGTTGTCGGTCAGGTCCATCCGCTGGTTGGGGAAGCCCTCGTAGGGGGTCCGGGTCAGGCCGGCGCGGATGGTCAGGCGGTCGCTGCCGCGCTGCAGGCCGAAGGTGAAATTATGGTCGTAGGTCTGGGCCTCGGTCGAGCGCACGGCTTTGCCGTCGCCGCCGCGGTGATAGTCCATGTCGCGCGACCACGAGCCGGCATAGCTCCAGCTCATGTCCGGCGTCGCCAGGGTGAGGTCGCCCGAGACGGTGAGGCCGCTCGTATTGCTGCGGAAGAAGGTCGAGAGCCGGCCGGTGGAGAGCACCGGCTTGTCCGGCGTGGCGAAAAGCGGGGCTGCGGGTTCGACCACGATCGTGCCGGCGATACTGTCGCCGCCCAGGCTGACCGGGGTGACGCCCGCGATCGCCTGGATCTGCCCGATGCGCCCGGCGTCGATATAGGACAGGGCGGGGATCATGTGGTTCGGGCAGGCGTTGGTGACGGTCATGCCGTCCAGCAGCAGGCGCACCCGCTCGTCGGCCAGGCCGTTCAGCACGGGCAGGCTGGACAGGGCACCGCCGGCCTGGAGCGTGACCCCCGGGGTGGAGGAGAGCAGGCGGGCGCTGTCGGCGGTGGTGGCGGTGCCGCCCTCGGTCGTGGTGCCGAAGGGAGTCTCGGCCGGGGCTTCGACCACGACGGTCGGCAGGCTGGTGGCTTCTTCGGCCCAGGCGGCGGGAGTGAGGGCGAGGGTGAGCGCCGCGAGCGCGGTGCTGCGCAGAAGATGATCGGTCATGTCGTCGGTCCAATGATGATGGCAGGCGCCCGCGTACCCCGGATGGGGCGGCGACAGGGCGGATCGGGGGGATCAGGCCAGAATCACCGGCGGACCGCGGGGCTCGACCACCGCGGGACGGACGAAGAGGAGAAGTTCCGGCGCGGCCGGCACCCAGGTCAGCGTGCTCGACGCGGATGGGGCCGGCAGCGCGGACGCAGGGGGCGCCACGAACTGGCCGGCGATCTGCATCGTGAGGCAGATCTGGCAGCCGTGGAACGGTTTCGGGGTCGAAGATCGGTCGTCGCTCGCGCGTCCAGCGACGCAGAGGTCGGCCAGGGCGACGGTCAGCCCGTCGAGCGAGTCGAGCCGGGGCGCCGCCATCGGTGAGAGCGGCGCCAGGGTCTGGAACAACAGGGCGAGAAAGGCCGTCAGCACTGCCAAGCGGCGGCGCAGGCCCATTCTATTTTCGCCCTGGAACGACAAAGTGGAATTCCCCCCTCGACGGTTGCGGGATAGCGTTGAACCTCACGCGGCGCAATAGGACAAAGCCGCACATCGATCCCTTCAGGTGGCAGGA
>NZ_JBAZKR010000106.1:0-12328 GCF_041650655.1 Zavarzinia sp.
GGCAGGGACATGGTCAAGCTCCCTGTGGCCGCGGGGCGGCAGCGCGGGCCAGGCGGTCGCGGATCGCTTCGCCGAGGCCTTCGCCGGGGATCGGCATCACGGCGATCCCGGCGGCGCCGCTGGCGTCCAGCCGCCGCAGCATGGAAAAGAGGTTCGCCGCCGCCTCGGCGAGGTCGCCGGCAGGTGAGAGATCGAGCCGCGCGACGCCGCCCGGCGGTGCCCCGGATCCGAAGGTGAGCAGGGCTTCGTCCGGCCCCACCGTGGAGGCGTCGAGCCGCACCGGCAGGTGCGGCGCATAGTGGGAGAGCAGACGCCCCGGGCTCTGCGGTGCGTCCTGATCGGCGCCGGCTTCGGCCAGGGGGCCGGTCACCGCTTCGATCGCGGCGCGCGGCAGGCCGCCGGGGCGCAGCATGACGGGGCGGCCGTCGAACAGGCCGACGATGGTGGATTCGACCCCGACCGGCGACGGCCCGCCGTCGATCACCAGGGCGACCTGATCGGGTGTGAAACAATCGGCGACATCCTGCGCCGTGGTCGGGCTGAGCCGGCCGGAGGGATTGGCGCTGGGCGCCGCCAGGGGGCCGGCGGCCTCGATCACGGCGCGGGCGACCGGATGGGCCGGGCAGCGCAGTGCCACGGTGTCGAGCCCGGCGGAGGCGAGCAGGGAGACCGGGCAATCCTTCTTTCGCGGCAGCACCAGGGTGAGGGGACCCGGCCAGAAGCGGGCGATCAGGGCATCGGCCAGCGGCGGGATCTCGGCCAGTGTCGCGGCGCTCGCCCGATCCGCGACATGGATGATCAGCGGATTGAAGCTGGGCCGGCCCTTGGCCGCGAAGATGCGCGCCACCGCCCGATCGGACGTAGCACCTCCTGCGAGGCCGTAAACGGTCTCGGTCGGCAGCCCGACGAGCTGGCCCGCCATCAACGCGGCCGCAGCCATGGCGATGGTATCCGGGCCCGGAGCAACGACGGGCACGGTCGTCTGCGGCGTCATTTCGTCAACCATGCGTTTTTCGGACTTAGCATAATGCGGCGGGCGTTGTAAGACCGCAGGCCGATTGTCCTCTCGTGCATTGTTCCCGCGTGAACGTCGCCGCCATCCGGAGAACCCCTTCATGACCGTCTATTCCGCCCCGACCCGCGAACTCATGTTCACCTTGGAGACCATCGGCCGCCTGCAGGATATCTCGGGCTTCGAACTCTACGAACATGCGACGCCGGAGACGGTGGCGCAGGTGGTCGAAGAGGCCGGCCGGCTGGCGCGCGACGTGATCGCCCCGACCAATCCGATCGGCGACAAGGTCGGCGCCCAATACGAGAACGGCCGCGTCACCCTGCCGCCGGAGTTCGAGACCGCGTGGAAGGCCTATACCGAAGGCGGCTGGCCTGGCGTGCCCTTCGAGTTCGATTACGGCGGTCAGAGCCTGCCCTGGACCGTGACCGTGGCGGTTTCGGAAATCTGGTCGTCGTCCAACATGGCCTTCGGCCTGATCATGCTGCTGAACCAGGGCGCCACCGAGGCGATCCACGCCCATGGCACCGAGGAACAGAAGGCGACCTATCTCGAAAAGATGATCGCCGGCGAATGGACCGGCACCATGAACCTGACCGAGCCCCAGGCCGGTTCGGACCTCGGCGAGATCAAGTCGAGGGCGACCCCGGCCGGTGACGGCACCTGGCGCATCAAGGGCCAGAAGATCTTCATCACCTTCGGCGAGCACGAGCTCTCGAAGAACATCATCCACCTGGTGCTGGCCAAGACGCCGGGCGCGCCCGCCGGCTCCAAGGGCATTTCCTGCTTCATCGTGCCGAAGTTCCTGATCAACGCGGACGGCTCGCTGGGCAAGCGGAACGATGTCCGCTGCGTCTCGATCGAGCACAAGATCGGCATCCACGGCTCGCCCACCTGCGTCATGGCCTTCGGCGACAACGACGATTGCGTCGGCTACATGATCGGCAAGGAGAACCGCGGCCTGCACGCGATGTTCACCATGATGAACAACGCCCGCCTCTCGGTCGGCGTGCAGGGCCTCGGCCTTTCCGAACGTGCCTATCAGCAGGCGCTTGCCTTCGCCCAGGAGCGGCGCCAGAGCCGCGCCCTCGGTGCCAGCGTGCCGAGCGCCATCATCGAGCATCCGGACGTGCGCCGTATGCTCTTCACCATGCGCTCGACGATCGACGCCATGCGGGCGCTGGCCTGCCGGAACGCGCTGGCGATCGACCTCTCCAAGGTTGCCGCGACCGAGGAGGAGCGGGCGGCCGAACGCGCCCTGGCCGACCTGCTGACCCCGATCACCAAGTCCTGGTCGACCGACAAGGGCATGGAGCTGACCTCGCTCAACATCCAGATCCACGGCGGCATGGGCTTCATCGAGGAGACAGGGGCGGCCCAGCATTGGCGCGATTCCCGCATCGCCCCGATCTATGAAGGCACCAACGGCATCCAGGCGATCGACCTCGTCACCCGCAAGGTGCCGCTCAATGGCGGCGAGACCGTGCGCAGCCTGATCGCCGAGATCGAGTCGGTGGTGCCGGCGCTGGAAAAGACCCCGGGCGAAGACTTCAAGGTGATCGCCCGCCATCTTTCGACCGCGGCGACCGCCTTCTCGGACGCGACCGAATGGGTGCTCGCCAATGTCGTGACCCAGCCGAACGACGTGCTGGCGACCGCTTCCGTCTATCTCGACATGGCCGGCCAGGTGGTGGGCGGCTGGCTGCTCGCCCGCCTGGCCCTGGCTGCCGCCGAGAAGCTGAAGGAAGACGGCGTCGACAAGAAGTTCATGAAGGCCCGCATCGCCTCGGCCCGCTATTTCGCCGAACAGCGCCTGCCCGTCGCCGCCGCCCAGCTCGGCCCGGTGACCGCCGGCCATTCGCTGCTCGCCGACCTGCCGGCCCTGCTGATCGCGTGACATCGACCCGTCGCGCCAGTCACCTGATCGACTGGCGCGACGGACTGAAATTCTCTCTTTGATTGTTTTTATTGAAGAAATGTCCCCATGAGTTGATTTGCCGCGTTGCGAGCTGAACGCAGGGTGGTATCGTGCCCCTGGCATTTCGACGCTTTGGGGGGCGAATGATTTTCTTCGGGGATTGGCGCAAGGTCGCCGCATGTGTTTCGCTCCTCCTCGTCTGCTCTTGCGCGGGGGCGAAACCGACCTCTCAGATCACCAGAAATCTGGTAACTTATAAGATTGCGGGAACCGCTTACGAGCGAGTTGCGGATGCTGTTACCAAGGGACTTCAAGGGTCTAACGCCGATGCGGTCCGGGTGGACCGGTCGCTGTTGCCTGCCAACTTGCCGGACGCACCAGGAAGGCTCGAACTGAAGAATCCGATCGGTGGCAATCTTGGAACCTTGCTGGCGGGTCAGGGGCAGCGTTTGCAGATACCTGCTTGCGACAATGCGCCCTACATCGCTACCGGCTCAGATCAGAGCTTCGCGAGGTACGGCGAGTCGACCGGCTACTATGTTTGCCTCTGGGCTTACAAGGACGGGGTCAGTCTCGACATCTTTACGGCCTTCGAGATTCGCAAGGGGGGTGTGGAAAACATCGGCCAGGATTTGGCTCGGGCTGTGCTCGGAGACAGCAGCCAGTTCATTCAGAAGTCCATTGACAATATGTTGAACGAGGTCCGCGCCACAGGTGCGGCCGTGACCAAGGTCGCCGAACAGCGGGCCTGACGTCGCGTCGCGGCCCCTGTCCGGGCGTAAGTTGACGCGCACGTCAAGCACTCTACACTCGCTCCCCGAAACGAATTCGAATGAAGTTTTCGGGGAGCGAGCGCCGTGTCCGGTCTGATTTTTCCCTTCGCCGAGACGCCCGCCCCGGGCGAGACGGTCGAAGTCGCACAGGGCGTGCATTGGGCGCGTTTTCCGCTGCCCTTCAGCCTCGATCACATCAATGTCTGGCTGCTCGAGGACGGCGAGGGCTTCGCGGTCGTCGACACGGGTCTGCGCGGCGAGGCCACGGAGGTGCTGTGGCACCGGCTGTTCGCCGGCGTGATGGGCGGGCGGCCGGTCACCCGCGTGCTGGTCACCCATCTCCATCCCGACCATGTCGGCCAGGCCGGCTTCCTGGTACGGCGCTTTTCGGCCGAGCTCTGGATGACGCGGGAGGAATTCCTGCTCGCCCGCCTGCTCTGCCTCGACGTCCGGCCGGAACCGCCGGCCGAGGCGGTCGATTTCTACCATCGTGCCGGCTTCTCGCCGGAGATGCTGGAAACCTTCAAGCGGCGCGGCTTCGGCAATTTCTCCCTCGGCGTCACCGAAATGCCGCTCGGCCATCGCCGGCTCTGTGACGGCGATCGTCTCTCGATCGGCGGGCGCCATTGGGAAGTCGTGGTCGGGCGCGGCCATTCGCCGGAACATGCC
Organism: Zavarzinia sp.; assembly: GCF_041650655.1. Classification (GTDB taxonomy): domain Bacteria; phylum Pseudomonadota; class Alphaproteobacteria; order Zavarziniales; family Zavarziniaceae; genus Zavarzinia. The sequence goes on from NZ_JBAZKR010000106.1 coordinate 4,373, forward strand.
AGCCTGTGGTGCCCGGCGGAACATCTGCTGATCTCGGGCGACCAGGTGCTGCCGCGCATTTCCTCCAACGTCTCGGTCGGGGTCACCGATCCCGAGGGCGACCCGCTGACCGAATGGCTCGACTCCCTCGAGGCGATCGAGAACCGCGTGCCGGACGACGTGCTGGTGCTGCCCTCGCACAACGAGCCGTTCCGCGGGCTGCACCACCGCCTGCACCGTCTCGCCGTCGGCCACCAGCGCCGCCTCGATGCCATCATGGAAGCGCTGGACGGGCCCAAGCACGCGATCGACCTGATGGGGCCGATGTTCCGCCGCAAGCTCGAAGGTACCGACCTCATGCTGGCGGTGGGCGAGGGCATCGCCCATCTGCACTGCCTGCGCACCCGCGGCCAGATCCTGCGGGAGACGGCGGCGGACGGCGTCCATTTCTGGCGCCGCGCGGCATAAAGCTTCACATGTGAAATTAATGCTTCACAGGTGAAGGAATTCCGCCTAGGGTGCCCGCATGACCGCCGAGAAGCCGCGCCTGCTCTATCTGCTGAACCGCGCCCGCCACGCCCTGTTCAAGGCGGCGGACCAGGTCCTGCTGGAGCGGCTCGACATCACGGGGGCCCAGCTCGGCGCGCTCTTCGTGCTCGCCGAGACGCCGGATTGTACCCTGGGCGATCTCGCCGACCGGCTGGATCTCAATGCTTCCGCCGTGACCGGCCTGGCCGACCGGCTGGAACGCGCCGGGTTCATCGCGAGGCGGGTGAGCGAGCACGACCGGCGCGTCACCCTGCTCGCCCTGACCGGGGCCGGCAAGGCCCGGGCCAAGGCGGCCAAACCCCTGCTGGCCGAATTGAACGGCCGGCTCGTCGAAGGCTTCACCGCGGAAGAGGTGGCGCTGGTTGCCCGCTTCCTCGATACCGCCACGCAACGCTTTGCCAGGAGTGCGCGCGAATGACCGACCAGATCCTGACCGAAACCCGGGATGGCATCACTACCATCACCATGAACCGGGCGGACAAGAAGAACGCCCTGACGCTGGCCATGTACGACGGCATCGTCGACGCCCTGAAGACGGCCGAAGCCGATCCGACCGTGCGCGTCGTGGTGATCACCGGGGCGGGCTCAGCCTTCACTTCGGGCAACGACCTGATCGATTTCATGCAGAATCCGCCGGATCTCGCCGGCGACTCCCCGGTCTCGCGCTTCCTCGCCGCGATCACGACCTTTCCCAAGGTGCTGATCGCCGCGGTCAACGGCATTGCGGTCGGCGTCGGCATGACCATGCTGCTGCATTGCGACTTGGTCTATGCCGCCGACACGGCGAAGCTGTCGATGCCCTTCACGGCCCTCGGCCTGGTGCCCGAGGCGGCGTCGAGCCTGATCGTCCCGGCCATGATCGGTCATCGCAAGGCGGCCGAGCTCTTCCTCTTCGGCGACCAGATCGAGGCGGCGCGGGCAGCCGAACTCGGCTTCGTCAACGAAGTGGTGCCGGCGGATGCGCTGATGGCCCATGTCGAGGCCAAGGCGAAGCGCCTGACCGCACTCGCCCCCTCCGCGCTGCGCCTCACCAAGCAGCTCATGAAGTCCTCCAGCCGCGAAGTAGCGGAGCGCATGAAGGAAGAGGGCGCCATCTTCGGCGCCCAGCTCCGCAGTCCCGAAGTGGCCGAGGCGATCGGCGCCTTTCTGGCCAAGCGCAAGCCCGACTTCTCGCAATTCGCGGCCTGACGATCCGGCGCTGCTTCCCCTCTCATTCTCATTTGTCATGCCCGGGCTCGTCCCGGGCAGCCACGTCGAGACGAGTCACAGTCGTCGACGTGAGGGGCGGCTTGCGGGCGTAGATGGCCGGGACAAGCCCGGCCATGACGGTGGAAAAGGGGCGCAGGGGTCGTGACGCGCCGGGCGTCCCCAGGCCACTGCGACGAAACCGAAGCTTGACGGCGGCAGACTTCGGCGTCATGTCCGGGGCCAAGAACAAGGGGAGGAACCATGAGCAACCTGAAGGGCAAGACACTGTTCATCACCGGCGCCTCGCGCGGCATCGGTCTCGCCATCGCCAAGCGGGCGGCGCGGGACGGGGCCAATATCGCGATCGCCGCCAAGACGGACGAGCCCCATCCCAAGCTCGAGGGCACGATCCACACCGCGGCGGACGAGATCCGCGCGGCCGGCGGCCAGGCGCTGCCCCTCGTGGTCGACGTCCGCGAGGAGGAACAGGTGGCGGCGGCGATCGCCAAGACGGTCGATACCTTCGGCGGCATCGACGTCCTGGTGAACAACGCCAGTGCGATCCAGCTCACCGGCACGCTCTCGACCGACATGCGGCGCTACGACCTGATGCATCAGATCAATACGCGCGGCACTTTCCTCTGTTCCAAGCTGGCGGTTCCGCACCTCAAGAAGGCGGTCAATCCCCACGTCCTGAACCTGTCGCCACCGCTCAACATGGAGGCGCGCTGGTTCGCCCCCCATGTCGCCTACACGATGGCCAAGTTCGGCATGTCCATGTGCGTGCTCGGCATGGCGGAAGAATTCGCCGACGACGGTATCGCCTTCAACGCGCTGTGGCCCCGCACGGCGATCGCCACGGCGGCTGTCAACATGCTGGGCGGCGACGCCATGATGCGCGCCAGCCGCAAGCCCGAGATCATGGCCGACGCCGCCTATCAGATCGTGACCCGGCCGAGCCGGTCCTTCACCGGCAATTTCTGCATCGACGACGCCGTGCTGGCCGAGGCGGGCGTGACCGACTTTTCCGTTTATGCCGTCGATCCCACGGCCCAGCTCGCGCCCGACTTCTTCATTTGATGCCGGGTGGTGCGAGAAAGCCCCTGTCCAGCCTTAAGTCGCACTTGTGACGGGGGCATTCCGGTACGACATTGGGAATAACGGTGGTCGCACAGATGGCCACCGGGGAAACGCCGTCCGGAAGCATCGCTCATGTCGACCATCCTGTTTTCCCATCCTTCCTGCTTGGCCCATGACACGGGTTGGGGGCATCCGGAATGTGCGGACCGGCTGCGGGCCGTGCTGCGCGCCCTGGAGGCGGAGGACTTCCACTACCTCGAACGGGCCGAGGCACCGCCGGCGACGCGCGAGCAGCTGATCCGCGTGCACGCGCCCGATTACGTCGACTGGGTGCTGTCCAAGGTTCCGTCGGTCGGCCACAACCGCTTCCATCTCGACTCGGACACGGTGATTTCCGCCGGTTCGGGCGAGGCGGCCCTCCATGCCGCGGGCGCCGTGATCGCCGCGGTGGACACCGTGCTGACCGGGGGCGCCTATTCGGCCTTCTGCGCCGTCCGCCCGCCCGGCCACCATGCCGAGCCGGACCACGCCATGGGCTTCTGCCTGTTCAACAATGTCGCCGTCGGCGCCCAGCACGCCCGCGCCGCCCATGGCCTGAAGCGGGTCGCGGTGGTCGATTTCGACGTCCATCACGGCAACGGCACCCAGAGCGCGTTCCAGGACGACCCCGATCTCTTCTACGCCTCGACCCATCAGGCGCCGCTCTATCCCGGCACCGGCAATGCGGGCGAGACCGGCGTGGCCGACAATATCGTGAATGCACCGCTGCCGCCGGGGGCGGACGGTCCCGCCTTCCGCCAATGCTTTTCCGAGCACATTTTCCCGGCGCTCGAAGCCTTCAAGCCGGAGCTTCTGCTGATCTCCGCGGGCTTCGACGGCCACGCCCTCGACCCGCTCGCCAACATGCGCCTGACCGAGCAGGATTATCGCTGGGTCACCGCGGAATTGGCCCGGATCGCGCGCAAACACTGCCGCGCCGGCATCGTTTCGACCCTCGAAGGCGGCTACGACCTGTTCGCCCTGTCGTCCTCGGTCGCGGCCCATGTCGCGACCCTGATGGTCAACTGAGGGAAGTCCCCGCCGGCTTGAACCGGCGGGGATCCCCGGGTCACTGCGCGGTGCCGTGGCCCTGGTGCTCGATCGTGGTCTGGCCCATCGGGCCGACCACGAATTTCACCTCGACATCGCCGGCCTTTTCGAAGTGCAGCGTGGCCAGGAAGGACTCGCCTTCCTTCAGCGGCTGCTTCAGGCCGATGAACATGATGTGGTAGCTGCCGGGCTTCAGCTCGACCGCGCCCTTGGCCGGGATGTCCAGGCCGTTGGTCAGTTCCTGCATGCTGGCGGTGCCGTCGGCCGCCATGCTCATCTCGTGGATCTGGACCTTGTCGGCGACGGTGCTGGCGATCGAGACCAGGCGGTCGGCGCCACCGTCGTTCTCGATCTTCAGGAAGCCGCCGGCGACCTTGGCACCGGCCGGCGTGGCGCGCGACCACGGATGGACGATCTCGATGTCGCCCACCTTGTATTCATGGGCCTGGGCGGTGCTGGCGCCGGCGAGGGTGGCGACGGCGAGCACGGCGGCCCGCGCCAGGGAAGCGAAGGAAATGGACATGATGTGACCTGCCTGTTGGCCGTGAAGGGCGGCCGGATTCCGAAACGGGGTTCTGTCGGGTCAGGCGGTCGCGGGCGGCGCCCGGGCGAGGGAGGGCGACCAGGTCGACATGGGGCCGGCGGCCGGGGCGGCGATCGGCTGGCCGGCGGCGACCGGGCGCACCGGCAAGGGACGGAGCAGGGCGGCGACGCTCGGCATGGGGCCGCCGAACATGGGGCAGCCGGCTTGGCAGCAATCGCCCTGCCGATGGTCGCCCACAGGGGCCTTGGCCCTGCCGTCCGCCGACACCGGCTGGAGGGCGCAGAGCGAGGCGGTGAGGAGGTCGAGTTGTCGCAGGGCGGCGGCCCTGGCCCCCGGCGGCGCCAGCGCCAGGGGCTGCAGGAAGAATACGGCGGCCGCCAGAAGTGCGGCGAGCCTCCGTCCCCAACCCGATTGTTGCCCCTGAGTCATGGCGTGTTCCTCGTCCTCGTCCTTGCTAGCACTTGCCGTGCGGCAGGGGAAGCGGCGCCCCAGGACGGGCCCGGTCAGGACGGGCGCGATCCGGCTTGTTTTGCCCGGCCAAGGCGTTTAGGACATGAGGGCGGCCTGCTGCGCCGCGCAACGGACGTCCGTCGACCGAGGTTCCGAATGCCTGCCGAACCCGCCCCTCTGCCTCCTGATATCGCCGGCCTCAGTTTCGAGGCGGCGCTGAAGGAGCTGGAGGCGATCGTGCGCCAGCTCGAGGACGGGCGCGTCGACCTCGAGGCGTCGATCGAGACCTATGGCCGCGGTGCCCTCTTGAAGCGCCATTGCGAAGCCAAACTGGCCCAAGCCAAGGCACGGGTCGAGGCGATCGTGGCCGGCCCGGACGGCGAGATCGCGACGAAGGCCTTCGATGCCGGCTGATGGCACCATGACGACGAACGACCTTGCCACGGCCATGAAGCTGGCCGCCGACGATATCGAGCGCACCCTGGAGCGCCTGCTGCCGCCGCCCGTCGGGCCGGAGGCGCGGCTCGCCGAGGCGATGCGCTACGCGACCCTCGGCGGGGGCAAGCGGCTGCGGCCGTTCCTGACGCTCGAAACGGCCGGCATTTTCGACGTGAAGCGGGGCTGCGCGCTGCGCGCCGCCGCCGCGGTCGAATGCGTGCATTGCTACAGCCTCGTCCACGACGACCTGCCGGCCATGGACGACGACGACCTCCGCCGCGGCAAGCCCACGGTGCACAAGGCCTTCGACGAGGCGACCGCGGTCCTGGCGGGCGATGCCCTGTTGACCTATGCCTTCGAAATCCTCTCGGGTAGCGAGACGCACGACGATCCGCGCGTGCGCCTCGAACTCGTGGCCATCCTCGCCCAGGCGTCCGGCCCCCACGGCATGGTGGGCGGTCAGATGGCCGATCTGGCGGCTGAGGCGGCGGGGGAGGACTACGACCTCGGCCAGGTCACCCGTATGCAGAAGATGAAGACCGGCGCCCTGATCCAGGCCGCGGCCGAGGCCGGCGCCGTGCTCGGCCGGGCCAGCCCGGAGGCGCGCGCGGCCCTTCGTGCCTATGCCCATGACGTCGGCCTGGCGTTCCAGATCGCCGACGACCTCCTGGACGTCGAAGGCCGGATCGAGGAGACGGGCAAGGCGGTGGCAAAGGATGCCGACCGCGGCAAGGCCACCTTCGTCTCGATCGTGGGCGTCGAGCGTGCCCGCGCCCAGTCCGCACGGCTGATCGACCAGGCGATCGGCCATCTCGCCCTGTTCGGCGAGCGGGCTTCGGGTCTGGCCGCCCTGGCGCGCTTCGTGATCGAGCGAAAATCCTGATTTCGGCTTCGAGGATATGACAACGGTGACCATCAGCCCGCCGCTCACCCCCCTCCTGGACAAGGTCGCCGGGCCGGAGGATCTGCGTCTTCTCGAAGAATCCGATCTGCCGCAGCTCGCCGCCGAACTCCGGGCCGAGACGATCGATGCCGTTTCCATCACCGGCGGTCACCTCGGCGCCGGGCTCGGCGTGGTCGAGCTCACGGTGGCGCTCCACTATGTCTTCGACACGCCGAACGACCGGCTGATCTTCGACGTCGGCCACCAGGCCTATCCGCACAAGATCCTGACCCATCGGCGCGACCGCATCCGCACGCTGCGCCAGGGCGGCGGCCTGTCCGGCTTCACCAAGCGGGCGGAGAGCGAATACGATCCCTTCGGTGCCGCCCATTCCTCGACCTCGATCTCGGCCGGTCTCGGCATGGCGGTGGCACGCGACCTCAAGGGCGGCCACAACAATGTGATCGCCGTGATCGGCGACGGCGCCATGTCGGCCGGCATGGCCTATGAGGCGATGAACAACGCAGGCTCGATGGAGAGCCGGCTGATCGTCATCCTGAACGACAACGACATGTCGATCGCTCCGCCCGTGGGAGCCATGAGTGCCTATCTGGCCCGGCTCATGTCGTCGCGGAGCTACGTCAACTTCCGCCAGGCGGCGAAGCAGATGATGCAGCGCTTCCCCGCGAGCTTCGAGCGCACGGCGAAACGGGCCGAGGAATATGCCCGCGGCATGGCATCGGGCGGCGGTACCCTGTTCGAGGAACTGGGCTTCTATTACGTCGGCCCGATCGACGGCCATAATTTCGAGCATCTGCTGCCCGTGCTGCGCAATGTGCGCGACACGGAGAAGGGCCCGATCCTGGTTCATGTGATGACCCAGAAGGGCAAGGGCTATCCCCCGGCCGAGGCCGCGGCGGACAAATATCACGGCGTCGCCCGTTTCGACGTGGCGACCGGCGCCCAGGTGAAGGCGAAGCCCAACGCCCCGCAATATACCCGCGTCTTCTCGGACACGCTGATCAAGCTGGCCGAGAAGGACGACCGGATCGTGGCGATCACCGGCGCCATGCCTTCCGGCACCGGGCTCGACCGTTTCGGCGAGCGGTTCCCCAAGCGCTGCTTCGACGTCGGCATCGCGGAGCAGCATGCGGTGACCTTCGCCGCCGGCATGGCCACCGAGGGGCTGAAGCCGGTCTGCGCCCTCTATTCGACCTTTCTGCAGCGCGGCTACGACCAGGTCGTGCACGACGTGGCGATCCAGAAGCTGCCGGTCCGCTTCGCCATCGACCGCGCTGGCCTGGTGGGGGCCGACGGTGCCACCCACGCCGGCTCCTTCGACCTCGCCTATCTCGGCTGCCTGCCCCATTTCGTGCTGATGGCGCCGTCGGACGAGGCGGAACTGGCGCGCATGATCGCCACCGCGATGACGATCGACGACGCGCCTTCCGCCTTCCGTTTCCCCCGGGGCGAGGGGGTCGGCGTCGAAATCCCGGCAGAGCCAGAAGTGCTCGAAATCGGCAAGGGCCGCATCGTCCGCGAGGGCGGCCGGGTCGCCATCCTCTCCCTCGGTACGCGCCTCGCCGAAGCCCTCAAGGCGGCCGACGACCTCGCCGCCCGCGGCCTCTCGGTCACCGTGGCCGACGCCCGCTTCGCCAAGCCGATCGACGAAGCCCTGGTCGACCGCCTGGCGCGCGAACACGAAGTGCTGATCACCATCGAAGAAGGCTCGATCGGCGGCTTCGGCTCCTTCGTC
>NZ_JBAZKR010000107.1:0-12224 GCF_041650655.1 Zavarzinia sp.
GATCCAGTCGATGCTGTGCACCGGCCGCTTCGCCCATTACCTCAAGGTGATCTGCCGCGACAAGGTGGGCGGCTTCCTGACCGCCGACGATTGCCAGGCCTATCTGTCCAACTGGCTGAACGGCTACACCACCTCGACCATGGACCTGCCGGCGGAAACCCGGGCCCGCTACCCCCTGCGCGAGGCCAGGGTCGAGGTCAGCGAGCTCGCGTCGAAGCCGGGCGAATATAATTGCGTCATCCATCTGCAGCCGCATTTCCAGCTCGACGAAGTGCTCTCCGCCTTCAGGCTGGTCACCGCGGTGCCGTCGGGCCAGGCGGCCTGATGTTCGGAACACGGGGGAGATAGAAATGGCCAACACCAGGACCGAGGCACAGGTCGCCTTCGAGGCGGGCGACATCGACGCGGCGGTCGCCGCTCAGCTCGGAATCGTCAAGAGCAAGCCGGCCGAACTCGGCGAAAGGGCCTTCCTGGCCGAGCTTCTGTGCTTTGCCGGCGATTTCGCCCGGGCGGACAGACAGCTCGACGTGCTCACCACCCAGGACCCCAAGGCGGCCCTGCCGCTCGCCCTGTTCCGCCAGATCATCCGCGCCGAAATGGCCCGCCACGAAGTCTGGAACGAAGGCCGCGTGCCCGATTTCCTGGGCCCGCCGCCGCGCCACGTCACCGCCCGCCTGCGCGCCCTGGCCGAACTCCGCGCGGGCGACAGCGTCGCCGCCGCCACTTCGCTGGCCGAAGCCGAGGCCGAGACGCCCCGCGTCGCCGGTGCCCATGACGACACCGCCTTCGAGGACTGGCGCGACCTCGACGACGTGCTGGGCGGCACGCTCGAAGTCCTGACCTCGACCGGCAAGCATTTCTGGATTCCCATCGAGCGCGTGATACAGATCGAGTTCCACGCCCCGGAACGCGCCCGCGACCTGCTGTTCCGCCGTGCCCTGCTCTCGGTCCAGGACGGGCCGGAGGGCGAGGTCTTCATTCCCGCGCTCTATGTCCCGCCGCCGGGTGCCGCCCTGCCGCCCGCGGTCCGGCTCGGCCGGGCCTCGGACTGGACGGGGGGCGACGGCGCGCCGGTGCGCGGCCTCGGCCAGCGCACCTTCCTGATCGGCGACGACGCGCTGGGCGTCATGGACCTCGGCGTCATCGCCCTGCAGGCCCAGCCGGCCGAGGCGCTGTCTTGAGCCTCGGCGCCTATGCCGACCAGCCGCTGTCGAGTTCCGTCCTCGACCGGCTGCTCGAGGCGCCCGACGGCGACGGCGGCCCGCGCAGCCGCGGTGCCTCGCTGCGCGACCTCAAGGTGGCCATCCGGCGCGATCTCGAAGTGCTGCTCAATGCCCGCCAGCGCTGCCGCTCCTGGGCCGCGGACTACGCGGAACTCGACTCGTCCCTGGTCAATTTCGGCATTCCCGATTTCACCGCCGGCGCCTTCGAATCCCAATCCCGGGTCGAAGCCCTACGGCGCGAGATCGAGGAGGCGATCCGTCGCTTCGAGCCGCGTTTCGAGAGCGTTTCGGTCGAGATCGCGGAAAAGCAGGAATACGACCGCACCTTCCGGATCCGGGTCAGCGCCATGATGTATGCCGACCCGGCGCCGGAGCCGATCACGCTCGACAGCGTGCTCGAATCCGCGACCCGCACCTTCGACGTGGTCGAGAGAGACCATGAGTGACGACCTGCTTCCCTATTTCAACCGCGAGCTCCAGCACATCCGCCGGATGGCGGGCGAATTCGCGGAGAGCCACCCGAAGGAAGCGGGCCGCCTGCGCATTTCGGCCGATGCGGTGGCCGATCCCCATGTCGAGCGCCTGATCCAGGCCTTCGCCTATCTGGCCGCCCGCGTCCGCCTCAAGCTGGACGACGAATTCCCCGAGCTGACCGACAGCCTGCTCGGCGTGCTCTATCCCCATCTGATCGCGCCCTTCCCGTCCTGCGCCATCGCCCAGTTCCGCCCGGCCGAGGATATCGCCGGCGCCATCACCCTGCCCGCCGGCACCGAGGTCGAGACGGTCGAGGGATTGCGCGACGGCGAATGCCGCTTCCGCACCGCCTATGAGACCCAGCTCTGGCCGATCCGGATCGAGGCGGCGACGCTGACCGGGCGGCCGATCAACGCGCCCGCCAACCCGCGCGGCCAGGGCGCCGCCTCGGTCCTGCGCCTGACCTTGAAGACGACCCAGCCGGACCTGACCTTCGACAAGCTGGACCTTTCCAGCCTGCGCTTCTTCCTGCGTGGCACGACCCAGGTCGCCCAGGCGCTCTACGAACTCCTGTTCACCTCGACCCTGTCGATCGCGCTGGCCGACGGGGTGAACGATCCAAGGCCGGTGATCCTGGATCCGGAGGCGATCGTGCCCGTCGGCTTCGAGCCGAACGAGGGCCTGCTGCCCTATCCGGCGCGCTCGCTGATCGGCTACCGCCTGCTCTCGGAACTCTTCGCATTTCCCGAGAAATTCCTCTTCTTCGATCTCCGGCAGATCGAGCGGAAGACGCTGGTCGGCGCGGGCGACAAACTCGAGGTCTTCGTCTATCTCTCGCGCGGGGTGACCGAGCTCGAACGCACGGTCTCGACCGATACTTTCGCCCTCGGCTGCACGCCGATCGTCAATCTCTTCGCCATGCGGGCGGAGCCGACCCACCTGACCGAGCGCCAGTTCGAATACCGCGTGGTGCCGGATGCCCGGCGCCAGCGCGGCCTCGAAGTCTATTCGATCGACAGGGTGCAATTGAGCAGCCCGACCGGCGAACAGGTCGATGTCGAGCCCTTCTATTCGATCCGCCACGGCCGGGGCGAGGCGGGCGGTCGCTCCTATTGGCACGCCACCCGTCGCCCCGCAGTCGAGGGGCTCGGCGGCAGCGAAGTCTTCCTCGGCCTGGTCTCGGATTCCTTCGACGTCGACGCGCCGCCGCAATGGACCGCTTCGGTCGAGATCACCGCCTTCAACCGCGACCTGCCGGCGCAACTGCCCTTCGGCACCGGCCGGCCGCGCCTGCAGCTCGCCAAGAACACCGCGGGCGTGCAGGCGATCGCGCTGCTCACTGCGCCGACCCCGTCGCTGCGACCGAAGCTCGGCAAGCTCGGGCGCTGGCGCCTCGTCTCGCATCTGCTGCTCAACCATCTCTCGCTCGCCGATGCGGTCGAGGGGGCGGATGCGCTGCGCGAGATCCTGAAGCTCTACGACCTGAAGGACAGCCGCGAAACCGCCTCGCTGATCGATTCGATCACCCATGTCTCGGCCACGCGCGGCACTGCCCGGGCGCCGGACGGCGGCGGCATCGCCGCCTTCTGCCGCGGCGTCGACGTCCGCCTCGACTTGGCCGAGAGCCAGCTCGGCGGTGGCGGCGCCTTCCTGCTCGCCGCCGTGCTCGACCGTTTCTTCGGCCTCTATGCCTCGATCAACGCCTTCACCCGCCTGACCATCGCCACCAAGGGACAGGACAGGATCCTCAAGAAATGGCCGCCACGCGCCGGACTGAAGCCGCTCCTCTGATCGCGGCGCTGAAGGCGTCGCCGGAGGAATTTTCGCTCGTGCAGGCGGTCCGCCTGCTCGAGAGGGCGGCGCGTGCCGCGGCGGCCGATCCCCGCTTCGCCGAGCCGGTGCCGCTCGGCCAGGACGGCAATCCCCGCAACGAGCCGGTGCGCTTCAGCGGGGCGATCGGTGTCGCCTTCCCGTCGGGCGACCTCGCCGGTTACGCGGAAGGCGACCCGCCCCGCCTGGTGGTCGAAGCGATGACGCTGGACGGTGTCTCCGGCGCCCTGCCGCCCGCTTACGCCGAAATCGCGATCCAGGCGGAACGCGGGCGACAGCCGGGCTATCACGCCTTCCTCGACATGTTCCTGCACCGCTTCGTGTCGCATTTCGTGCGGGCATCGCGGAAATACCGCCTGCCGCTGGCCTTTGAGGCGCGGGAGGCCGGGCCGGGCGATGCGGTGAGCGCGGCGCTGAAGGCGCTGGTCGGCCTGGGCACGCCCCATCTCGACGAGAAGCTGGCGATACCGGACGAGCTGGTGGTGCATCACGCCGGCCTGATGTCGCGCCGCCAGATGCCGCTGGTGGCTCTGGCCGCCATGCTGTCCAATGTCTTCGGCACCGAGGTGGAGATCCAGCCCTTCGCGCGGAACGTGATCCCGATCCCGCCCGAGGAACGGAGCCGCCTGCCCGAGCGCGAGGCGCCGGACGGCCACTTCTGCCGGCTCGGCGTCGATGCCGTGGCCGGTGCCCAGGTGGTCGACGTGCAGGGCCGCTTCCGGATCGTGATCGGCCCCCTGGCCTACGACGATTTCCGGAGCTGGATGCCGGACCAGCCCAAGGTGAAAGCCTTGGCGGACTTGACCCGCCAGGCGGTCGGCCCGGATTTCGGCTTCGATCTCCAGGTCATCCTGGACCGCCGCGCCGTGCCCTCGCCCGTGCTGGGCGAACCGGCGGCGGAGGCACGCCTCGGCTGGAACCTGTGGATGACGGGCGAGCCGTTCCGGCACGACCCCGACGACGCCGTCTTCGACCTCGACAGCGTCTGAACGGAAGGACGAGACGATGAGCGATTGGTCCAGCGGCTATGTGACCTCCGTCGAATATGTCACCGCCTGCTATCCCGACCAGGCGCCGATCCACCTGAAGCTGATGGCCCTGCTCCAGGGCGTCGAGCCGCCGATGCCGCGCGGCCGCCCGGCCTATTGCGAGCTCGGCTGCGGCCAGGGCCTGACCGCGATCCTGATCGCCCTGACCAATCCGGATACGGATGTCCACGCGATCGACTTCATGCCGGCGCAGATCGCCCGCGCCAAGGCCATGGCGGCCGATTTCGGCCTGGACAACGTGCATTTCCACGAAGCCAGCTTCGCCGACCTGGCGGAAGGCAAGGGCCCTGTCCTGCCCAGTTTCGATTATGTCACCATGCACGGCGTCTATAGCTGGATCAGCCGCGACAACCAGAAGGCCATCGTCAAATTCCTGGCCGAGAAGCTGAACCCCGGCGGCCTCGTCTATACGAGCTACAACGCCCTGCCGGGCTGGAGCCACGGCATCGCGGTGCAGCGCCTGCTGCTCGACTATGCCGGCCTCGCCCGCGGCCCGGCGGAAGCCCGGGTGACCGAGGGTTTCGACTTCATGCGCCGGCTGTTCGAGACCAAGGCGACGCATCTGGAGGGCAACGACCTGGCCCGGGAACTGCTGGCCAAGCCGCCGCGCAGCGCCGCCTATATGGCCCACGAATATCTGAACGACTATTGGCGCCCGCTGTTCTTCGCCGATGTCGCCCGCGATTTCGCCGAAGCCAAGCTCGAATATGCCGGCACCGCGCGGCCGATCGACGTGCTCGACCAGCTCTCGCTGAGCGACGAGCAGCGCGCCCTGATCGACCAGATTCCCGACCCGATCGTGGCCGAGACCTTCCGCGACTATTGCCGGCTGCGCACCTTCCGCGCCGACATCCACGTGAAGGGCGCGCGCCGCCTGACGCCGGCCCAGCGCGAGACGCGGCTGGCCGCCGTGCCCCTGGCGCTGACCGTCGGCGCCGCCGATTTCCGCTATGACATCGACCTGCCGCAAAAGAACGTCCACCTGCCGGACGAGACCTTCCGCCCCCTGGTCGAAGCCCTGGCCGAACAGGGGCCGACACCGCTCGGCGCCTTGATCCGCCAGCCGGGCTACAAGGGCCAGCCGATCCAGTCGATGATCGGGACCATCGCCACCCTGTTGATGTCGCGCCAGGTCGCGGCCGCCCTGCCGTTCGACGATGACGCGGCACTCGCCCGCTGCCGCCGTGCCAACCGCTATTTCGCCGAGCGCAGCATGGAGCTCGAAACCCGCCAGGGCGTGCCGGTGGCAACCCCAGCGCTGCGCAACGCCCATCACATCGACTCGGTCGATGTCATCGCCGTCCACCTGATCAACACCCTCGCCGACACCGACGATGTCTCGATCGCCCGCCGGCTGATCGAATTCGCCCGGGCCGGCGGCGATCAAGGCGCTGACGACGGCGAGACCGAACGCCGCCTGGCCACCATGATCGCCGACCGCCGCCGCATCTGGCGCCATATGGGCCTGATAGACTAGGAAGGGTGGAGGCAAGGACGGAATTCGATCGATGGCACCAGCGGACGACGACAAACCGACCACGATCGGCGGCGGCACCCCACCGGCTGCACCGCCGCCCCATGTGGGCGGACCAGGCACGACGCTGGCGCCCGGCACCATGCTGGGCCATACCTACCGCATCACCGCCTTCCTGGCCCGCGGTGGCATGGGCGAAGTCTATCGCGCCACCCACGACACGCTGGGCACCGAACACGCGATCAAGATCATCCGGCCCGAACTGGCCGGCGTGCCCGAGGTGATCGAACTGTTCCGGCGCGAGGCGATGACGCTCCGCCGCATCCATCACCGCGGCATCGTTTCCTACGACGGCCTGTTCCGCGACGAGGCGGGGCGCACCTATCTGGTCATGGAATTCGTCGACGGGCCGTCGCTCGGCCATGTCATGAAGGAACGGCCGCTCACCGTCGACGAGGTCCGCCTGCTGAAGCGCCACGCCGCCGAGGCGCTGGCCGTCGCCCATGACGAGGGCGTGTTCCACCGCGACCTCTCGCCCGATAACATCATTTTCGAAGGCGGCCGCATCGAGGCGCCCAAGATCATCGACTTTGGCATCGCCAAACTGTCGGACCCGGCGGAAAAGACGGTGGTGGGCGACCAGTTCGCCGGCAAATATTCCTATGTGGCGCCCGAACAGTTCGGCCTCTTCGGCGGCCAGGTCGACGGCCGATCGGACATCTACAGTCTGGGCCTGGTGCTGGCCGCGGCGGCGCTGGGCGAAAAGCTCGACATGGGCTATTCGCTGCAGACCGCGGTCGCCAAGCGCGACACCGTGCCCGATCTCTCCGCCCTGCCTGCCGACCTTCGGGCCGAGATCGGCGCCATGCTGGCGCCCGACCCGAAGAACCGCCCGCAGTCCATGCGCGACCTGGTCGAGGCCGAAGTCACCCGCGGCAGCCTCGGCAACGGTGCCAAGGGTGCCGCTGGTGCTGCGAAGAAGAGCGCCGACGGCGCCAAGAGCAAGGACGGCGGCAGCAGCCGCGTCGCCCTGTGGGCCGGGCTCGGCATCGTCGCGGTCGCGGCCGGCGGCCTCGGTGTCGTCGCCGTGGTGAAACCCGAATTGCTGTTCGGCAAATCCGCGGTGGTGGCTGCCGGCAGCGGCACCACGACCTTGCCGGAATCGCCGCCGCCCCCGCCCGTGTCTCTTCCCGAGACACCACCGGCGTCGCCCCCCGCGTCGCCGCCGGTTTCACCGCCGCCACCGCCGACCCAGCCGGAGTTGCCGCCTCCTTCGCCGCCGGTGTCGCCGCCGGTCTCCCCGCCGCCGCCGCCCACACTGCCGGAGCTGCCGCCCCCTTCGCCGCCCCCTTCGCCGCCCGTGTCGCCCCCTGTGTCGCCCCCGGTGTCGCCCCCGGTGTCGCCGCCTCCGCCGCCGGTCGCCGAGATCGATCCGCGGATCGAGCAATGCGACCGCCTGGCGGCCGATCCGGAAGATGTCACCCGGGCCGTGATCGAGGGACGCAAGGTGGCCGGTGTTCGCGCCATCACGGAAATCGCCACGGCGGACGCCATCCCGGCCTGCGAGGCCGCGGTTTCAGCCGCCCCGGCCGAGCCGCGGCTGAATTTCCAGCTCGCCCGGGCCTATTACGCCGGCGAGCGCCAAGCCGATGCCCGCCAGCAGCTCAAGATCGCGGCCGACGCCGGCCACCTGGTGGCCAAGCAGATGCTGGGCACCATGATGTTGCAGGGCGAAGGCGGGGCCAAGGACGCCAGCACGGGCCTCCGCCTGATCCAGGAGGCGGCCGATGCCGGCATCGCCTCGGCCCAGTTCAACCTGGGTGTCATGTATTTCAAGGGTGACGTGTCCGGCATCACCAAGAACCGGGATACCGCCATCTACTGGTTCCGCAAGGCGGCCAACCAGAAGCACCAGGGCGCCATCAACGCCTTGAAGAGCCTGGGAGTGAACTAGATGGCCACCGCCCCGCACGATCCCGGCCTTCCGCCGCGGCGCCGCCGGGGCGGGGCCCAGGGCATCCTGTGGGGCCTGGTCGGCGCCTTCGTCGCCGCACTGGCGGTGGGCGGCCTGTTCTGGCTCGACCAGCACGGCGGCCCGGGACCGGGGCTCAGCGTCGCCGGCCATCTGTCGCCACCGACGCCCGCGGTACCCGCGCCGGCACCGGCCCCCGCAGCACCGCCGCCCGCCGCCTCGCCGGCCCCCGCGACTCTGCCGGGGTCCGCCGCCCTGCTGCCCGAGGGCGGGGCGCTGTCGCCGGCCCCCGCCCCCGCACTGGCCGCCCCCGCACTGGCCACCCCCGCACCGGCCGCACCGGCGCCCCAGGTCCCGGAAGCACCGGCAGCCCTGGCCCCCCAGGTGCCGCCGCCGGGTCGGACACCCGCCCCCAGCGCAACGCTGGAACAGATCGTCACCCGCCTGCCCGACCACCTCACCACCTATCGCGCCGCCCATAACCCGCGCGTCCTGGTGCTGGATTTCCCGAGCTTCCATGCCCAGGCCATGGCCCTGAACCGGATCGCCGCCCTGATCGAGAAGAAGGGGGCCCCGCGCGACCGGGTGATGAGCGATGCCGAATTGCGCCGGGCGATCGCCGACAGCGGCAAGTCCTTCGACACCTATTACGGCGGCCACGACTATGATTCAGCCGCCCTGGCGCGCTTCTTCACCCTGGCCGAGAACGTCGGCGTCACGGTGGCCGAGGGCGAAGTCCTGGAAATCCTGCTGAAGCAGAAGGTGATCCGGGTCGCCGACCAGGGCTTCACCCCGGGCGAGCCGGCCCAGGCCCTGGTCACGCTCGCCTCGGTCGGCGGCGACGACGCCGGCAACATCGCCCTCCGGCGCGAAGTGCTGCGCCACGAGTTCGCCCACGGCGAATTCTTCACCCAGGTCTTCTTCCGTTCCGCCTGCGACGATTTCTGGCGCAAGGGCCTGAACGACGCGGAACGCAAGCTGTTCACCCGCTTCCTCGAGCGCGCCGGCTACGACGTGAAGAACGAGACCCTGGTGATCAACGAGATGCAGGCCTATCTGGGCTTCACGCTGGCGCCCGAGCTGTTCGGCCCGCGCCAGCTCGGCATCGACGACAAGGCATTCGCCGCGCTGCGCGAGCGCTTCAGAAAGGCGGTTCCCGCGGCGATCGATTTCTAGCACAGTCTGGCCTTGCGCCAATCTTGGTGCTAACAGACTGATAGGTACGGATGGCGTCCGCCGGGGGGCGGCGCTCAGTCCGCTGTCGACCGTTTCGGGACAGCGGGTGTCGATGACCGGCCAGGGCCGGGCTCGACAGTGCCGAACATGCGTCTCGCCGTGGGGGAATGATGAGACACGTCGCAACGACCGCCATTGTCACGACCCGGGCTCTCGCCGGGCTCGGCCTGATCGCGGCGACCTTCCTCGCCCAGCCAGCCATCGCCCAGACCCTGCCAGGCACCGCCCGGCCGACCGTCGCGCCACAGGCGATCACACCGCCCGCACAGCCGAGCGTGCCCGGCCTCGAAGTGGCGCCCGCCCCGGCCGGCAGCCCGCCCGCGGGCGCCGAGAGCGTGACCCTCACCCTGGCCGGTGTGACGGTCGAGGGCGCCACCGTCTATGGCGACGCCGACCTCGCCCCCTATTACGCCGACAAGGTCGGCAAGACCGTGACCCTGGCGGACATCTTCGCAATCGCCGCCGCGATCGAGGCACGTTATCGCGACGACGGCTATTTCCTGACCCGCGTCGTCGTACCCGCCCAGCGGATCGAAGGCGGCACCGTCAAGTTCACCGTCGTCGAAGGTTACATCAAGTCGGTCGCGGTGACCGGCGACGCCGGTGGCGCCCGCGAACTGGTCGAGGCGATGGCGGCCAAGATCGCGGGGCCGGGGCCGGCCCGGCTCGATCTGGTCGAACGCCAGCTTCTCCTGATCAACGACCTGCCCGGCATCACGGCACGCAGCACCCTGAGCCCGGTCGCGGGCGAGCGCGGCGCCAGCCAACTCACGGTCGACGTCGCGCACAAGGCGGTCGACGGTTTCGCCGCGATCGACAACCGCGCCTCGTCCTTCGTCGGCCCCTGGAGCGTCAGCCTGGGGGGCGGGCTCAACAGCTTCACCCCGCTCGGCGAGCGGTTGGAACTCGTGCTGTTCACTTCCTTCCTGAACGAGCGCCAGCAGCTGGCCCAACTCTCGGGCGATTTCGCGCTGGGCGACAGCGGGCTTCGCCTGCACGCCTATGCCGCCTATGCCCCCGGCAAGCCGGGCGAGAGCCTGACTCCGCTCGAAATCGAGACCGAGGCGACCCGTTTCGGCGTCGCCCTGTCCTATCCCTTGCTGCGCAGCCGGCGCCTCTCGGTGATGGCGACCGGCGCCTTCGATTGGACCAATGAAGACGACGATACCCTGGGCCTGCCCCTGACGCGGGACCGCCTGCGCGTGCTGCGTGCCCTGTTCGATGCCGAATATCGCGACAGCCTGGCCGGCGTCTCCAAGGCGAGCCTCGGCATCTCGACCGGGATCGGCGCTCTGGGTGCCTCGGAGGCGGGCGACCTCTTCCTGTCCCGGGCCGGGGCCGACGGCGAATTCACCAAGGCCACGCTGGAACTCAGCCGGTTGCAGCATCTGTTCGACACCGGCATCGGTACCTTGAACCTGCTGATCGACGCGGCCGGCCAGATCTCGGACGGCGCCCTGCTGGCGGACGAGGAATTCCGCCTGGGCGGCTATCGCTTCGGGCGCGGCTACGCGCCGGGCGAACTCTCCGGCGACAAGGCCCTAGCCGCCACCATCGAACTCCAGCTCGGCGGCACACTCGACGCGGCGACCGACCAGGGCAGGCTCCACCTGCCCTATCAACTCTATGGCTTCTACGACGCCGGCAAGGTCTGGAACGACGGCCCGGGCGAAATCGACTCCGCCGCCCTGACTTCGGCCGGTGCCGGCGTGCGCCTCTATATCGAGGACTCCGCCCAGGCCGAGCTGGAGGTCGCCAAACCGCTCACCCGCGACCGGTCCGATCGTTCCAGCGATTGGCGCCGGCCCGGGGTATTCTTCCGCCTCGTCGGCAATTTCTGAGGGAGATCAGGGTCATGACCGGCTTCGTCCCTCGGCGGCACCGTTCCCGCCTGCTCGCCTCGACCGCCATCGGCCTCGTCGTCCTGATCGGCGCCACGCCGGCCGGCTATGCCAATCCGACCGGCGGCACCGTCGCGGCCGGCAGCGCCTCGATCGCCAGCGCCCCGGGCACGGTGACGGTCGAGCAGTCGAGCCAGCGCGCCGTGATCGACTGGCAGGATTTCTCGATCGGCGGCGGCGAGACCACCCGCTTCATCCAGCCGGGGCCCGATTCCGTCACCTTGAACCGGGTGACCGGCAGCAATGCTTCGGTGATCCAGGGCACGCTGACCGCCAACGGCAATGTCTTCCTGGTCAATCCGAACGGCGTGCTGGTCGGGGCTGGGGCCAGGATCGACGTCGGCGGCCTGGTCGCCACCACCTCGGACATCGCCGACAACGCCTTCATGGCCGGCTCCGGCCTGTTCGACATGCCGACCAGCAATGGTGCGGCCAGCGTCGTCAACGACGGCACCATCACGGTGGCCGACCACGGCCTGGCCGCCCTGGTGGCGCCCACGGTGGCCAACAACGGCACCATCGCCGCCCGCCTCGGCACCGTGGCGCTGGGCAGCGCCGAGACTTTCACCGTCGACCTCGCGGGTGACGGCCTGATCTCCTTCGACACCGGCCAGCCGGTCGCCCGCGCGGCGGGCGGCACCCAGGTCTCCAACGCCGGCACCATCGATGCCGCGGGCGGCACGGTGATCCTGACCGCCGGCCAGGCCTCGGCCGTGGTCGACCGCGCGATCGACATGACCGGGGTGGTCTCCGCGGCCGGCGTCGCGACCGACGGCGGCACCATCGTGCTGACCGGGGGCGACGGCGAAACCGCCGTCTCCGGCACGCTCGACGTTTCTTCCGCCACGGGCAGGGGCGGCACCATCGAGGTCACGGGCGGCGATGTCGGCGTGATCGGCACGGCCAGGCTGGATGCCACGGGCGCCAATGGCGGCGGCACCATCAGGGTCGGCGGCGGCAAACAGGGCAGCGGCCCGACGCCCCATGCCAAGACCACCACGGTGGCGGCCGGCGCCACCCTCGACGCCTCGGCCCTGACCCAGGGCGACGGCGGCACAGTGATCG
>NZ_JBAZKR010000108.1:0-11969 GCF_041650655.1 Zavarzinia sp.
GGTCCAGGAGACCGCGCCGCCCGCGGCCGTCACCCGCTCGACCTGGCCGCCGCCGAAGTAATGGACGGTCGCATCCGGCCGCGCCTGGCGGATGCGCTGGTGGCCGGGGCCATAGGCGAAGGCGACGGTGGCGGTGCCCCGGGTGATGGTCGCCGGCATGTCGAAGGCGGTCCAGGTCAGGGTCCGCCCCTCGCCCGTCAACTGGTTGCCGTTGGCGTCATAGGTGAAGCTGCTCGCCGCCGTGCCGGCGATCGCCGTCACCGTGCCCCGCTTGGGGTCGATCGTCCGCGTGGTCAGGATATTGTTGCCGTAGCGCTCCTGGGTCACCACGCCGGTGGCGTCCATCACCTCGGCCCGCCAGAGCACGCCGCCGGTCGCCCCGTTCCGCACCTCGTAGAGATAGCCGAGCGCCGTATAGCTATAGGCCAGCGTCTCGCCGCCCGTCGCCGTCGCGGTCGCCACCCGGCCATAGGCGTCATAGGTCTGCGCTCCGGCGGCGCTCACCCCCGCCTCGAGGGTCTCGGTGGTCGCCGAGGGCCGGCCCAGCGCGTCATAGGAAAAACTCTGGCTGTAGCCCGCCGTGTTCACCGCCGTCGCCGGCTTGCCGATGCCGTTGGCCGCCGTGTCGTAGGTAAAGGTCGAGGTCATCCCCGGCTCGATGCGCCGGTACAGACGGCCCAGCCGGTCGTAGAAGAATTTCGTGATCTGGCCCTTGGCGTCCTGGCTCTGGGTCACCTGGCCCAGCACGTCGTAGCTATAGGTCCGCAGGCCCAGGTCCGGATCGTTCAGCTGGATCTGGCGGCCGCGCAGGTCGAAGACGGCCTGGATGCGGTTGCCCGCCGGGTCGATGGTCTGGACCAGGTTGCCGAAGGGGTCGTAATCGAAATGCGTCACGCTGCCCAGGGCATCCTGGGTGGCGACCACCGCGCCCTGGCTGTTCTTGGTGGTGGTGATCACCTGGGCCTTGGCGTTGGTCACCGTCGTCGTCAGCCCGTCGTAGGCCGTCGTCGTCACCCCAACATCGCCGGCCTCTACGCCCGCAAGGTGGCGCGCCTCACGGAAGCCCTGAACCACCCGGACGAACGCGCCGAGGCGGCGGAGGCGATCCGCAGCCTGATCACAAAGATCACGCTGACGCCGGGTGCCAGGCGCGGCGTGGTGAACGCGGTGCTGGAGGGAGAACTGGGCACGCTGCGTAGACGGGCCAAAAAGCGAACACCCCCGCGGCGGGGCCTGCGGGGGTGTCTGTATCGGTGGCTGCGGGGGCCTGCGACGGCTTAAAATTGCGCTTCTCGGCAAAGAACCAAAGCGGCTTGGTAAGGCTTGCCGTTGAGTCCTTTGGCTGGCTGTTTCGCACAACCGCGTAGCGGAGCGCCGTCGGCTCGGGGCCGGACCACGCCGCTTGTCCTGACCGCAAGATACACGACGGATGCCATATTGCCGGCTCAGCGGTCGACCAGATCCGCCGCATCATCCCAGGCCCCTCTCCGGCAACCGGAAACGGCGCCGCGGAACGCGCCGTCGCGGCGTCGACGGCGGGGCCGGCAGGCAAGGCGCAGTGGCCGGGCAGGACGCCGACGCCCGACTGGTTCCGGTCCGCGCCACAAGGCGCAACCAGGGACTGAGTATTTTCCGATACTGTCCCTCCCCCTTGCCAGGCGTTAATGTCCGGTCACATCCAATAATTCCGGCATCATAGCAAGGCAGAAGATAATATAGATCCCAAAAATACAGTCTCTGCCACAGGCGATATTGCGCCGGTGGAGCGGATAATTTGTCTTCAGGCCGTCACTTTTTAATCAAAATTCGCCATAACAGAAAGCCTAAGACTTCCTTCTGACCGGCGACTTACTGCTCATGCTCGTCGTCGTCGCCTTGTTCGGCGCGCCGCACGTGGGTTACGGCTGGTGAACAGCCTGCCTTTCGGCCGGGCGCCAACAGCCACCGACATTCCGCACAACGGGCCCGCTTTCGCCATGACGGCGAAACCGCCCTCATTCGTCAGGACAACGAAATGACCACCAAACATACGACCACGACACGCGCCGTCATGCTCGCCGTCATGCTGGCGGCAACGCCGCTGGTGACAGCCGGGATGACGGCCCCGGCGATCGCGGCGACCACCGATGATCTCGACCGCGACAGCCAGCAGGCGTTGCAGACGCTCTATCGGCTGAATCCGTTGGCCGAGAGCCTGTCGCACAAGGCCAAGGCCATCCTGGTCTTCCCGAACATCGTCAAGGCCGGGCTGGTGTTCGGCGGCAGCTACGGCGAAGGCACCCTGCTGCGCGATGGCAAGGTCCACGCCTATTACAACTCCGTCACCGCGTCCTGGGGCCTGCAGGCCGGTGCCCAGTCCTATTCCTACGCCGTGTTCCTGATGACCGACAAGGCCGTCAAATACGTCGACAAATCGGACGGCTGGGAACTCGGCGTCGGCCCGACGGTGGTCGTCGTCGACGAGGGCGTGGCCAAGAACCTCTCGACCTCGACCCTGAAGGACGACGCCTATGCCTTCATCTTCGGCCAGCAGGGCCTGATGGCCGGGGTCAGCATCGAAGGCACCAAGATTTCCCGCATCAAGCGTTGAGCCGCAGGCCCGACGTAAGGACGAACGAGACGATGGGAGATACATCATGACGAAGTTTTCAGGGTTGGCAGCGGTCCTGCTTTCCCTCGGCCTGCTCGGCGCCTGTGGCGACACCACCGGTGACCGGGCGCTCAGCGGCGCCGGGATCGGCGCCGGCGTCGGGGCGGTCGGCGGGCTCCTCTTCAACGCGCCCCTCGAAGGCGCGCTGATCGGCGGCGCCGCCGGCGCGGGCACCGGCGCATTGACCGACCGCCATCAGATCAATCTCGGCCGGCCGATCTGGCGCTAGCCGCCGGCCCCGGCCCCACGCCTATTTGAACAATGGAGGTTCCAATGAAGTCCCCTTCGAAATACGCCGCCGCGCTCGCTGCGGTCTTCACCTTCGGCCTGCTGGCCGGCTGCGCCGACCAGGGCGACGGCATGGCCGCGACGACCTCGCCCGAACTCGCCGGCGCCTGGTATCAGGTCTATTTCGACACCAACAGCGTCGAGATCAACGCGCGCGGCCGGGACATCGTCGAACGTGTCGCCTACGTCACCGCGAACAATGCCGCGACCAGCGTCACCGTGATCGGCCGGACCGACCGCGTCGGCGAACCGCCCGCCAATCTGGCCCTGTCGCATCGCCGTGCCGACGCGGTCCGCGATGCGCTGATCGGCGCCGGCGTCCCGGCCGACCGCATCGAGACGAGTTGGACCGGCGAGAGCAAGCAGGCCGTGGCGACCGCCAACCAGGTCGACGAACCGCGTAACCGGGTCGTGGACATCACCGTCGTGAAGACGACGCCTTGACCGGCGCCTGTCCGAAGTTCCAGAACGACGCGGGAATCGCGGCAATCAGCATCGGCGCGCGGGAGTTCCACTGCATCGGTGAAACGCCGCCGCAGGATCACCCGCACGTCTACCTCAACATGGGCGGCCGCGACGACATCCTGTGCCCCTATTGTTCCACCCTCTACCGCTTCGACGGGCGGCTTGCCGTCTGGGCCAGCATCCCGCCGGAAGCCCGCTACGTCGAACGCGCCGACCTTTCGAATTAGCGCGTCCCGGGGCCGGCCGGAGGGCTGTCGAAGGCGCCGCCCGGCGCCCGGAACCTTGTGAAGGAAAGCCGGAGATGGCGAAGATCATGACCGAGACCAACTGCGCCATGACGGAAATGGTCACCGCGCTCGACCGCTGGAACGGTGACGGTGGCGCACCGGCAGCCCCTGTCGACGAAAATTCGTCTGCGAGCCGGCAACGCCTGCTCCTGCGCCTCGGCATTGCCACGGCGGAGGAATGGGATCGCTTCCCCACCGGCGTTCAGCGGGCAATCTTCCGCCGCGCCGCGGACGGCCAGGGCGACGCCCCGCCGACGAGCGCGGAAATCGCCCGCTTCCTGCACGACAGCGCCCCCCGCCGGGATATCGACGAGCCCCGGATCAAGGGCGGGAACGGCACACCCGCGCAGACATGACCGACAGCCTGGGCAAGCTGCCCAAGGAGGCCGTGGACCGCATAACCCGTCCCTTCACGCGCTTCCTGCGCATCGAGGCGATGGCCGGTGCCGTTCTGCTGTTCTGTACGGCGATCGCCCTCGGCCTGTCCAACAGCCCCTGGTCGGACGCCTTCCTGACCTTCTGGGAAACGCCGGCCGGCATCGAGGTGGGGACATTCGACTACGCGCGGTCGCTGCGCCATTGGATCAACGACGGCCTGATGACGCTGCTCTTCTTCGTCGTCGCCCTCGAACTGAAACGGGAGATGGTGCTCGGCGAATTGCGGGACCTCAGGGTCGCAGCACTCTCCCTCGCCGGCGCCCTGGGCGGCATGGCCCTCCCCGCCGCCCTATTCATTCTGGTCGAAGCCGGCGGCCGGGCCGCCCATGGCTGGGGGACGGTGATGGCGACCGACACCGCCTTCGTGATCGGCGGGCTCGCCGTGCTCGGTGCCCGGATTCCCCTGAATCTCCGGCTGTTCCTGCTCTCCTTGGCCATATTCGACGACATCGGCGCCATCCTGGTGGTCGCGATCGGTTACGGCGGGACGCTGAACGCCTACGCCCTCGGGATGGCGGGAATGGGGCTCGGGCTCATCGCCGGCATGGCACGCTTCGGCATCCGCAGCATTCCCGCCTATTTCGCGGTCGGCGTGCCGATCTGGCTGGCCGTGGACCTGTCGGGCCTCCATCCGACCCTGGTCGGTGTCGCCCTGGGCCTGATGACGCCGGCGCGCAGCTGGGTCAGCGACAACCGCCTGCATGCCATCCTGAGCCGGGTCACGGCCTATCCGCCCGGCGATCACTGGAGCGGCGACACGACCGACCGGGCCGATCTGCGCCGCGCCGGCGTCGCCGCCACCGAGGCGCTGTCGCCGATCGAGCGCCTGGAAATCATCCTGCATCCGCTGGTCGCCTTCGCCGTCGTCCCCCTGTTCGCCCTGGCCAATGCCGGCACCGTTCTCGGCGGCGTCACGATCGACCTCTCCCTGGCACTGGCGATCTTTCTCGGCTTCGTCGTCGGCAAGCCCTTGGGCATCCTGGCCTTCAGTGCCGTCGCGGTCGGGCTGCGGCTGGCGACGCGCCCGGCGGACCTGCCCTGGCGCCTGATCGCGGCCGGTGCCATGCTGGCCGGCATCGGCTTCACCATGGCGTTGTTCATCGCCGACCTCGCCTTCGGCGGCGACCTGCTGGTCACGGCCAAGATCAGCATATTGGCCGCGTCCTGCGTCTCCGGCGTCGCCAGCCTGTCGGCCCTGGCCTGGCTGACGCGGATCCCGGCGCTCGAAGCCGACAGCCGAGCCCCGCCCTCGTGATCCAGAGAGAATCTCATGCGCCATCTCGGCGCGGCACCGCCGGCAGCGGTATCCTGAAATGCGCCGGCGCAGGTATCATCCACGCCACCTGTATTTCGACAGCGATGCCCAGACGCCGGGCGAGATTCCCCACCGCGACGAGATCAGGCTGCCCAGCGCGGTGTCGGCGAGCGTCTTCGGGCGGACGGGCGCCGAGTTGCCGGCCCAGCGGCGGCCGCACGCGCACCATCGAGTGCGCGGCCCCGGGGTCAGTGCCCGCCTGCGTCCCGGCCCTGACGACTGAGGGCGAGAACCAGTATGGCGCCGCCCGTGATCGTCCAGGCGGCGAGGATGCCGAAGGCACCGATGTCGACCCCGACCATGATGGGAAGGTCCAGGGCGTCCGCCCCGACAAAGACGCCGAGCATCACACCGGCGCAGGCGCCGAGCTCGATGCTGCGCGTACCCGGCCTTCGCGTGCCGGGGCATCCCGCCACCCTGGCAGGCAGCAGGCCGGCCCTCGGCTCACACCGTCTCGGAGGACTCGCCGGGAGGTCGCGCGGGGGCGGCGGCATGACGCTTGGCAGCCTCGTCACCGTGGAACAGGGCGCATTGCGCCTCGGTGCAGGCACTGCCGGTATCGCTGAGCGCAAGCGCGAAATCCGAGGCATCGCAACTCTCCATGGCTTGAAGATGCAGGCTGGCCGCACGTTCGTGATGGAATGCGGCCCGATCATGATGTGCGGAAACGCCGAGCCCGGAGCGCAACGCCCCCGCCGCCTCGACGGCCTCGACCGAGGCCCGCGTGATCGGCCCCGCCCCGACCTTGGCAAGATCGTCATGGTGCCGGCGATAGTAGTCTACGGCCTTGCTGCCCATGTCGATCGCCAGCAGGGCATGGCCATGAGCCAGCGAGGCTCGATGGGCGGCATGGTCGTAGTCTTTGCCGATCTGGAAATGCCGGGCCGCCTCGTGGTGGTGTGTCGCCGCCAGTTGGTGGCGCCGCGCCGCATCGCCATGGTGCTCCAGGACAGCGGAACGGGCCGGGGGTGGTGCGCGCTTGATCACGTCGGCGTCACATGGGATTCGACGAACCAGAGCTGTTGATCGACACCGCCGGAAATCTGGGTGAAGAGGTCGGCGGTCGTGGCGTCGCCGGCCTGGGCGGCAAGGTCGATCGCTTCCCGCACCGACTGGCCGAAAGCGGCGAGCGCCCCGGCAATGGCGAAGATATGCGCGCTCTCGTCGGCGATGCCGAGCGGATAGGGCACCAGGAAGGACTGGGCGACCGCGATCTGGATCGTGCCGAGTGCCGTGCCGCCCAGGCCGCCGGCACGCTCGGCGATCCGGTCGGAAAAGCCCTCGACCTCGACCGAGACCGTGTCGAAGAGTTCGTGGACGGCGATGAAGCCGGGCCCCCGGACATTCCAGTGGGCCTGCTTCACCTGGGCGTGCAGGTCGATCGCCGCAGCCAGGTGGCGGTTCAGGAGTTCGACGGACTGCGTCCGGATCTCTTCGGACAGCGTATTGCGTGTGGGCCGCATGATAAGCACTCCATTGCCATTGCACGGGTGGACAGGTAGCGTCTCGGGGAGATGGCACCGGCAGCGCCTGCCTCGGCGCAGAAGGTGTCCCGTGACCATTCATCCTGAGGGGGCGAATGTCCGGTCACGGGACGAAGCCGCGGCGGTCCCAGGGCAGGGGAAACCGCGGCCTTGAACGGATCGAGCCAGGGTGCCGGCCGTTTCCGGCAGGGACATCAGTCGACGCAGGCGAGGTTCGTTTCGATGGACATTCTGTGCTGGCTTTTTGCCTAGCTTATGTTTGTTAAGCCTATTGGATAGAGTGACGGCCGGGCAGACTCGGAAAATACTCAGCCCCGGATCACCTCGCCCCATGCAGGGGAGAGGCTTACTGAATTCGGAAGGTCTCGACCGCGGGGGATGGGCGTGCCAGACAACCAGCCGCACCGCCACCGAACGGCCCGGCAGCACCTGCGCCGTCGTCAGGCGTCACAGCATGCGCCGCCTGACGTCGCGCCGCCCGACATCGCGCCGCCCAACATCGCCGTGGTCGGCATCGGTGCGTCGGCCGGCGGGCTGGAGGCTTGCCGGAAGCTGCTCGACGCCATGCCGGACCGCCCCGGCATGGCCTTGATCCTGGTCCAGCACCTCGATCCCACGCATGAGAGCATGCTGGTCGACCTGCTCGGCAGCTCCACCACCATGGCGGTCCGCCAGGCCGTGGACGGCATGACCGTCGAACCCGACCACCTCTATATCATTCCGCCGGGTACCTATCTGGCGGTTGCCGACGGGGCCCTGCATCTTTCCCGGCCGCAGGCCCGCCACGGGGCCCGACTGCCCTTCGATTTCCTGCTGCATTCCCTGGCGGCCGCCTATGGTGCGCGCGCGGCCTGCGTGATCCTGTCCGGGAGCGGGGCCGACGGCAGCCTGGGCCTGAGGGCGGTCAAGGAGGCCGGCGGTCTGGTCATTGCCCAGTCGCCCCTGGAAGCGGGCTACGACGGCATGCCCCGCAACGCGATCGCGACCGGTTTGGTGGACCTGGTGCTGCCCGCGGCCGAGATTCCTGCCGCCCTGACGGCGCACGCCCGCCGCCTTCCCCTGCCGGACCGGCCGGGAGAGCCGGAGAGCGAGACCGACCGCATTGTCGCCCTGCTGCGCCAGCACACCGCCCATGATTTCACGCTCTACAAGCGGGGCACCCTGCAGCGCCGGATCGAGCGGCGCATGGGGCTGGCCGGGATCGAGGCCGGACGGATGGACCGCTATTTCGACCTGCTGACCGAAGATGCCGCGGAGCGGGACCTGCTGGCCAAGGACCTGCTGATCAATGTCACCAGCTTCTTCCGCGATGCCAAGACCTTCGAGACGCTGGCGACCCGGATCATCCCGGAGCTCGTCCGCCGCCAACCGGCCGATCATCCGATCAGGATCTGGAGCGTCGGTTGCAGCACCGGCGAGGAGAGCTATTCGCTGGTCATGCTCTTCCTCGAGGCGATCGCCGCAGCCGGGCGCAACGTCAAGCTCCAGGTCTTCGCCTCGGATGTCGACGCCGATGCCGTCGCCGCGGCGCGGGAGGGGTTCTATCCCGCCACCATCGCGGCCGATGTCCCGCCCGCCAGGCTCGCCCGCTTCTTCATCCGGGAAGACCAGGGTTACCGGGTCGTGCCGGAACTGCGCACGGCGGTGATCTTCACCGTACAGGATGTGCTGGCCGATCCGCCGTTCTCCCGCATCGATCTGATCTCCTGCCGCAACCTCCTGATCTACCTCCGGCCCGAGGCTCAGGCCAGGGCGCTGTCGCTGTTCGATTTCGCCTTGCGGGACGGCGGCATCCTGCTGCTCGGCAGTGCCGAGACGGCGGGCGACGGCGACGGACGCTTTGCGTTGATCTCGAAATCGGAGCGGCTCTATCGCCATGTCGGCCGGGGCCGTCTCGCCGACATCGCCTTCCCGACGACGGCGGGAAGCCGGGAACCGGGCCGCGGTGGTGCGGGCACGGCGCCGTCACGCCAGGCGACCCTGGCCGCCCTGTGCCAGCGCCTGGTGCTGGATGCCCATGCCCCGGCCGCCGTGCTGATCAACGAGAAGCGGGAATGCCTCTATTCCCTCGGGCCGACCGACCGTTTCCTGCATGTGGCGCCCGGCACGCCGTCGCACGACTTGCTGGCCATGGCGCGGCCCGCGCTGCGCAGCCGGCTGCGCGCCGCCATCCAGCGCGCGACCGAGGAAAAGACAGCGGTGACGGTGGCCGGCGGCCCGCTGACACAGGACGGCCCGGAAACCTTCGAGATCGAGGTCCAGCCGGTCCTGAATGGCGGCGAGGCCCTGCTCCTGGTCTGCTTCGTCGAGGACCAGGCAAGGGCAGGACAAGCCGCCGGGCCGTCGTCCCCGGCCGACCTGCCCCGCATCGCCCAGCTGGAAAAGGAGCTGGAAACGGTGCGGGCGGAACTGCACGGTGCCGTCCGCAACCTCGAACTGTCGGGCGAGGAGCAGAAGGCGATCAACGAGGAGGCGCTGTCGGTCCAGGAAGAATATCAGTCGACCAACGAGGAACTGCTGACCTCGAAGGAAGAACTGCAATCCCTGAACGAGGAATTGACCGCCCTGAACAGCCAGCTCCAGGAAACCCTGGAGCGCCAGCGCACCACCGCCAACGACCTGCAGAATATCCTCTACAGCACCGACGTCGCGACCCTGTTCCTGGACGAGGCGCTGAACATCCGTTTCTTCACCCCGGCCACGAGGGCGCTCTTCACCGTCATCCCCAGCGATATCGGCCGGCCGCTGGCCGACCTCGCCTCGCTGGCCGACGACGATGCGCTGCCCGGCGATGCGCGCGCCGTGCTCAAGACGCAAAAGCCGATCGAGCGCGAGATCGAGGCGCGCAGCGGCGCCTGGTTCCTCCGCCGCATCCTGCCCTATCGCACGGCGGAACAGGCGGCCGAAGGGGTCGTCATCACCTTCGTCGACATTACCGAACGCCGGCGCACCGCGCAGGCCCTGGATGTGGCCAAACGTCAGGCCGAATTGGCCAATGTCGCCAAGTCGCGCTTCCTGGCCGCGGCCAGCCACGACCTGCGCCAGCCGCTACAATCGCTGGCCCTGATCCAGGGCCTGCTGGCGAAGATGGTGGCGGGCGAGGATGCCCGGAAACTGGTGGCCCGGCTGGACGAGACGCTGGGGGCCATGTCCGGCATGCTGAACGCCCTGCTCGACATCAACCAGATCGAGGCCGGCACGGTGCAGGCCGACATCGTCACCTTCCGGGTCGGCGATCTCATGGAACGCCTGCGCGACGAATTCGCCTATCACGCCGAAGCGCGGGGGCTCGCCCTGCGGGTCGTGCCGTGCGGGCTTTCGATCCGCAGCGACCCCGGCCTGCTCGAGCAGATGCTCCGCAACCTGCTCTCCAACGCCCTGAAATACACGGCTCGGGGCAAGGTGCTGCTGGGCTGCCGACGGCACGGCGACAGCCTCGCCATCGAAATCCGGGACACCGGCGCCGGTATCGCCGAGGACCAGCTCCAGGCGATCTTCGAGGAATATCACCAGGTCGGCAATGCGGCGCGCGAAAGGAACCGCGGCCTCGGGCTCGGCCTGTCGATCGTGAAGCGGCTCGGCGCCCTTCTGGGACACCGGATCGAGGTCCGGTCGCGCCTGGGAAAGGGCTCGGCTTTCACCATTTGGGTCGAACGGCAGGACGCGCCGCCGGTGCCTCTCGCCGCCGTCGCCGACGCAACGACTTCCGGCGATGGCGGCCGCCGCGGTACGATCCTGGTGGTCGAGGACGATCCGGACATCCGCGACCTGCTCCAGAAACTGCTCGGCGCGGAGGGGCACCGCACCACGGCGGCGGCCGATGGTGCTGCGGCCCTCGACCTGGTGAGCCAGGGCGGGATCCGGCCGGACCTGATCCTCGCCGACTATAATCTGCCGGGGACGTTGGACGGGCTCCGCCTCGCCAAGACGCTCCGGGAACGACTGCACCACCGGACCCCGGTCATCATGCTGACCGGCGACATCTCGACCGATACCCTGCGCGAGATCGCCTTGGCGCATTGCGCCCACCTGCACAAACCGGTCTCGCGGCCCGCCCTGACCGCGGCGATCCAGCGCCTGCTGCCGGACCCGGTGGCCCATGATCAGCCTGCGGTCCCGCCGCCGACCATCTACATCGTCGACGACGACAGCCATATAAGGGACGGCTTCCGCGCCCTGCTGGAGGCGGAAGGCATGACGGTCGAGACCTATTCGAGCTGCGAGGACTTTCTCGCCTCCTATCGGCCGGTGCCCGGCGCCTGCCTGCTGGTCGACGCCTATCTGCCGGGGATGAACGGCATCGAGCTGCTGCGCCAGTTGCGGGACTCCGACCGGGGCCTACCCTCGATCATGATCACCGGCAGCAGCGACGTGCCCTCGGCCGTCGAGGCGATCAAGGCCGGCGCCTCCGACTTCATCGAAAAGCCGGTGAGCCGCGACGAATTGCTGGCGGGGATCGAGCGCGCCCTCGACGAGGCGCGGGATTCGGGCAAGCGCCACGCCTTCCAGGCCGCCGCCGCCGACCATATCGCCTGCCTGACGCCGCGCCAGCGCGAGATCATGGACATGGTCCTCGCCGGCCATCCCAGCAAGAATATCGCCGCCGACCTCGGCGTCAGCCAACGCACGGTGGAAAACCACCGGGCGGCGATCATGCGCCGGACCGGCGCCAAATCCCTCCCCGCCCTGGCCAGGCTGGCCCTGGCCGCCGCCGGCGACGGTGACAACGAGACCTGATCCCGGAATCCCGCGCCGGAAGGCCATGAGCAGTTTCCGAGGCTGGCGCCCACCGGCCCCTCCCGGCTAGTGTGCAGAAACCGAAGGCTCCCACCGAGCCCTTCACAGCCGGCGGATCCGGCCGGCGCCCAGCGCCCGCCAGGTCGACCGCAACCAGCCCGCAACCGGCTGGCCGCCGAAAATGCAGAAACGAGAAGGCACCCCGATCGGCCGCCGCGGCCGACGGACGAAATCCGTCCGCTTCGCGGCTCGGCCTTCTCTGCCTGCCCCCCCCCCCCCCCCCCCCCCCCCCCCCCCCGCCCCCC
>NZ_JBAZKR010000109.1:0-11699 GCF_041650655.1 Zavarzinia sp.
GCACGAACTTGCCGATCTTGATGGCGAAGCGGTTGTAGTCGTCGGTGATCTTGACGGCGAGCTCGCGGATCATGTCGTCCTCGAAGTCGTCGAGGTAACGGTTCTGGTGATCCACCGTGTTGCCGAAGGGATCGTCGCGGCCGCCACCCTTGCGGTTCAAATGGTAGCCATACTGCTGGCGGCCGTCCGGACTGTAGGGGTTCTGGATGCCGGCACCTTTCAGGTCGCCGCCCCAGCTGTCGACCCAGTCGCCGCGCAGCCAGAAGTTACCGGTGACGGCGATGTTCTTCGAAGGCTTCCAGGAGGTATCGAGCTCGGCGATGTAGTTGGCCTGGGCCAGTTTCAGCATTCCGTCGGTCAGGTCGGAATAGCCGAAGGCGACGCCTTGCTTGACGCGGCCGCCGACCGAGAAGTCGCCGAAGTCGTCGGCGAGGCCGGCCAGTGCGCCGCCGGCGGCGGCGCCGAGGATGGTCGTCGCCAGCAGGATGTTGCGCAGTTTCATGTTACCCCCCTTGCCCCACTATTTGCCGGTCGCTGCCGGGTTCTGCCATTGCCTGATTATTCTGCGGCCTTGCCCATGAGTTCGGTCTCGACCTTGAACGCGCGGCTCCCACGATGGCCGTACCGGACGATCGACGCGGGGCGGAACATGCGCACCATGGTGGGCACGAAGATCAGGGCGCCCAGCATGTTGAAGAACAGGACGACGGCATGGAGCACGCCCATCTCGGCCTGGAAGCGCAGCGCCGAGAAGAAGGCCCAGGGCATCACCGGGGCGATCATGGTGATCGCGGTGATCATCACGGCGTTGCCCGAGGTCGCCAGGGCGTGATGCACCGCGTCCTCGTAGCTCTCGCCCTCGGCCAGCGCCTCGCGCACCCGGTGCAGGATGTAGATGCCGTAGTCGGCCGCCAGCCCGACGCCGAGGGCCGCCAGCGGCAGGGTGTTGATGTTGAGGCCGATCCCCATCAGGTACATGAAGGTGTCGGTCAGGAAGGTCGAGGTCAGCAGCGCGAAGATCAGCACGCCGGTGATCCACAGCGAGCGGAAGGCGAGATAGATGCAGCCCGCGATGAACAGCACGATGGCGACCAGCACTTCGTCCTTGGTGCCCTCGATCTCGGTGTTCACCGCTTCCGCGATGCCGACCTGGCCGCCGGCGACCAGCAGCTTGGCGCCGTTCGGCAGGGCCGGCATGTCGGCGATGAACTTGCGGGCGAGGGTGGTCACCTCCTTCACGGTGGTGCCGGTCTTGTCGTCGAGCGGGATCGCGACGTTGCCGATCCGATAGGTCTCGTCGGTATAGGCCTTGAAGTCGCCCGGCTCGCCCTTGGAGGAGAACAGATAGACGTTGAAGGCGACGTCGTCGGCGGTCTCCGGGATGAAGGCGTAGGACGGATCGCCCTCGTAGAGCACCTGGTTCACCGCCTGCACCATGGGCACCAGGCTCTGGGCATGGCGCGCCTTGGGCTCGTGCTGCCAGACGTAGCGCGAGAAGGCCTCGATCGCCTGATAGGTCGCGGGCTGGATCATGGTGTCGTCCGGCCCTTCGACATAGGCCAGCATGATGTCGGTGCCGACGCCCGAGAAGCGGTCGTTGATCAGCGCGTTGTCCTGGTTGTAGCGCGCCTCCGGCCACAGGATCGGGCTGCCGATGGCATCGCCGATGACGACGAACTTGGAGCCGTAGATGCCGCCCGCCAGGCACAGCACGGTGATGCCGATGATGACGCGGGGATAGCGGTCGAAGCGGGCGATGCGCCAGATCGTCTCGACCCAGGTGGTGCGGGCGCGGAAGCGCTTCGGCCGCGGCATCAGGCTGAGCAGCGAGGCGGTGAAGACCAGCGCCGGCGCGATCGCCAGCAGCCAGGCGCCGCAGATGATGCCGAGCGCCTGCAGGCTCGGCACGCCGATCAGCACCAGGACGAAGAAGCCGCCGGCCGCCGCCACGATCGCGGTCAGGCTGGGCACGAAGACCTGCGCCAGGCCGCCCTCGACCGCTTCGCCCATGGGCACGCCCGGCTGCAGCCGCTCGAACACGCGCGACATGAACTGCACGCAGTGCGACAGCACGATGGCGAAGACGAAGACCGGCAGGATGATCATCAAGGGGTCGAGGTTGTAACCCACCAGGGCCATCACGCCGGTGCCCCAGAGGGTGCCCGTGGTGGCCGTCATCATCGGGATCAGCACGCCCATCCAGGAGCGGAAGTAGACGTAGAGGATCAGGCCGGAGAACACGAGCGAGATGCCGATCAGCACGATCGTGGCACCCAGGTCGTTGTAGATCGTGCCGAGCAGCACCGGCCGGCCGACCATATGGACCTTGATCCCGTTGGCCGCCTCCTTCTGGCCCAGGTCCTCGATGAAGGTGACCAGGGCGGCGTAATCGGTCTCGTCCTTGAAGTCGGCGATGATCATGCCCGCCTTCTCGTCGTCCGAGACCAACAGGCCGCGGTAGGCGCCCTTGACCGCCGCCTCGAAGTTCGCCCATTCCTCGGGCGCGCGCGGCAGGTCGGGCCAGGCGATCGCATTGATGTCGATGCGCCCGGCCGAGCCGACGATCGCCTTGGTCTTGCGCAGCGTCAGCGCCTGCACCAGGTGGCGCTGCACCGTCGGGTAGAAGAAGATCTCGTCGGCCACCCGCTTGTAGGCCGCCATGAACTTCTCGTTGTAGATCGTGCCCTCGGTGTTCTCGACCATGATCAGGGTCGTGTTGGCACCGCCGAACTGGGCGCCGAACTTGGCCATCAGCTCGACGTTCGGGTGATGGATCGGCAGCATCGCCTCCAGCACCACCTTGAGCGAGAGCTGGGTGAACGAGCTGTAGCCGAGGAAGCCGGTGAGCGCGATCATGCCTGCGGCGATGAAGAGGGCGCGCCGGCGCACGAAGCCGGCAATTCGGGTTGCGATCATGGGGTCACCCGCGGGCTGGCGGTCGAGGTCTGGACCGCTTCGGGTCCGGTGGCAGGTCCGGTCGTGGCTGGCGTGAACAGGCCGCCGGTGCTGTCGGCATGGAGGATGGCGCCGCCCTGGCCGACCGCGATCGCCTTGCCGTCCGCGGCGATGGCGACGCCGCCGATCCAGGAATAGCCGAGCGGGAATTCCGGCGTCACCTTGGCCGGCACGAAGGCGCCGCCCTGCAGCGTCAGCAAAAGGCCGGCGCCGCCGATCAACGCCGTCCGCCCGTCGGGCGAGAAGGCCACCGAGAGCAGGTGCTGGCTGGTGCCGGTCGCGATCGGTGCGATCGCCCAGGTCCCGTCGGCCCCGAGGTCGAGCGCCAGCAGCGTGCCGTTCAGGCCGACCGCCAGGCCGCGCCGGCCGGCGATCGCCACCTGCAGCAGGGTCGGATAGACCTGCTCGCTCAAGACCGTCCAGGTCGTCCCGCCGTCGCTGGTCTGGGCGACGACGCCGAATTCGCCGACCGCGACGGCATGCTGCGCATCGATCGCACTGACGCCCGACAGGCGCGGCTTGTCGCGCCCGGTGAAGTTGGCCAGCGCCTGGCGCTGCCAGGTCTTGCCGCCGTCCGCCGTGTGCAGGATCACCCCGTCGTGGCCGACCGCGAAACCGTTCCGGGCATCCGAAAAGGAAATGTCGCGCAGATAGAGACCGGCTTCCTCATGGATGACGCGCCAGTCGCGACCGCCGGCATCGCTTTCGAGGATCCGGCCACGATGGCTCACCGCGAAACTCGCCCCGCCCGGCACCGCTGCCACCCGGCGAATGAGATCGGTCGTCCCGCTCTCCACCGGCTGCCAGTCCACACCACCGTCGGCCGAGACGCGAACCGCGCCGTAGTAACCCGTCGCGACCGCGATCCCGCCCGCAAACGCCGCCCCGAACAGATTGTCGGGATAGAGCCGCATCTCCACCGCCGGCTCCGCCGCCGCCGCAGGCACAGTCGAAGGCACCACCAACAGGCCGGCGAGAATGGCCAGTGAGCCCGCCCACGCCGGCTGCTTCCGCGCGCTCCAACCCCGCCGGATCGGATCTGTCTTCTTCCCCAAGCGTCTTCTCCCTACCGCATAGCGACGATATGAGCGGACGCTTCCCGGCGCGGTCGGACCGTCGCCAAGCCCCGGGGGCCGACGGGCGATGCCCCGGCGGCACGCGGGTACTCGCCCCTCATGACCGTTCTTCCTTCCCTCCCGGGCCGTGACCTTTTGTCTGGCCGGTTTCGTTGTTTCGCTTATGCGCCAGGGTCTCGGAGGTGTCAATAAATTTTCGAGATTTTAGGATTTGACGGCATAACAGATGTAGTCGGAATTATTGCTGTGACATCCTCTTGAGGAAATTTCCGTTTTTGCTAAGATTGCACCCAATTTGATCCTAGCGCTGTGCGCGAGGGGAAGTTTCGAATGGACAAGAATTCAGCGGCTGTCGCACGTCCCCTGGCCAGGCCGGACGGGGCGCGCAGCCTCGTGGAAGCGGCCTATGGTACGATCCGGCACGACATCTTGAACGGCGACCTGGCGCCGGGGTCGAAGCTGCGCTTCGAGATGCTGCGCGAGCGCTATGGCGTCGGCGCCTCGACCCTGCGCGAGGCCTTGACCCGCCTGGTCGGCGAGGCCCTGGTAACGTCAGAGGAGCAGCGCGGTTTCCGCGTGGCCGATATTTCGCTCGACGATTTCGCCGATCTCACCGCCGCACGCCGCCTGATCGAGGTCGAGGCCCTGCGCCAGTCGATCCTCTATGGCGACGACGCTTGGGAAGGGGCGCTGGTCGGCGCTTTCCACCGCCTGTCCAAGGTCGAGGAAAAGCTCGCCGAAGGGGCGGGCGACCTGCGCGACGAATTCGAGGAACGGAACCGCGATTTCCATCTCACCCTGATCGCCGCCTGCCCGTCGCGCTGGCTGAAGCACATGCACGGCATTCTGTTCCAGCAGGCGGAGCGCTATCGGCGGATCGCGCTCGCCAAGCGGGTCGAGCCGCGCGATGTCCATGCCGAACACAAGGCGGTGGTCGAGGCGGCGCTGGCCCGCGATGTCGATCTCGCCTGCCGCCTCGAGGCGGAGCATATCGACCGCACCCTCGACCTGTTGCGCCGCGGCTTCGCGGCTCAGCGCTGACGGCCGGGCTGCGCTAGGCTTCCCCCCGCCAGCGGCCGCCGGGCAGGAAATCGGCCAGGAAGCCGGCCACCAGGGCAGCCGAGCCGAGGGCGAAGATCAGGGCGTAATCCTCGCCGCTCGCCGTGAAGAGCAGGGCATAGCCATAGCCGGCGAGGGCCTGGAC
The DNA here is from genome assembly GCF_041650655.1 of Zavarzinia sp. GTDB lineage: Bacteria > Pseudomonadota > Alphaproteobacteria > Zavarziniales > Zavarziniaceae > Zavarzinia. The sequence continues at coordinate 5,236 of NZ_JBAZKR010000109.1, forward strand.
CAGGGCGAAGGCGGAGGTCGCGCGGCTCCAGGCGGCACGCTGTTCGCCCGGGTCGCCCGGCAGGCGCTCGGTCAGCCGGCCCAGCATCAGGGTGACCGTGCCCGGCGTCAGCGCCCCCATCAGGGCCGCGGCGGCGGCGATGGCGGCGAGGTCGGTGCTGAGCGCCAGCACGGCGCTGCCGCCGGCCGCCAGCAGGAAGGCGACCCGATAGGCCGGGCCGAAGCCGAAACGATCGCCGATGCGGCCGCAGACAACCGGCCCCAGCGTGGCGCCGACGCCGAAAGAGACCCAGGTGAGCGAGCCGAGTTCGGCCCCCCGGCCGAGGCCGCGGGCGACGTAATCGACCAGCAGCACCATGGTCGGCACCAGGCCGAGGCCGGTCATGCCATATTCGACATAGAGCAGTCGCAGCCCCCGGTTGTGCGGCAGGGTGGACGCGGTCGGCACGTCGTCGGCAGAGACCGGCGGCGGCCCCGCCGGCCAGCCGAACCAGGCGAAGGCGGTCAGGGCGCCCGAGAGGACGCCGAGACCGATCCAGGTCTGGCCCAGGCCGAAGCGGAGCAGGAAGGGTACCAGCGTGCCCGCGGCGACGATGCCGAGCCCGAGCCCGAGGAAGATCACGCCAGAGACGGTGCCGCGCCGGGCCGGCGCCACATGGGGCAGCACGGTCGAAGCGACCAGGACCATGATCACCCCGCCGGCCAGGCCCGAGGCGAAACGCCAGAGGAAGAACCAGGTGAGCGAGACCGGCTCGGCGCAGGCGAAAAAGGCGGCACTCGCCAGCACCATCATGAAGCGGAGCGTCGCCCGGTTGCCGAAGCCCGCGGCGATGGCGCGGCCGAACAGGGCGCCGGCCAGGTAGCCGGCGAAATTGGCCGCCCCCAACGCCACCGTGTCGCCGGCCGAAAACCAGCCGGCGCCGATCAGCGCCGGGATCAGCGGCGTATAGGCGAAACGGGCGAGCCCGATCGAGACGAGATTGCCCGCCATGCCGGCGAGGGCCGCATAGCGCGGCCGGACCCGGGCGGGCGCCCGGACGGCGAGGCCGATACCCTCGACCGCCACGGTCAGTTGCCCGGGCGGTTGGCCGCCAAGGTGGCAGCGGTTTGGCCGAACAGGATCTTCTTGCCTTCCTCGGTCACCGCCGGGCGCTTGGACAGGTCCCTGCCCAGCTCATAGGCGCGGGCGACGGCAGGCCGCGCCATCACCGCCTCGAACCAGCGCTTCACCTCGGGGAACTGGTCGAGGTCCTGGCTCTGGTATTGCCAAAGGGCGATCCAGGGGTGGCAGGCCATGTCGGCAATGGTGAAGGCGTCGCCCGCGATGAAGGCGCGCCCCTTCAGCCGGCGGTCGAGCACGCCGTAGAGGCGGTTGGTCTCCTTGATGTAGCGCTCGATCGCATAGGGGATCTTCTCGGGGGCGTAGCGGTTGAAATGGTGGTTCTGCCCTGCCATGGGGCCGAGGCCGCCCATCTGCCAGAACAGCCATTCCAGCACGGTCTTCCGCCCGCGCAGGTCGGTGGGGAGGAATTGGCCGGTCTTTTCCGCGAGATAGAGCAGGATCGCGCCGGATTCGAAGACCGAGAGGGGCTCGCCGCCATCGGCCGGTTCGGTATCGACGATCGCCGGCATCCGGTTGTTGGGCGAGATCGCCAGGAACTCCGGCTTGAACTGGTCGCCCGCCGAAATGTCGACCGGATGGATCCGGTAGGGCAGGCCCGCCTCTTCGAGGAAGAGGGTGATCTTGTGGCCGTTCGGCGTCGGCCAGTAGAAAAGCTCGATCACGGCAGCGTCCCTCGGTTCTGTATCAGGTGATACAAAAACATCCGGGCAAACGGGCCGCGGGACAAATGCGCCGCCCGCAGGCGGGGCTGCCGTCAGCGCATGGCGGAAGGAATGGTGACCACTTCGCCGTCGAGCACGAATTCGCCCCAGCCGCGGTGGTGGATGGTGCGCGGCCAGGGCTTGTCGGCATCGCCCCAGGCCCTGGTCGCTTCGAGCACGAAGAGGTTGAACTTCTTGACCAGCCGGGCGTCGATCACCCGGCATTCGATATTGGCGAAACATTCGGTCAGCAGCGGCGCTTCGACCGTCGCCGCCGGTGCCGTCTTCAGGTGGAAGCGGCGGAATTTGTCGACCTCGCGGCCGCTGCAATTGCCGATGCCGACCACGCGCTCCGCCATTTCGGCGTCGGGCAGGGCGATCACGCATTGCCGCGTCGTGACCAGGGCGTCGAAACTATAGTCGGCGCCGCTGACCACGCAGGCGATCCGCGGCGGCTCGAATTCCACCATCATGTGCCAGGACATGGTCATGACATTGGGCTTGCCGTCCTTGGCGGTGACCAGCAGGGCGACCGGGCCGGGTTCCAGGAGCTGGTAGACTTTGGGCAGCGGAAGGTCCTTCATCACCCGGCTCCGGCATGTTCTGAGGCGGCGCCAATCTGCGCCCCGGCCGATGCCGCTGCCTTGACCCAGGTCAGGAAGCGGCGTTGGCCTTCGCCCTGGGCGCGGCCCGGGCGCCAGGCCAGGAAATAGGCTTCCGGTCCCGCCACGGTCAGGGCGAAAGGCTGCACCAGCCGGCCGGCGGCGAGATCGTCCGCGACGAAGGGGCGGTGCGCCAAGGCGACGCCGAGCCCGGCCGCCGCGGCCGAGAGCGCCTGGGCCGAGGACTCGAAACGGCGGATCGAGGCGGGCACCAGGTCGGCCAGCCCGGCCGCCGCCAGCCAGAGATCCCAATCCCGCGCCCGGACCGGCGAGTCGACCACCAGCCGCGGCACCAGGGCGAGGTCCTGCGGGCCGTGCAGGCGGCCGGCGAGGGCGGGGGCGGCGACCGGGAACATGTCTTCCGGCATCAGGGGCACGGCTTCGAGCCCCGGCCAGTCGTTGGCCGAAGTGCCGAGCAGGATGGCGAGATCGGCCGTGCCCTCGCGCAATTTCTCGACCGGGGCCTGGGAGGTCGCCAGGCGGAGGTCGATCGCCGGGAAACGCTCCTGGAAATCGCCGAGCCGGGGGATCAGCCAGCGCATGGCGAAAGTCGGCAGCAGGGCGACGGTGAGCGAGGCGCCGCCCGCCGCATCGACCAGGGCGACCGCCTCCGCGATCTGGTCGAAGGCCTGGGTCAGGCGGGGCAGCAGCAGGGCGCCCGCCGCGGTGGGCACCAGGCGGCCGCGGTGGCGCCGGAACAGCACTTGCCCGAGATCGGCCTCGAGCAGGCGGAGCTGCTGGCTCACCGCCGGCTGGGAGACGTTCAGGGCGCGCGCCGCCGGGCCGGCACCGCCCAGCCGGAAGACCGCCTCGGCGGCGCGCAGGGCATTGAGGGGCGGGAGCCGGCGCGACATCGCATGACATTAGAATTTCTTATGTCAAAGACACAAGCGACGATTGGACGGCGGCGCGGGCGGCGCCGATGATCGCCGGATACGAAGGAGAGCCATCATGTTCGGCTTATGGGTGCCGGTGACCGTGGCGGCCGCCGGCTTGCAGAGCCTGCGCACCGCCCAGCAGAAACACCTGACCGGGGTGATCGGCCAGAGCGGGGCGCATTTCGCGCGCTATTTCTATGGTGCGCCGCTGGCGGCCCTGCTGGTCGGCGGCATGGCGTTCGGTGGCGTCGAACTGCCCCGGGCGGATGCCGGCTTCTTCCTCTTCGGCCTGGCCGGCGGACTGATGCAGATCGTGGCGACCGGCTGCCTGATCCACGCCTATACGCTGCGCAATTTCACTGCCGCCACGACCTTTTCCAAGACCGAGACGATCCAGGCCGCCGTGCTCTCCACCCTGTTCATGGGCGAAGGTCTGAGCGGGGGCGGTTGGGTCGCGGTCGCGGTCGGCTTCGTCGGCCTGGTGGCACTGGCGGTCGGCCGCCAGGCGGACGGCTGGCGCAAGCTCGGCACCGCCTGGCGGGAGCCGGCGACCGTCTATGGCCTCGCCTCCGGCCTGTTCTTCGCGCTCTGTTCGATGGCGATCCGTTCCGCCGCCCTTCGACTGCCGGCGGCCGACCCCTTCATCGCCGCCGCGGTCACGCTCTGCGCCATCACGGCGATGCAGACGGTGGTGATGGGTCTCTTCCTGCTGGTGTTCGACCGGGCGGCGCTGGCCGGCGCCCTGAACCGCGCCTGGCGGCCGGCCTCGACGGTCGGCATCCTGTCGGTGGTCGGCTCGCTCGGCTGGTTCTTCGCCATGACGCTGGAACCCGTGGCCCATGTCCGGGCGCTGGCGCAGGTCGAAATCGTCTTCACCATCCTGCTCACCGTCTTCGTTTTTCGCGAGCGTCCGAGCCGGCTCGAATATGCCGGCGCCGGCCTGATCGTCGGCAGTGTGGTGATACTGCTATTGGCTAGATGATTTCCGCCGCGACAAGCGCTAAGGTCCGCGCCGCTTTTCAGGTGAATCGGGGACCGCAATGGACATCAGCAAGGTCGCGATCGGCAAGAACCCGCCGGACGACATCAACGTCGTGATCGAAATCCCGCAGGGCGGCGTGCCGGTCAAATACGAGCTGGACAAGGAATCGGGCGCGCTCTTCGTCGACCGCTTCCTGCACACGGCGATGTATTACCCGGGCAACTACGGCTTCATCCCGCACACCAAGTCGGGCGACGGCGACCCGGCGGACGTGATCGTGATCGGCCAGTCGCCGGTCGCCGCCGCCTCGATCATCCGCGCGCGCCCGATCGGCGCCCTGCTGATGGAAGACGAGGCGGGCGCCGACGAGAAGATCATCGCCGTGCCGGTCGACAAGCTGCACCCCTTCTACAAGGACGTGAAGTCCTACGAGGATCTGCCGGCCATCCTGTGCGAGCAGATCGCCCACTTCTTCCAGCACTACAAGGACCTGGAAAAGGGCAAGTGGGTCACCATCGTGAAGTGGGTCGGCCCCGAGGAATCGAAGAAGCTGATCCTCGAAGCGATCGAGCGCGCGAAGTAAGTTCCTGCGAAATCGCATGGCGAGGGGCGCCCCGGCGGGCGCCCCTTTTCATTTGTGCATGGTGTTGGCGCGAACGGCGCGAATTAGACCAAGTGCACGGTTGCGTGAGATCGCGCCGTCCACTACCTCTGCGGCCAGGTCGCCGCGTCTGGGCCCGAGCCCGGACGTGTCCGGGCCCAGACGAAAGAAAAGACCGATGACCAAGAAGGCAACGCCGTCGCCGGACCTCCCGACAGGCATGGACCTCATGCAGAACCCGCGCCTGAACAAGGGCACGGCCTTCACCGAGGAGGAGCGCGAAGCCTTCGGCCTGATCGGCCTGATGCCCGAAGGGATCGACACCGAGGAGAACCGGCTGAAGCGGACCATGCTCCAGCTCTCCAAGAAGTCGACTGACATGGGGCGCTACATCTTCCTGCAGTCGCTCGCCGACAACGACCGCACGCTCTTCTACAAGACGATCATGTCGGACCCGGTCCGCTTCATGCCGATCGTCTATACCCCGACCGTGGGCGCCGCCTGCCAGACCTACGGCCATATCATGCGCCGGCCGAAGGGCATCTACCTCGGCATCAACCGCAAGGGCCGCATCGCGGAGATCCTGCGCCACTGGCCGGAAAAGGACATCCGCTTCATCGTGGTGACCGACGGCGAGCGGATCCTCGGCCTCGGCGACCTCGGCACCAACGGCATGGGCATTCCGATCGGCAAGCTCAACCTCTATACCGCCTGCGCCGGCGTGCCGCCGCGCATGACCCTGCCGGTGCTGATCGACGTCGGTACCAACAACGAGGGCCTGCTGCGCGACCCGCTCTACATGGGGCTGAAGCAGGCGCGCGTGCGGGGCAAGGAATATGACGACTTCCTGGAGGAATTCGTCATGGCGGTGCAGGAAGTCTTCCCGCGTTGCTGCATCCAGTTCGAGGATTTCGCCAATGTGAACGCGGTGCCGCTGCTGGAGCGTTACCGGAACCGCGTGTCCTGCTTCAACGACGACATCCAGGGCACGGCCGGCGTCGCCGTCGCGGGCGTGCTGGCGGCGCTGCGCATCACCCACAAGCCGCTGACCGAGCAGCGTTTCCTCTTCCTGGGCGCCGGTTCGGCCGGCACCGGCATCGCCAATCTCCTGTCCCAGGTGATGCATCAGGCGGGTCTGCCGCTCGAAGAAGCGCGGGCGCGCTGCCACCTCTACGACATCAACGGCCTGGTCGTCGCCGACCGCAACGACCTCGCCCCCTTCCAGCGCCCCTTCGCCCACAAGGGCGAGCAATTGCGCGACTTCGCCCAGGCGGTCGAGGTGCTGAAGCCGACCGGCATCATCGGCGTCTCCGCCGTGGCCAAGGCCTTCACCCAGGAAGTGATCGAGGCGATGGCGCGGATCAACGAACGTCCGATCATCTTCCCCTATTCGAATCCGACCAGCCACGCCGAATGCACGGCCGAAGAAGCCTACAAATGGTCCGAAGGCCGGGCCATCTTCGCTTCCGGCAGCCCCTTCCCGCCGGTCAGGATCGGCGACAAGACGCTGGTCCCCGG
>NZ_JBAZKR010000110.1:0-11668 GCF_041650655.1 Zavarzinia sp.
TCTGGCGGAAAACGATGCCCATGCCATCGCCCTGGCCCGCCAGGCGGTACGCAACCTGGGCCAGCCCCCCGCACCGGCGATTCCGCTCCGTCCGTCCGTGCCGCCGGCCATGGACCCGGAAGAGATCCTGGGCGTGGTGCCGGCCGATGCCCGCACGCCCTACGACATCCGCGAAGTGATCGGGCGGATCGTCGACGGCTCCGACTTCGAGGAATTCAAGGAGCGCTTCGGCACCACGCTGGTCTGCGGCTTCGCCCATATCGACGGCATTCCCGTGGGCATCCTCGGCAACAACGGCGTGCTGTTTTCCGAAAGCTCGCAGAAGGGCGCCCATTTCATCGGCCTCTGCTGCCAGCGCAAGATCCCGCTCCTGTTCCTGCAGAACATCACCGGTTTCATGGTCGGCTCGAAATACGAGGCGGGCGGCATCGCGCGCGACGGCGCCAAGCTGGTCAATGCGGTCTCGACCGCGGCGGTGCCCAAGGTCACCGTGATCGTCGGCGGCTCCTTCGGGGCCGGCAATTACGGCATGTGCGGCCGCGCCTATGGCCCGCGCTTCCTGTGGATGTGGCCCAATGCCCGGATCTCGGTCATGGGCGGCGAACAGGCGGCCGGCGTTCTGGCGACCGTGCGGCGCGCCGCCGTCGAAGCCCGCGGCGGCAGTTGGAGTGCGGAAGAAGAGGCCGCCCTCAAGCAGCCCGTGATCGACCAGTTCGAAACCCAGTCGCACCCGCTCTATGCCTCGGCGCGGTTGTGGGACGACGGCATCATCGACCCGCGCCAGACCCGCGACGTGGTCGCCCTGTCGCTCCGCGCGGCGCTGAATGCGCCCATCGAGGAAACGCGCTTCGGCGTGTTCCGCATGTGAGGAGGGGCGGATGTTCCAGAAGATCCTGATCGCCAACCGGGGCGAAATCGCCTGCCGGGTGATCGACACCGCGCGCCGCATGGGCATCGGTACCGTCGCCGTCTATTCGGATGCCGACCGCGACGCCCGCCACCGGGCGCTGGCCGACGAGGCCGTGTACATCGGCCCGGCCCCGGCGGCCGAGAGTTATCTCAAGGGCGAGCGCATCATCGAAGCGGCACTGGCCACGGGGGCGGAGGCGATCCACCCGGGCTACGGCTTCCTGTCCGAGAATCCCGGCTTCGTCGAAGCGGTCGAAGCGGCCGGCCTCACCTTCATCGGCCCCTCGCCCGCCTCGATCCGCGCCATGGGGCTCAAGGACGCGGCCAAGGCGCTGATGGTCGAGGCCGGCGTTCCGGTCGTGCCCGGCTATCACGGCGAGCGGCAGGATGCCGGCTTCCTGGCCGCCGAGGCGGACAAGATCGGCTATCCCGTGCTGATCAAGGCGCGCGCGGGCGGCGGCGGTAAAGGTATGAGGCTGGTCGAGAAGCCGGCCGATTTCGCCGCCGCGCTGGAAGGCGCCCAGCGCGAGGGCCGCGCCAGTTTCGGCGACGGCGCCGTGCTGATCGAGCGCTATGTGACCAGCCCGCGCCATATCGAGGTCCAGGTCTTCGGCGACCGCTTCGGTAATGTCGTGCACCTCTACGAGCGCGACTGTTCCCTGCAGCGCCGCCACCAGAAGGTGATCGAGGAAGCCCCCGCCCCCGGCATGACCGCCGAGGTGCGCGCCGCCATGACCGCGGCGGCGGTCAAGGCCGCCAAGGCGGTCGCCTATCACAATGCCGGCACGATCGAATTCATCGTCGACGGTTCCGGCCCGCTCCGCCCCGACGGCTTCTGGTTCATGGAGATGAACACGCGGCTTCAGGTCGAGCATCCGGTGACCGAGGCGATCACCGGCCTCGACCTCGTCGAATGGCAGCTCCGCGTCGCCGCGGGCGAGCCGCTGCCGCTGGCGCAGGACGAGATCCCCCTGAACGGCCACGCCTTCGAAGCCCGCCTCTATGCCGAGGATCCGGCCAAGGGCTTCCTGCCCGCCCCCGGCCCCCTGCTCCACGTCGCCTTCCCCGATGGCGCCCGGATCGACACCGGCGTCCGCGCCGGCGACCGCATCAGTGCCCATTACGATCCCATGATCGCCAAGCTCACGGCCCAAGGCCCGAGCCGGGCGGAGGCGCTGTCCCGCCTGCGCCAGGCCCTGGCCGCGACCCATGTCGCCGGCACCGCGACCAACCTCGGCTTCCTCCAGGCGCTCTGCCGCGACGCCGATTTCGCCGAGGGGCGGATGGACACCGGCCTGATCGGGCGGAAGCAGGAGGCGCTGACCCACGTCGCCCCGCCGGACGATGCCGCCATCCTGTTCGCGGCGATGACGGCGCTCGACCTCGACCCGGCACGGCCGCAGTTCGGCTTCCGCCTGTGGGATACCGGGACGGTGCGGATCGAATTCGTCTCGGGCGGCGACCTCGTCGCGCGCGACCTTCGCCTGCTCGGCCCCGGCCGGATCGCGGTCGAGGACGGCGGACGTTCCACCGTCTTCGAGGCGGTCTCTTGCAGCGCGGACGGCTTGCGGGCACGCCAGGGCGGGCGCAACCTCGACGCCAAAGTGGCCCATGTCGGCGACGCGGTCTCCGTGCTGCTGGGCGGCAGGATCACCGATTTCGCCCTGATCGACCCGCTGGCGATCGAACGGACCGGCGGGGCGGCGGAAAACCGGATCGTGGCGCCCATGACCGGCGTCGTGCGCTCGGTCCCCGTGACGGCGGGCAGCACGGTCGCCAAGGGCGACATCCTGGTCGTCATGGAGGCGATGAAGATGGAGCACAGCCTGCGCGCCGCCGCCGACGGCGTGGTCGAGGCCGTGCATTGCAAGGTGGGCGATACGGTCGACGACGGCACCCTGCTGGTCGATTTCGCCCCGCAGGCGGCCGAAGGCGCAGCGGTGGAGGACAGCCTTGTCTGAGCCCGTCACCATCTACGAAGTCGGCCCGCGCGACGGCTTGCAGAACGAGGCCGGCTTCGTGCCGACCGCGGACAAGATCGCCCTGATCGACCTCCTGTCCGAAACCGGCCTGACGCGGATCGAGGCGATCAGTTTCGTCTCGCCCAAATGGGTGCCGCAGATGGCCGATGCCGCCGACGTGATGGCCGGCATACGGCGGGCGCCCGGCATCCGCTATGCCGTGTTGACCCCGAACCTGCGCGGTTTCGAGGCGGCCATGGCGGCCGTCGCCGACGAGGTGGCGATCTTCGCTTCCGCCTCCGAAGGCTTCAGCCGGAAGAACATCAACTGCTCGATCGCCGAGAGCCTGGCGCGCTTCGCCCCGGTGGCGGAGGCGGCCTGGGCGGCCGGCGTGCCGCTGCGCGGCTATGTCTCCTGCGTGGTCGAATGCCCCTATGACGGGCCGGTGGCGCCCGCGGCGGTCACCCGGGTCACCGCCGACCTGCTCGCCATGGGCTGCTACGAAGTCTCCCTCGGCGACACCATCGGCCGCGCCACGCCGGAAACGGTCGATCTTCTGCTCGCCTCGCTCACCCGTTCGATCGCGCCGGAGAGCCTGGCCGGTCATTTCCACGACACCGGCGGCCGCGCCCTCGACAATGTCGCGGTCGCGCTCGGTTACGGCATCCGCACCTTCGACAGCGCCATCGGCGGGTTGGGCGGCTGCCCCTATGCCCCGGGCGCCAAGGGCAATGTCTCGACCCTGGCGCTCGCCCGCAGGCTGGCGGCGGAGGGCTGGGATACCGGGCTCGACCTCGCCGCCCTCGAACGGGCGGAAGCCTTCATGACGGATCACATCGCGGCGACTTCGGGCTAGGCCGCCGTCAGAAAGAACAAGCTCTCGGGAGGAAAAAATGGCTGAGACCACAGCGAGCTATGTTTCCGGCATTTCCGACGTCCCCCTGCTCGGCCGCACCATCGGCCAGGCCCTCGACCATGCCGCGGCCGCCTGGGGCGGCCAGGAAGCCCTGGTCTCACCGTCGCAGGACATCCGCTGGACCTGGGCCGAGCTGCGGGATCGCGCCGACGCCTTCGCGGCCGGCCTGCTCGCCTTGGGGCTCCAGCGCGGCGACCGGATCGGCATCTGGTCGCTCAACCGCGCCGAATGGACCCTGACCCAATTCGCCGCCGCCAAGGCCGGCCTGATCCTGGTCACCATCAACCCGGCCTATCGCCTGTCCGAGCTGGAATTCGCCCTGAACAAGGTCGGCTGCACCGCCCTGGTCACCGCGACCGCCTTCAAGACCAGCGATTACATGGCCATGGTCCAGACCCTGGCCCCCGAATTGGCCACGGCAGTCCCCGGCAAGCTCGCGGCAGGGCGCCTGCCCAGGCTCCGCATCGTGATCCAGATCGGCGGGCCGAAGGTCGAGGGCACGATCGCCTTCGACGACGTCGCCGGCCTCGGCGGGGCGGCCGAGCGCGAGGCGCTGGCGGCCCTTTCGGGCGAACTCCAGTTCGACGACCCGATCAACATCCAGTTCACCAGCGGCACCACGGGTTCGCCCAAGGGCGTCACGCTGACCCACCACAATATCCTGAACAACGGCTATTTCGTCGGCCGCGCGCTGCGCCTGACCGCGGCCGACCGGGTCTGCATCCCGGTACCGCTCTACCATTGCTTCGGCATGGTGATGGGTAACCTCGCCTGCGTCACCCATGGCGCCGCCATGGTCTATCCGGGCGAGGGCTTCGACCCGGCGGCGGCGCTGGCGACCGTCCAGGCCGAGAAATGCACCGCGCTCTACGGCGTGCCGACCATGTTCATCGCCGAGCTGGACCATCCGGATTTCGCCAGCTTCGATCTCGGCTCGCTCCGCACCGGCATCATGGCCGGCTCGCCCTGCCCGATCGAGGTGATGCGCAAGGTCACCTCCCGCATGAACATGCGCGACGTCACCATCGCCTACGGCATGACCGAGACCAGCCCGGTGAGCTTCCAGAGCGCCACCGACGACCCCGAGGAACGCCGCGTCTCCACCGTCGGCCGCATCCATCCCCACCTCGAGGTGAAGATCGTCGATACCGAAGGCCGCGTCGTGCCGCGCGGCCAGGCGGGCGAACTCTGCACCCGCGGTTATTCGGTCATGCTCGGCTATTGGGACGATGCCGAGAAATCGGCCGAGGTGGTCGATGCCGCCGGCTGGATGCACACCGGCGACCTCGCCACGATCGACGACGAGGGCTATTGCAACATCGTCGGCCGCATCAAGGACATGGTGATCCGGGGCGGCGAGAACCTCTATCCCCGCGAGATCGAGGAATTCCTCTTCACCCATCCGAAGATCCAGGCGGTGCAGATCTTCGGCGTCGCCGATTCGAAATATGGCGAGGAACTCTGCGCCTGGGTCGTGCTGCGATCCGGCGAGGCGATGACGGCCGATGACCTCCGCGATTTCTGCCGCGGGAAGATCGCGCACCACAAGATCCCCCGCTATGTCGAATTCGTGGCAGAGTTCCCGATGACCGTGACCGGCAAGGTGCAGAAATTCATCATGCGCCGCGCGGTCGAGGACCGGCTGGGCCTGAAGGCGGAAAAGACCGCCTGAGGGCCGGCCGCCGCGCCGGAAGCGCAAGCGTTCGTTCAGGAGGATCAGTAATGACCGATACCGCCATCAGACCCGTGCTCGCCGAAGCGGCCTGGCCGGCCGAAGGGGCGATGCTGCAGGCCCGGCGCCTCGGCCTCGCCGTGCTCGGCATCGTGGCCCTCAGCCTCGCCGCCAAGATCGGCGTGCCGATGTGGCCATCGCCGGTGCCGGTCACCCTCGGCACCTTCGCCGTACTCACCATCGGGGTCGCCTACGGGCCCCGGCTGGGCCTTGCCACCATCCTCGGCTATCTGGCGATCGGTGCCCTCGGTTTCGACGTCTTCGCCGGGTCCTCGGCGAGCAACAACGGGCTCGCCTACATGCTGGGCGGCACCGGCGGTTATCTGGCCGGCTGGGTGGTGGCGGCGCTGGCACTCGGCCATGCCGCCCGCCGCGGCTTCGACCGCAGCATCGCCGGCATGGCGCTCACCCTGCTGGTCGGCAATGTGCTGATCTATGTCCCCGGCCTGCTCTGGCTGCATCACCTGGTGGCCGGCGGCCTGTTCGATGCGACCCGCTTCGCCACGCCCTGGGAACAGACGATCGCCTGGGGCCTGACCCCCTATCTGATCGGCGACGCCCTGAAGCTCGCCCTCGCCGCCCTGCTGGTGCCCGGCCTCTGGAAGCTGGTCGGCGCGTCCCGTCGCTGAACGCCCGCGCATCGCTCCCGAAGGCGTACCGGTACGCCGCCCGTCGTTGACCGCTGCCCTCGTCGGCAGCGACAACAGGGGCGATCATTCGGGAGCGGGGTGTCATGGAGACAGCGAAACTCGGCGCCGCCCTGGCCACGGCCTGGGCGGCAGCCCTGCATCTGGCGCTGCCGGCGGAAGCCAGCGGGCAATTGCCGGTCCCGCCGGAAACCAGGACCTTCGAGTCGCCTCAGGCCTGCGCCGCGGCGCTCGACCTCGCCGCTGCGGAAGACCGCAAGCAGGTGACGCCCAGAACCGTCGACGCCAATGGCGACACGCGGGAAGTCGCCCTCGAGACCAAGGGCGTCGAGCGGGTCGACGGCGCCACGGCGCTCTATGATTCGACCCTCTGGTTCCACAACGGCAAGTTCCGGCCCGAGTTGCAACAGACCGAGACCACGCACAGTTACGAGCATTTCCTTCGCCGCTGCGACGGCGGCGTGATGACGGTCACCGGCGATCGCGGCTTTACGCTGGCGACCTTCGATCCCCCGTCAGGCGCAACGGAAGACGCGAAGGATCCGCTCGCGGCATGGGTGGCGGCGCCGGGCCACGCGCTGGACGGTATGATCGAACTGACCGGCAAGCCCCACGGCAACTATCACCGCGGCTATCGCTGCCCGAGCTACGAGGCGGCGACTTTTGTCGTCTCGATCGTCGAGAAGGCCCATCTGTACGAGAAGGAACCGCAAGCCCTGCGTGCCGCGCTGCTGCGGGCGCTCTCCGGCGGGAACTGTGTCCCGGCGCCGGCCGGGCGCTATCGGCCGCTGCAACTCGGCAATGTCTCGGTGATCGACAATGGGCCGGAAGCCGAGGAAGAGTGGACGGCGCTCCGCGTGACGGCGCCGGGGGGCGAGGAGATCGGTCTCGTCTATGACGCCAGCGTCTTCGCCTTCACCGACTGAAACGGCAGCCGGGGCGCGAGATGGCCAAACCACCGGCATGGAGCGGGCGCAGGCTGGCCCTGGCCTATGGCGGGGCGCTCGTCGCCATCGCGGTCTTCACCCTGATGCCGCTCGCTTCCGTCTTCACTGCTGCCTGGATCGCCGATTTCCAGGGCTGCATCCTGAACGAAGGCAACCCGCATCCCTGCCCGATTCTCGGCGTGGACGCCGGCCCGCTGCTCTATGACATGCTGGTTGCCGGCTGGCTGATGCTCTTCACCCTGCCCGCGGGCGCCATCCTGATGGTCGCGTGGATGCTCGTCCTCGCCATCCATCTGTGGCGCCGGGCACAGGGCCCTGTACGGGATTTTCGGTGAGACGGCGCGACCTGTAGAGGCGATTGGCTGGGGGACCTGGATTCGAACCAGAGCTACCGGAGTCAGAGTCCGGGGTTCTACCGCTAAACTATCCCCCAGCGGGATCGTCGCGACGAGGCCGGGAACATAGTGTCGGCATTTGTGCCTGTCAATCCACCTTTGGCGTCGACAGGCCCTGCGGCGTTATGCGCCCGACAAGAGATCGGCGAAGCGATCTTCGCCGGCGATCGTCGGGGGCAGGCCGTGGCTTCGGGTGGCCGCCTCGATGATTTCGAGCGGATCCTCTGCCACCCGGCCCTCCGCCAGCCACAGGCCGGCGACATCGGCGTCGGCTAGGGCGCCCGCCGCGCCTTTCTCTGACAGGGCCGCCGCGGCGCCGATCCAGTCGTCCGTCAGCAGTGCCGCGACCGTCCCGGCGTCGACCGGCGGGACCACGTCCGGCGGCGACAATAGAGCGACTTGCGCCTGGTAGCCCCAGGCGGGCTGGTCGAGAGCAGGCGCCGCGGGCGGGCGGGGTCCAGAAAGGTCAGGCAGAAGCGCGCGGCCGGCGCCTGCGTCAGGATCGCCCGCACGGCCGGCGGCGCGCCCCCAATCGACCGCGCCCGGGCCCGTGCCAGCCGATCAGCAGCAGCGTGCCTGCGGGTGGCGGCTCGGCCCCCTGCCGCCATCCGCCGCCGTGCCAGGAACGGCCGAACCGACAGCCCCCGCGCCGACCAGCTTGCAGCCGGCCGGAGTTCGATCGCAAGACGGCCGGTCCCGGGAATCGGAATCCGGACTACGGACGGCAGCCCGACGGCACCACTTGAGATGGCGTTCGCCTGAGCGAGAGCAGGTCTCTTGGTGCCCGGAAAACGGCCGCGCAGTGCGCCTCTCGGGGGCACGGACCGTTCCCCGGGGCCACCGCGGTGCCCGTGCCGTTCAATGGATCTCGCACCGTTGAAACGGGTTTGACATTTGGGTCTGCCGCTCTATAGTGCGCGACCTACGCCGGGGTGGGGAACATCCCGGCTCGTCGTTTTATGGATCCTACCCGCCCGGTGCGGGACGCGAAACTGCGGAAGAGCTGGCGGCTACGGAAACATGAGCAAGCGCGTTCAAGCGAAGTACAAGATCAACCGTCGTCTGGGCGAAAACCTCTGGGGTCGTCCCAAGAGCCCGGTCAACAAGCGCGAATACGGCCCTGGCCAGCACGGCCAGCGCCGCAAGGGCAAGGTTTCCGACTTCGGCACCCAGATGGTCGCCAAGCAGAAGCTCAAGGGCTACTACGGCAACATCACGGAACGGCAGTTCCGCAACCTCTATGCGGAAGCCGTGCGCTGCAAGGGCGACACCGGTGAGAACCTGGTCGGCCTGCTGGAGCGTCGCCTCGACGCCGTCGTTTACCGCCTGAAGTTCGTGCCGACCGTGTTCTCCGCCCGCCAGCTCGTGAACCACGGCCACGTGAAGGTGAACGGTCGCCGCGTCAACATCGCCTCCTATCAGGTGAAGGTCGGCGACGTGATCGAGCTGACCGCCCGCGCCAAGGAAATGGCCCTGGTGATGGAAGCGCTGGCCTCGGCCGAGCGCGAAATCCCGGACTATCTCTCGTTCGACGGCAACAAGGCGACCTACGTCCGCGTGCCCAACCTGTCGGACGTGCCCTATCCGGTGCAGATGGAACCGAACCTCGTCGTCGAGTTCTATTCGCGCTGATCGCCCGCAAGGGGGACAAGATCGAGGGCGGCCTTCGGGCCGCCCTTTTTCTTTGCCTGTGACACCCCCATCCCCCGCCCCTTCCGGGGCGAGGGATGGGCGGGCGCCTCACATGGCGCCGCAGTCGTTACCGATCAATTGGTCGGCGATCGGCTTCTGTTCGTCGCTCAGGGCGTTGTAGAGGCCTGCTGTGGCGTCCCGGGTCGCCTTCATGGCATCGAGCATCGCCTGCATGGCCGCGATCCGGACGTCCAGCCGGTCGAGGGCACTGCCGTTCTGGATCGCATCCATCATGCCGGCACGATTGCCCTGCATGGTGGCGATCCGGCCCTTCACTGCCGCGGCATAGGCCTCCCAGACCTTTCCCTGCTCCGCCGTGATGCCGAGCGTGCCCTTGAGATAGACCAGCCGGGCATCGACCAGGGCATCGACATTGCCGCCCATCATGCCCGGGCCGCCCATCATGCCAGGGCCCTGCCCCTGGCCACCCATCATGCCGGGACCGCCGCCCCAGCCACCGCCACCGCCACCCATCATGCCGGGACCTCCGCCCCAGCCGCCGCCGCCGCCCATCATACCGGGGCCGCCCATCATGCCCATCATCGGGCAGCTACCGCCGAGCATGCCCCAGCCGCCACCGCCGCCACCGCCAGGGCCGCGAGCCAGGGCCGGCGTCGCGACGGCGAGCCCCAGGATCAGCGAACCGATCAGGCCGTAAGAAATCTTGGTCATTATTGTTCTCCCGTGTTCGGTCATGCCGCACGGTTTGCGCTTACGCGCGGCGGAACCATCGCCCCTCCCTTACAGGGTGGGCGCCCGAAGGTCGCGCCGCCTTGACCTCGGTCAAGGCTCCCGGCGGAGACTCGCCAGCACTTCCTCGGTATGCTGGCCCACGGAAGGGGCCGGGCGGTCCAGGATCAGCGGACTCCGCGAGAAGCGGAGCGGATTGCGCACACCCGGGATCCTGGTGCCCTCGAAATCGAGTTCGAGTTGCATCTGGCGGTGCTTCACCTGGGGATCGGCGAAGACCTGGGCCACCGTGTTGATCGGCCCCGCCGGCACGCCCGCGGCTTCGAATCGGGCCAGCAGCGCGTCGCGCGGCAGTTCGGCCAGGCGCGCGGCGATCGCGGGGATCAGCGAGTCGCGGTTGGCGACCCTGTCCCCATTCGTCTGATAGCGGGAATCGGCGGCGAGGTCCGGAAGGTCGATCGCCGCCATCGCCTTGCGGAACTGGCCGTCGTTGCCGACCGCCAGGATCAGGTGGCCGTCGGCACAGGCGAAGGCCTGATAGGGCACGATCGAGGGATGGGCATTGCCGCGCCGGCGGGGCGCTTCGCCGGTCACCAGATAGGCCATGGCGTGATTGGAGAGGATCGCCGTCTGCGTATCCAGAAGCGCCATGTCGATCCGCTGGCCGAGGCCGGAGCGCTGCCGTTCGGCCAGCGCCGCCTGGATCGCGACCACCGAATAGACCCCGGTGAAGAGATCGACCAGGGCGACGCCGACCCGCTGCGGCTCCCCCTCCGCCTCGCCGGTCAGGTCCATGATGCCGCCGAGGCCCTGGATCATCAGGTCGTAGCCGGCGCGCGACGCATAAGGCCCGTCCTGGCCGAAGCCGGTGATCGAGCAATAGACCAGGCGCGGATTGACCTTGGCCAGGCTGTCGTAGTCGAGCCCGTATTTGGCCAGGCCGCCGACCTTGAAATTCTCGACCAGGACGTCGGCATCGCGCACCAGCTCGCGCACCACGGCCTGGCCCTCGGGCGTCGCGATGTCGAGGGCGACCGAGCGCTTGCCGCGGTTGCAGCCGTGGTAATAGGCGGCGCCCAGGCTCTCGCCCGCGGCCGTGGTCACGAAGGGTGGGCCCCAGGAACGGGTATCGTCCCCCTCCCCCGGCTTTTCGATCTTGATCACGTCGGCGCCGAGGTCGGCCAGGATCTGGCCGGCCCAGGGACCGGCCAGGATGCGGGCGAGTTCGACGACCTTCAGGCCGGCCAGCGGCGCCTCGTTCATGATCAGAAGAAGGCCTGCAGTCCCGTCTGCGCCCGGCCCAGGATCAGGGCGTGAACGTCGTGGGTGCCTTCGTAGGTATTCACGGTCTCGAGATTCATGACGTGGCGCATGACATGGAATTCGCCGGAGATGCCGTTGCCGCCGTGCATGTCGCGGGACATGCGCGCGATCTCCAGCGACTTGCCGCAGTTGTTCCGCTTCACCAGCGAGATCGCCTCGGGCAGGAGCTTGCCCGCATCCATCAGCCGCCCGACGCGGAGGGAACCCTGGAGACCGAGGGCGATCTCGGTCTGCATGTCGGCCAGCTTCTTCTGGACGAGCTGGGTCTGCGCCAGCGGGCGGCCGAACTGCTTGCGATCCAGGGTATATTGCCGGGCCGCGTGCCAGCAGAATTCGGCGGCGCCCAGCGCGCCCCAGGAAATGCCGTAACGCGCCCGGTTCAGACAGCCGAACGGCCCGCCGAGGCCGGAGGCGTTGGGCAGCAGATTCTCGTCCGGCACGAAGACATCTTCGAGG
>NZ_JBAZKR010000111.1:0-11580 GCF_041650655.1 Zavarzinia sp.
CCTTCACTCGCCTGGGCGCTAGGCGCACGCGCCCAGGCGCCGGCGGCAGACGCACCGGCCCTCCTTGCTCCCGCATCCGACCTTCCCGCCGGACGTGACGATGAACTCACGTCGTGGATCGCGTCGCAGCGCGACCGGTCCTACCGGCATCTGCTTCGCAACGTGTCGCCTACTGCGCCCTTCGAACGCGATGTTGAAAGCCGGTTCATCGCGCCCGAGCGCCTCGACTACGTCCGCGCCGAGACCGCCCGGACCGGCGGCCGGATCAGGCTGCATGGTGATCACGTCTGGCAGCGCATCGTGCCGAGTCCGGGCTCGGTGTCGGCCGCGGCGCCGGGCCCGCCCTCCGAGCCCGACTATTTCTTTCATTGGATCCGCGACAGCGCGCTCGTGATGCGTGCGCTCGCGACGCTGCAGGCCGCCGCCCCGCCCGCCCAGGCCGCCCAGTGTGCGCAGCACCTCGGCGATTTCATTCGCTTCTCCCGGACACTGCAGGCCTCCGCGTCGCCCGAGTCCATCGGCGAGCCCCGCTTCAACATGGATGGCACGCCGGACATCCTGCAATGGAGCCGTCCCCAGTTCGACGGCCCGGCGCTGCGGGCGCTCACGCTGATGCACTACGAGCGCGTGCCCGCGACTCCGCTCGCCCGGGACCTCAGCGAAATGCTCGCCCAGGTGGTGGACGCGGATCTCGATTATCTCGCCGCCAACTGGATGCGGCCGAGCTTCGACTACTGGGAGGAGAACCGCGGATACGATTTCCACACCCGCGTCGTGGAGGCGGGCGCGCTCCATGCCGGTGCGCGCCGCGCGCTCGCGGCGCACAATCGCGGCCGGGCCGACACCTACGCCGCCGCCGAGGCGCGGCTGCGCGAGGCGCTCGAGTCACATTGGCTGCCCGCCCGCGGGTACTACGGCTTCCACCAGGTGAAATCGCGGCCGGGTGACAACTTCGACACAGCGATTGTGATCGCGGCGCTGCACAGCCGCCTCGCCGACGGGCGCTACTCGCTCCTCGATGACCGCGTCCTCGCCACGATGGCCAAGATCGAGGATCTCTTCTCGCACCTGTTTCCGGTCAATGGCACGCTCGCGGACGACGAGGGCCTGCTTTACGGCCGCTACGTCGGCGATCAGTACTACGGCGGCGGCGCCTGGGGGATGGTTACACTCGAGTTTGCCGAGGCGCAGTACCGGCTCGCGGCGCTGCTGGCGGCGCACGCCTCGTTGCCGGTCACGCCGCTCAACCGGACGGTGTTCGAGCGCGCGCTGCGCCGGGCCGGCAATGGGACGAACCTCGGCGATCAAGGCGATGCGTTCGCCGACGCGGCGGTGCGTCGGGCCCTGCTGCGCGGATTTGTCGTGCGCGGCGACGACATCCTGCGGACCGTGCGACGCTTCACCCCGCCGACGGGTGACATGCCCGAGCAGTACGACAAGAACACCGGCGCTCCCACCTCCACCAGCAATCTCACATGGGGCCATGCGGCCTTTCTCGCGGCGACCGACGCGCGCGCGAAAGTGGCGGACCTGTAGGCTGGCGGCGCCCCGTCAGATGGACAGTGATGCGATTTCGGCCATGAGCATCAAGATCCGCCGTTTCCTTCCTTGGCTGTGGCTGTCGCTGATCTGCCTTAATCCCGTTGCGGGCGGCCAGACGCCGGATACCGGCGCCGCCGAGGAGGCATTTGCGCCGCGGGCGACCGGCCGGGCCGGCCTGTGCGGCGACCGGATCGCCCTCTTTCTGCCGGCCGATCTGCCGCTCGACCGCCTGCCGCCGTCCCTGTGCCTGCTCGACCGGCCTCAGCCCGGAGGCGCGCTGCCCGCGGCCTGGCCGGTGGCGCCGGTATTTTCCTTCAGCGCGACCCGCACCCGGGCGATGATCCCGGTCCCGGACGGAACGAGTCTCTATGGCACGGGCGAGGTGACGGGCCCGCTGCTGCGCAACGGCCGGAGCATCACGCTCTGGAATACCGACAACTTCAACTATCGGGACGACGGGGGCCGGCGGCTTTATCAATCGCATCCCTGGGTGCTCGCCGTCCGGGCGGACGGAACCGCGTTTGGCGTCATTGCCGATACGACCTGGAAAACGGACATCGCCCTCGACGGACGCATCGAGTTCACGAGCGACGGCCCCTCGTTTCCACTCATCGTGATCGACCGCGAATCACCGCAGGCCGTGGTGCGCGGCCTGGCGGCACTCACGGGGTTCATGCCCCTGCCGCCCCGATGGGCGCTCGGCTACCAGCAATGCCGCTGGTCCTACCAGCCCGCCGCGCGGGTGCGGGAGATCGCCGACGGCTTCCGCGCGCGGAGGATCCCCTGCGACGTCATCTGGATGGACATCGATTACATGGACGGGTACCGCGTCTTTACCTTCGATCCCCAGGGATTCCCCGATCCCGCGGAGCTCAATGCCTGGCTGCATGCGCGGGGCTTCAAGAGCGTCTGGATGATCGATCCAGGCGTGAAGGCCGAGCCGGGAGATCGGGTCTACGATTCCGGCACCGCCGCCGACGTGTGGGTCCACGACGCGTTCGGCGGCGCCTATCACGGCGACGTCTGGCCGGGCGCCTGCGTGTTTCCCGATTTCACCCGGCCGGAAACCCGGGCGTGGTGGGCCGGGCTTTATCGCGACTTCATGGCCCGGGGCGTCGATGGCGTGTGGAACGACATGAACGAACCCGCCGTCTTCAACGTGCCCGGCAAGACGATGCCGCCGCACAACTGGCACCGCGGCGGCGGCATCGTCTTGTCCGCCGGGCCGCACGCGCGGTATCACAACGTCTACGGCATGTTGATGGTGCAGGCGACGCGCGCCGGCATCGCCGCGGCGAATCCGGGCAAACGGCCGTTCGTCCTCACGCGGGCGAATTTCCTCGGCGGGCAGCGCTACGCCGCGACGTGGACGGGCGACAACGCCTCGACTTGGGATGATCTCAAGATGTCCATCCCGATGACCCTGAACCTGGGCCTGTCGGGCCAGCCCTTCAACGGTCCCGATCTCGGCGGATTTGCCGGCGAGGCGACGGGCGAGTTGTGGGCGAACTGGGTCGCCGTCGGAGCTTTCTTTCCTTTTTGCCGCGGCCATTCGGACAAGGGGGCGCCGCCCAAGGAACCCTGGGCGTTCGGACCGGAGGTCGAGGCCGCCGCCCGCACCGCCTTGGAGCGGCGCTACCGGCTGCTGCCGTACTATTACACCCTGTTTCATGAAAGCTCGCTCGACGGCCTGCCGGTCATGCGGCCCGTGTTCTTCGCCGATCTCCGGGATCCGGCGCTGCGCGCGGAGGATCGCGTCTTTCTCATCGGCGACGACCTGCTCGTGATCCCGCGCTGGGCGGAGCAACCCCATCTGCCGCCAGGTCTTTGGCGCACGGTGTCGCTGGCGGGCGAACACACCGGCACGGACAAGTACCAATCCGAGCTGAAGGTTCGCGGTGGCGCCATTGTTCCGCTCGGCCGGGTGGTCCAAAGCACCGTTGAGGAATCGCTCGATCCGCTCACCTTGCTGGTGGCGCTCGACGAGCAGGGCCGCGCCTCGGGCCGGCTTTACGAGGATGACGGGGACGGCTACGCCTACCGGGACGGCGACTATCTGCTCACGACCTATGCCGCAGTGAAGAAAGGCGGCGATGTCATCGTCACCGTCGCCCAGGCCGAGGGTAAGCGTCCCCGGCCGGCCCGCCGGCTCGTGGTCCAGGTCCTCACCGATGCAGGGCCGATCGAAACCGAAGGCGTCGACGGCCGGCCGCTGACCATCCGGACAGCGCGCTGATGATCGGGCGCGGGGGAAAAGCGTTTACTTCGAGCTCTGCCGGCTTGCTATCATTGGATCTTCACCCGTTATTTCGACTATGAGCTTCAGGATCCGCCGTTCTCTTCATTGGTTGGGGTTGTCGCTGATCTGCCTCAGTCCGGTTGCGGGGGGCCCGTTGCCGGACGGTGGTGCGCCGGCGTACGACGTGCGCGCCTTCGGCGCCACGGGTGACGGCCGGACGCTGGATACCGGCGCGATCAACCGGGCGATCGAGGCCGCCGCCACCGCCGGCGGCGGCACGGTGTATTTCCCGGCCGGAACCTATGCCAGCCACTCGATTCGCCTGCGGAGCCACATCGCCTTGTATCTTGGCCCGGGCGCTACCTTGCTGGCCGCGGATCCGCCGCCGGAGGGCACGCCGGGCGGTTACGATGCACCGGAACCGAATGCGTTCGACCAGTACCAGGACTTCGGCCACAGCCACTGGCACAACAGCCTGATCTGGGGGGAGAACCTGGAGGACGTGTCGATCCTGGGGCCGGGCAAGATCGTCGGCCGGGGCCTGAGCCGGGGGTTCGGACGCCAGGATCCCATGCCGGACGAGCCGCAGCTGCCCTGGCCCCCCGAGCTCCCTCCGCTCAAGCCCGGCGACCCGCGGCCGGGGCCGTTTGGCCTGCCCGACGCGCGCGACGCCCTCCCCGCGGGGGTGGGCAACAAGGCGATCGCGCTGAAAAACTGCCGCGGCGTCCTCCTGCGCGATTTCACCATCTTCCACGGCGGCCATTTCGGCATCCTCGCCACCGGCGTCGACCACTTCACCCTCGACAACCTCAAGATCGACACCAACCGCGACGGCATCGACATCGATTGTTGCCGGAATGTGCGGGTGTCCAACTGCATGGTGAACTCGCCCAACGACGACGGCCTCTGCCTGAAGTCCAGCTACGGTCTCGGCGAGGCCCGGGCGACGGAAAACGTCACCATCGCCAACTGCCAGCTGAGCGGGTTCGAGGAGGGCACGCTGCTCGACGGCACCTGCCGGAAACGGCCGCCGCCCCGCGGCCCGGTCGGACGCATCAAGTTCGGCACCGAGGCCAACGGCGGCTTCAAGAACATCACCATCACCAACTGCGTGTTCACCTACAGCCTCGGCCTCGCGCTGGAGGAGGTCGACGGCGGCATGATGGAGGACGTGACGATCACCAACCTCGCGATGCGGGATGTCATGAACGCGCCGATCTTCATCCGCCTCGGCGCGCGGTTGCGCGGACCGAACCACCCGCCGGTGGGGACGGCCCGCCGGATCCTCATCAGCAACGTCGTGGCCTCGGGCGTGCCGTTCTTCCACGGCATTCTCATCAGCGGCATTCCCGGTCATACCGTCGACGACGTCACCCTGAGCAATATTCTGATCCAGTATCAGGGTGGAGGCACGGCGGAGCAGGCGGCCCGCGTCGTGCCGGAGCTGGAGCGCGACTATCCCGAGCCGTGGAACTTCGGCATCCTTTCCGCCTACGGACTCTTCGCCCGGCACGTGCGGGGACTGAATGTCCGCGACGTCCGGTTCGAACTGCTCCAGGACGACCGCCGGCCCGCGGTCATCCTGGACGACGTCGCCGGCGCCGATTTCGACCATTTTCAGGCCCCGCCCGGGGCCGGGGTGCCGGTCATGGTGCTGAAGCAGGTCTCCGGGCTGGACGTGCGCCACAGCCCCGGCCTGCCTGACACCCGCCGCGATCAGCTCGTGGCGGAGGAGCGGCTTTAGCCGGCTGCCGGCTCAGGGACTGCCGCCGGTCGTGCGGCGCAATGTCCGCGCGTTCACCACGGACCATGATCCCGCTCCGGCGACGGACCAGAGGCAGACACGGGCAAACCGTAGCGGGAAGGCGGGCCGTCAACCGGCCGCAGGAAATTGTTGCCCTGCCATCGCTGCGACTTATGGTCCGCCCCTTTATGAATCCGGTCGCCTGCATCACCGCCAATCATGCCGGTCGCCCCCTGGGTGACCGCCTGAGGCGCGGGCGGCAGGGATTGACCCCGGTGCGCCGGAGACTTCGATTTTCCACCCTCCTTCCCATATGATCACCACATTCCCACTTGGCGCCGTCATCGTTGGCTGCGGCCACATCGCCCAGCCTTACGCCAAGGCCATCAAGACTTACAATGACGTTGCCCTCCTGGGCTTTCAGGATCTGGAGGCGACGCGGGCGCAGACCTTCGCCAGGGAGTTCGGCGGACGCGCCTACGGCACGTTCGACGAGGTGCTGGCCGATCCGCGCGTGAACCTCGTCGTCAATCTTACGATCCACCAGGCTCATGAAGAGGTGATCACCCGCGCGCTGGAGGCCGGAAAGCATGTCCACACCGAGAAACCACTCGCCCTGACTTATGCAACCGCGCGCCGCCTGGCCGCCCTGGCCGAGCAGCGCGGCCTGCGGCTGAGCAGCGCGCCGGCCACCTATCTGGGCGAAGCGCAGCAGACGATCGCGCGCGAGCTGCGCCGTGGCGCCATCGGGCCGGTGCGCCTCGTGTATGCCGAAATCAACCATGGGCGGATCGAGACCTGGCATGCCAATCCGGTCCCGTTTTACGAGGTGGGCGTCCTGTGGGATGTCGGCATCTATCCGCTCACCCTGCTGACCGCGTTTTTGGGGCCGGTGCAGCGGGTGACGGCCCAGCAGCGGCTGTTGCTGCCGGCGCGGCGCACGAAGGCCGGCCAGCCCTTCAACCTCACCAAACCGGAGTTCGTCAACGCCGTGCTGGATTTCGCGGGTGGCGTGGTGGGCCGCCTGACGTGCAACTTCTACACGAATGGGTCCAAGCAGGGTGCCGGCATCGAATTTCACGGCGACGGCGGATCCCTGATCCTCGGCAGCGTCTTCAAGTTCAACGCCCCGGTCGAGCGTTGTGCCTACGGGGAGCCGCTCCAGCCGCTGCCGCTGGTCCGCCCCGGTTACGAGGGGGTCGAATTCGCCCGCGGCGTGAAGGACATGGCGGCGGCGCTGCGTGAAGGCCGGCCGCACCGGGTGGCCGCCGCTCACGCCGCGCATGTCATCGAGGTCATGGAATTGATCGATGCGTCGGCGCGCGCCGGCGGCGAAAGCCGGACTCCGACCTCCCGGTTTTCCGCGCCGGAGCCCATGGAGTGGGCCGGGTAACCGCGCCGGCGGGCCCGACCCCGGACGGTCGCCGGCCCGGCTGGGTGGGCGAAAGGACGGCGGTGCACCGGCCGCGCCGCGGTGAGACCGGCGTCCGCGGCACCGGATGAGGAACGGCGCGTGCGGCCGGCAGACGGGTCCGTCGCGCCGGGCGCAAATCACGGCATCCTTAGGGCGCGGATCCGGCCAGTCCGGGTGGCAGGTCTTCGCGGTTCACCATCCAGGGGTCGTTGTAAAGCTCCCGGGCGTGCGGGTTGTTCGCCGGGCTCCACTTCTCGTTCCAAACCATGAAGAAGGTCGTGCGCGGAAAGTTCGCCTTCAGATCCGGAATGAACCGCCGGTAGTCGTAGTCGCCCGGCGGATTCCTCGCCCCGTGCGGACCATATTCGGTGAAGCCGAACGGCTTGGGCAGGCGGGCCATCTCCGCATATCCCTTGATGTGGCTCTGATCGACGAAATCGGTGTAAGCATCGAGGCCGACCATGTCCACGTAGGCGTCGCCGGGATAATAGTCGGCGGCGTTGGTCCCGTGATTGGGGGCGTACACCCAGAGGAGGTTGTCCAGGCCCTTGATCCTGCTGAAGTAGGCGAACATGTACCGCCAGACGCGGATGAAGACCGCCGGGTCTTGTTTTCCCCACCAGAACCACCGGCCGTTCATCTCGTGGAAAGGCCGCCACAGTACGACGACCCCCGCCTCCCGGAGTTCCTGCAGGCCGGCGGCGAGTTCATCCAGTTCTTGCATCCACCGCTGGTGGGTGGCGGTGCCGGGCATGAACACCTCGGCGAGGTCGACCCCGTGGTCGCGCAGCCCCCCGCCGTCGGGGTTGGCCGGGTTGTAGAGGTGGGCGCTGACCGTCACGAGCCCGCCCGCGCGCCAATAGGCGATCGCCACCTGATTTGGCAGGCGCGGGGCAAGGTTGCTCCTTTGGGCGGTCGTGGAGTCGTAGAAGTCGGCGTAGTCCACGCCGATCAGCGCCGGCCAGTGTCCCGTCTGTTGGTGGATTTTTTCCGGCAACTCCAGGCTCACCAGCGTGCCGAAATTGGTGAACTGGCCGGAGAGCAGGTGTTTGTCCGGCCGCGTCTCCAGGCTGCCGATGAAGTCAAGCACGGCCCGGGTCTTGGCATTGGCCCGCGGATTGGCCGGCGCCGGGGCGGCGTCCACCGCGGGCGGAAACAGGAGGGCAAGGATCAGGGGCAACAAGACGGGGAGCTTCATGAGGGAGGCTAGACACCATGCGTGCGCCCGGTTGCCCCTGGCCAGATATTTTTCATCGCCTGGGGCCAAAGGCAGGGGCCCATGGCGGACAGTGATGGGTCAGGTTTCGCGCAGGGCCTGCGCGACCGGCAGGCGCGCCGCGCGGATCGCGGGAAACAGGCCGCCGAGCAGGCCGATGACCGCGGCCCAGATGATCGCACTGAACAACAGGTGCGGCGTCACCCGGAACGCAAAGGCGATCTGGCTGAACGTCTGCCAGTTGATCGTCGCGGCGCGAAAGCCGTCGAAGATCACATAGGCCAGGGTGCCGCCGACCGCACCGCCGGCGAGCGCGATCACCAGGGATTCCAGCAGCACGGAGACAATGACCGCGCTGGCGCCAAAGCCCAGCGCCCGCAACGTGGCGATCTCCCGCACGCGGGCCGACACGGCGCCGTACATCGTGTTCAGCGCGCCAAACAGCGCCCCGAGCGCCATGAGCAGGGCGATGAAAACCCCGAGGCCGCGGATGAAGGCGACGATGACCGTGGACTGCTCCGCGAAGAAATCGGTCTGCCGGACGACCTTGACGTTGAGCCGCGGGTCGGACGTCAGGGCGTCCTTGAACTCCGGGAATTTCGCCGGCGAACTGAGCTTCGCGTATACCGTCTGAAACGTGTCGCCGCGGTGATACGCGGGCTGGAGGACGGCGGCATCGGTCCAGAGCTCCGATTCCGCCGCGCCGCCGCCGGCGGAGAACACCCCCACGACCTTCCATTCGTAGGTGCCGAGGCGGATCGTCTGCCCGACCTCAAGACCGGTGAACTCGTGCGCCGCCCCCACGCCGGCGATGACCTCGTTGCGTCCCGGCTCGAACCGGCGGCCCTCGACCAGCTTGAAGTTGCCGCGCACCGCGTAGGCGGCGGGGCCGACGCCGCGCATCGGCACGTTCGCGTCGGTGCCGGTGGAGCGCTTTGGCAGATTGATGATGACAAACAGCTCGGGCGAGGCCAGGGCGCCGTTTTCGTCGCGGGCCAGGCCGGGGCCGTCCGCGATCACGCGGGTGTCTTCGCGGGCCAGCCCGCTCGACATCTCCCCGTCGGCGCCGCTGCGCAGGACGAGGGCGACGTCGTCCGCCCCCGTGGCCCGCATCACCTGGCGGAATCCCTCGGCGATCGAGAGCACGCCGACGAGCACGGCCACGACGCCGGCGATGCCGACCGCCGCGGCGATCGCCGAGCCTTTGCGCTCGACGATCGTGCGCAGGTTGACATGCGTGATCGATCCGACCTGCGAGAGCCAGTTGATGAGCGAGAGCATGGGCGGGAAGGGTGGGTGGGGGCCGGCGGATCAGCCTCAGGTTTGCCGGCGCAGCGCCTCCGCGATCCGCAGCCGGCCGGCCTGCAGGGCGGGCAGGATGCCGGCCACGAATCCGAGCGCCGCCACGAGCACGACGCCGATGACAAGGTCACGGGTGGGCAGGAAGAAAACCGGCAGCATGCCCGGCACGGGGCTGCCCCGGGAAATGATCAGCCAGGCCAGCCCGAGGCCGGCCAGCCCGCCCAGCGCGGCGAGGAGGAAGGATTCGCCCAGCACCACGGCCAGCACGAGCCCGTTGTTGAAGCCCATCGCCTTGAGCACGCCGAGCTCCTCCGTGCGCTCGCGTACGGACTGCGCCATCGTGTTGCCGGCCACGAGCAGGATCGTGAAGAAGACGGCGCTGAGGATGGCGATCATGATCGTGCCGATGTCGCCGACCTGCTGGGCAAACCCCTGCATGAAGGCCCCCTCGGGCTCGGCCTTGGTCTCGTAGGCCGAATTGGCAAACTCGGCGTCGATCGCCCGGGCCACGGCGGCGGTCTGGGCCGGATCGCGCACGCGGACGGTGTACCAGCCGACCTCGCCCTTCGCGAAGAGCCGTCCCTCGTCGAAATAGTCGTAGCGGAAGAAGAACTGCGACGTGTCGGTGTCCTTCTTCGCCCCGTCGTAAATGCCGACGAGGTCGAACTCCCAGGTATCGTTGCGACTGCCGCGCTGCCAGATGGGGGATTTCAGGGCCACGCGGTCGCCCACCTTCCAGCCGAAGCGGGTGGCGGTCGTGCGGCCGACGACGGCGCCGGTGCGACGGGCGTTCCACGCCTGTTTTTGCGCCTCGGGCAGGAGCAATTCGGGATACATCGCGAGGAAATCGTCCGGCACGACGGGCATGCTCGCGAAAAAGTTTTTCGGGTCCTGGTAGATCCCGCCGAACCACGTCTGGTGGGCGGCGGCCACCACGCCGGGGATGCGCTCGATGCGCTCCTTGTAGGTGACGGGCAGCATCTGGATGATCGAGACCTTGTGGCGCACGATCAGGCGGTCCGCGCCGGCCATGCTGACGCCGGCGGTGAACGCGAGCCGGATGGCGCCGAGGAAGCCGTAGAGCAGGAACGCCACCAGGATCGAAAGCAGCGTGAGCGCCGTGCGCAGCTTTTTCCGGGTCAGGTTCCGCCAGACGAGGTAGAAAAATTTCATCCCGGGTTCTCCGCGAACAACTGGCCCTTGTTGAGGTAGACAATCCGGCCGGCCCGCGCCGAGGCATGGGGATCGTGCGTGACCATGACGATGGTCTTGCCCTGTTCGCGGTTGAGCGCCTGGAGCAGGCTCAGGATTTCATCGCCGGATTTGCGGTCCAGGTCGCCCGTCGGCTCGTCGCAGAGCAGGATCGTGGGATCCGTCACAATCGCGCGCGCGATGCCGACGCGCTGCTGCTCGCCGCCCGAAAGCTGGCGGGGGAAATGCCGCGCGCGATGGGTCAGGCCGACGGCGCGCAATGCGGTCTCGACATGCCGGCGGCGCTCCGCCTTCGAAAGGTGCGTGAGCAGGAGCGGCAGCTCGATGTTGCGCTCGGCGGTCAACACCGGGAGCAGGTTGTAGAATTGAAAGACCAGGCCGATGTGCCGGGCGCGCCAGGCCGCGAGTTTCCGTTCGGACATCTGGTCCACCCGTTCGCCGCCGATCTCGACCGTGCCTTCGGTCGCCCGGTCCAGGCCGCCGATGAGGTTGAGCAGCGTCGACTTGCCCGAACCCGAGGGCCCCATGAGGGCGAGAAACTCGCCCCGCGGCACCTCCAGGTTGAGGCCGGCCAGAACGTGGATTTCCTCGGAACCACGGTGAAAGACTTTGCCCACGTCGTGGACGCGGACCAGGACGCCATCGCTCGTGCTCATAAGTGTTTCTCCGTCACGGGGGTTCCCTCGGCCAGGGCTTCCGGTCCTTCGATCACGACCCGCTCGCCGGCCTCCAGTCCGCCGGAGACCATGACCTCGTCCCCGCGCGCCAGGTCGACGGCGATCGCGCGCCGCTCGGCGCGGCCGTCGCGCACGACCCACACGGCATCGCGGCCGCCGGCGCTGCGCACGGCGCTTTTCGGAATGATCACCTCCGGTTTCGCCGCCGCCTTCCCGTCGGCGCTTTGAAACGCG
>NZ_JBAZKR010000112.1:0-11557 GCF_041650655.1 Zavarzinia sp.
TTGCGCCGTCGAGATGATGCATTCCTCGATGCCGCGCTATGACATGGAGCGTTTCGGCGTCGCCCCGCGCGCCTCGCCGCGCCAGTCGGACGTGATGATCGTCGCCGGCACGCTGACCAACAAGATGGCCCCCGCCATGCGCAAGGTTTACGACCAGATGTCGGAGCCGCGCTGGGTGATCTCGATGGGGAGCTGTGCCAACGGCGGCGGCTATTACCACTATTCCTATTCGGTGGTGCGCGGCTGCGACCGTATCGTGCCGGTCGACGTCTATGTGCCGGGCTGCCCGCCCACGGCCGAGGCGCTGCTCTACGGCATCCTGCAGCTGCAGAAGAAGATCCGCCGCACCCAGTCGATCGCCAGGTAGGGGAAGTCTCCATGGCACTCTATCCCAATGCCGAGGCGCTGGCGGCCGAAGTCGCGCGACTCGAAGCCCTGCTCGCCGAGGGCAATCTGGGCCTGACCGGCGTTTCCGTCGCCTATGACGAAGTCACCGTGACGGCCGAGGCCGCCAAGGTGGCCGAGCTGCTGATCGCCCTGAAGGCGGATCCCGTCCTGCTGCTCGACCAGCTCGTCGACGTCTGCGGCGTCGACTATCCGGAACGGGCGCTTCGCTTCGACGTCGTCTATCACCTGCTGTCGATGCGGAAGAACCTGCGCCTTCGCATCAAGGTGCAGACCGACGAGGACACCCCGGTGCCGAGCGTGGTCGACGTCTTCCCGACCGCCGGCTGGTTCGAGCGCGAAGCCTGGGACCTGTTCGGCATCTTCTTCGCCGGCAATCCGGACCTCCGCCGCATCCTGACCGACTACGGCTTCGAGGGGCATCCGCTGCGCAAGGATTTCCCGCTCACCGGCTATGTCGAACTGCGCTACGACGAAGAGCAGAAGCGGGTGGTCTACGAGCCCGTGAAGCTGACCCAGGAATTCCGTCGCTTCGATTTCCTGAGCCCGTGGGAAGGGGCGAAATACATCCTCCCCGGTGACGAGAAGGCCGCCGCTCCGGCGCCGGCCCCGGCCAAGAACTGACGAGGCGCGAGATGGCCGAAGTCGACATCAAATCCTACAGCCTGAACTTCGGGCCGCAGCACCCCGCGGCCCATGGCGTGCTGCGCCTGGTGATGGAACTCGACGGCGAGGTGATCGAGCGCTGCGACCCCCATGTGGGCCTGCTGCACCGCGGCACCGAAAAGCTGATCGAGCAGAAGACCTATATGCAGGCGGTGCCCTATTTCGACCGCCTGGACTACGTCTGCCCGATGAATCAGGAGCACGCCTTCGTGCTCGCGGCGGAAAAGCTGATCGGCTGCGCAGTGCCGGAGCGGGCGCAATATCTGCGCGTGCTCTGGTGCGAGATCGGCCGCATCGCCAACCACCTGATGAACACCATGTCCCACGGCATGGACGTCGGCGCGCTGACCCCGATCCTTTGGGGCTTCGAGGAGCGCGAGAAGCTGATGTGCTTCTACGAGCGGGTCTGCGGCGCGCGCCTCCATGCCGCCTATTTCCGCGTCGGCGGCGTGCACCAGGACATGCCGGCGGGCCTGGCCGAAGACATCATGGCCTGGACCGAGACTTTCCCGAAGGTGCTGGACGACCTCGAGAACCTGCTGATCGAGAACCGTATCTTCAAGCAGCGCAACGTGAACATCGGCATCGTCTCGGCCGAGGACGCGATCGCCTGGGGCTTCACCGGCCCGATGCTGCGCGGCTCCGGCGTCGCCTGGGACCTGCGCAAGTCGCAGCCCTATGACGCCTACGACAAGATGGATTTCGACATTCCCGTGGGCAAGCACGGCGACTGTTACGACCGCTGCGTGCTGCGCTTCTACGAGATGCGCGAGTCGCTGAAGATCATCCGCCAGGCCATCGAGCAGATGCCGAAGGGCCCGGTGATGACCGAGGACGGCAAGGTGGCTCCGCCGCGGCGCGGCGACATGAAGCGCTCGATGGAAGCGCTGATCCACCACTTCAAGCTCTATACCGAGGGTTTCCACGTGCCGGCCGGCGAAGTCTATGCCGCGGTCGAGGCGCCCAAGGGCGAATTCGCCGTCTATCTGATCGGCGACGGCACCAACAAGCCCTATCGCTGCAAGATCCGGGCTCCGGCCTTCGTGCATCTCCAGGCCATGGATTTCATGTCCAAGGGGCACATGCTGGCCGACGCGCCGGCGATCATCGGCAGTCAGGATATCGTGTTCGGGGAGGTCGACCGTTGAGCCACGGCGTTGCACCGGCGGGTCCGTTCGAGCAGCCCGCTTCCTTCACCTTCGACGACGAGAACAAGAAACTCGCCGACGTGATCATCGCCCGCTATCCGGCCGGCCGGCAGCAGAGCGCCATCGTGCCGCTGCTCGACATCGCGCAGCGCCAAGCCGGCGGATGGCTGCCCCGGGCGGCCATGGAATATCTGGCCGAGCTTCTGGGCATGGCGGTGATCCGCGTCTATGAAGTGGCGACCTTCTACACGATGTTCAACCTGGCCCCGGTCGGGAAACATCTCGTGCAGGTCTGCACCACCACGCCGTGCTGGCTGCGCGGCTCGGACGAGGTGCTGGCCACCTGCAAGTCGAAGCTCGGCATCGACATCAACCAGACCACGCCCGACGGCAAGTTCAGCCTGATGGAAGTGGAATGCCTGGGCGCCTGCGTGAACGCCCCGATGATGCAGGTGAACGACGATTTCTTCGAGGACCTGACCGGTCAGACCACGGCCGAGATCCTCGACGCGCTGGCGCGGGGCGAGAGCCCGAAGCCCGGCCCGCAGGTCGACCGGCAGACGTCCTGTCCCCAGGGCGGGCCGACCACGCTGACCACCCTCAAAGCGGCAGGGGAGTGACGCGATGCTTCAGGACAAGGATCGCATTTTCACCAACCTCTACGGCTTCGAGGATTGGAGCCTGCCGGCGGCCAAGATGCGCGGCGATTGGGACGGCACGGCCGAGATCATCGCCAAGGGCCAGGACTGGATCATCAACGAGATGAAGACCAGCGGCCTTCGTGGCCGCGGCGGCGCCGGTTTCCCGACCGGCGTCAAATGGTCCTTCATGCCCAAGGTGTCCGACGGGCGGCCGAGCTATCTCGTCGTCAACGCCGACGAATCCGAGCCCGGCACCTGCAAGGACCGTGACATCATCCGTCACGATCCGCAGAAGCTGATCGAGGGCTGCCTGATCGCCGGCTTCGCCATGCGCGCGGTCGCCGCCTACATCTACATCCGCGGCGAATTCATCCAGGAACGCCGGCGGTTGCAGGCGGCGGTGGACGAGGCCTATGCCGCCGGCCTGATCGGCAGGAACGCCGCCGGTTCCGGCTATGATTTCGACGTCTTCGTGCATCACGGCGCCGGCGCCTATATCTGCGGCGAAGAGACGGCGCTGATCCAGAGCCTCGAAGGCAAGAAGGGCCAGCCGCGCCTGAAGCCGCCGTTCCCGGCCGGCGTCGGCGTGTGGGGCTGCCCGACGACGGTGAACAACGTCGAATCGATCGCCGTGGCGCCCACCATTCTCCGCCGTGGCGGCACCTGGTTCGCCGGTCTCGGCCGGCCGAACAACACGGGCACCAAGGTCTTCTGCATCTCGGGCCATGTGAACAAGCCCTGCAATGTCGAAGAGGAAATGGGCATTCCGCTCAAGGAACTCATCGAGAAACATTGCGGCGGCGTGCGCGGCGGTTGGGACAACCTGTTGGCGGTGATCCCCGGCGGTTCCTCGGTGCCGATGCTGCCGAAGGCGATCTGCGACGACGTCCTGATGGATTTCGACAGCCTGCGCGCCCAGCGTTCCGGCCTCGGCACCGCGGCGGTCATCGTCATGGACAAGTCGACCGACCTGATCAAGGCGATCGCCCGCCTGTCGAAGTTCTACAAGCACGAGAGCTGCGGCCAGTGCACGCCCTGCCGGGAAGGGACCGGCTGGATGTGGCGGGTCATGGAGCGTCTCGTCCAGGGCAAGGCGGAACCGGAGGAGATCGACACCCTCCTCGAGGTCACGACCCAGGTCGAAGGCCATACCATCTGCGCCCTCGGCGATGCCGCGGCCTGGCCGATCCAGGGCCTGATCCGGCATTTCCGTCCGGTGATCGAACAGCGTATCGCGGACTACAAGGCGGGCCATACGGCCCGGCCCCAGGCCGCGGAGTGAGGTGAGCCATGCCCACTTTGACCGTTGACGGCAAGTCCGTCGAAGTGCCGGCCGGCGCCAATGTGCTCCAGGCCTGCGAGGCGGCCGGCGTCGAGATTCCGCGCTTCTGCTATCACGAGCGCCTGTCGATCGCCGGCAATTGCCGCATGTGCCTGGTGGAACAGGAAAAGGCGCCGAAGCCGATCGCGTCCTGCGCCATGCCGGCCGCCGACGGCATGGTGATCAAGACCAACACGCCGCTGGTGCGCAAGGCGCGCCGGGGGGTGATGGAATTCCTGCTGATCAACCACCCGCTGGATTGCCCGATCTGCGATCAGGGCGGCGAGTGCGACCTGCAGGACCAGGCGATGGCCTATGGCTTCGACCATAGCCGTTACCAGGAGAACAAGCGGGCGGTCTCCGAGAAATACATGGGGCCGCTGATCAAGACGACCATGACCCGTTGCATCCAGTGCACCCGTTGCGTGCGCTTCGCGACGGAAGTGGCCGGCGTCGAGGAGATCGGCGCCATCGGCCGCGGCGAGACGATGGAGATCACCACCTATCTCAATCAGGCGGTGACCTCGAATCTCTCGGGCAATGTGATCGATCTCTGCCCTGTCGGCGCGCTCACCTCGAAGCCCTATGCCTTCGCGGCCCGGCCCTGGGAGCTGA
Organism: Zavarzinia sp.; assembly: GCF_041650655.1. Classification (GTDB taxonomy): domain Bacteria; phylum Pseudomonadota; class Alphaproteobacteria; order Zavarziniales; family Zavarziniaceae; genus Zavarzinia. The sequence continues at coordinate 4,797 of NZ_JBAZKR010000112.1, forward strand.
AGAAGACCGAGAGCATCGACGTGCAGGACGCGCTCGGTTCCGCGATCCGCGTCGACGCCCGCGGCGCCGGCGTGCTGCGCGTGCTGCCGCGCCTGAACGACGACGTGAACGAGGAATGGATCTCGGACAAGAGCCGCTATGCTGTCGACGGCTTGGCCAAGCGCCGGCTCGACCGACCCTACGTCCGGGTCAACGGCAAGCTCCAGGCGGCGAGCTGGGAACAGGCCTTCGCCGCGATCGGGGCAGCCCTGAAGGGCCTCTCCGGCGACAAGATCGCGGCCCTGGTCGGTGACCTGGCCGATGCCGAATCGATCAAGGCGCTGAAAGACCTGATGGTCGCCCTGGGTTCCAAGAACCTGGACTGCCGCCAGGACGGCGCCAAGCTCGACGCCTCCGTCCGTGCCTCCTACCTGTTCAATTCCGGCATCACCGGCATCGAGCAGGCGGATGCCATCCTCCTGGTCGGCACCGATCCCCGCTCGGAAGCGGCGGTGCTGAACGCGCGGATCCGCAAGCGCTGGCTGAAGGGCGGGCTGCAGATCGCCGGCATCGGCCCGAAGGTCGATCTCACCTATCGCGTCGACTGGATCGGTGCGGGGCCGGAAACCCTGTCGGGCCTGCTGGCCGGCGGCGGCTTCGCCGATGTCCTCAAGAACGCCAAGGCGCCGATGATCATCGTCGGCCAAGGTGCGCTGGCGCGGGCCGACGGTGCCGAAGTCCTCGGCCTCGTCCGCAAGCTGGCGGAAGCCACCGGCGTCGTGAAGGACGGCTGGAACGGCTTCAACGTGCTGCACACGGCGGCGTCGCGCGTCGGCGCGCTCGACCTCGGCTTCGTGCCGGGCGAGGGCGGGCTGGGCACGGCGGCGATCGTCGCCGGCAAGGCCGATTTCGTCTGGCTGCTCGGTGCCGACGAGATCGACACCGAGGGCCTGAAGGCGCCCTTCGTCGTCTATCAGGGCAGCCACGGCGATGCCGGCGCCCATGTCGCCGACGTCATCCTGCCGGGTGCCGCCTATACCGAGAAGTCGGGCACCTATGTGAACACCGAAGGTCGGGTCCAGCGCACCAAGCGCGCCGTCTTCCCGCCGGGCGACGCCCGCGAGGACTGGGCGATCCTGCGCGCCTTCTCGGAGCGGATCGGCAAGAAGCTGCCTTACGACAGCCTGGCCCAGCTCCGCGCCGCCATGGCCGCCCAGGTGCCGCATCTGGGCAAGGTCGACGAGGTCGCCGCCGCCGAATGGGCGCCCTTCGGGGCCGAGGGCGCGGTTTCGGCCGACGCCTTCGCCTATCCGACCGCCGACTTCTACCTCACCAATCCGATCGCCCGCGCCTCGGCCACCATGGCCGAATGTTCGGCGATCCATCAGGACCAGGGCTGCGGCTGCGGCCACAAACACGAGGCGACGGGAACCCATGGCTAACCTGATCGTGGAGGCCATCGTGCCCTTGGTCGCCATCTCGGCCGAAGTCGTCGGGGTGCTGCTGCCCCTGATGCTGGCGGCTATCGTCACCGTCGCCGCGCTGATCTGGCGCGAGGTGGGTCCGCTGATGGCGGCCCGCCCAGCGGTCGCCTGAGCCGAGGCCCATCATGGACATGTTCCTCGAATTCCTGCTCATCCTGGCGAAGATCCTGGCGATCGTCGTGCCGCTGCTGCTGGCCGTCGCCTTCACCACGCTGCTCGACCGCAAGGTCTGGGCCATGATGCAGCTCCGCAGGGGGCCGAACGTGGTCGGTCCCTTCGGCCTGCTGCAGCCCTTCGCCGACGGCTTGAAGCTCCTGTTCAAGGAGACGATCATCCCGGCCGGCGCCAACAAGGGCGTCTTCCTGATCGCCCCGGTGCTGACCTTCACGCTCGCCCTGATCGCCTGGGCGGTGATCCCCTTCGGTGACGGCATCGTGCTGGCCGACATCAATGTCGGCATGCTCTATCTCTTCGCGATCTCGTCGCTCGGCGTCTATGGCATCATCATGGGCGGCTGGGCTTCGAACTCGAAGTATCCGTTCCTGGGCGGGCTCCGCTCGGCGGCGCAGATGGTGTCTTACGAAGTCTCGATCGGCTTCGTCATCGTCACCGTGCTGCTCTGCGTCGGTTCGCTGAACCTGAACGACATCGTGAAGGCGCAGTCGCACATCTGGTTCGCGATCCCGCTGTTCCCGATGTTCATCGTGTTCTTCATCTCCGCGCTGGCCGAGACGAACCGTCCGCCCTTCGACCTGCCGGAAGCGGAGTCGGAACTGGTGGCCGGCTTCCAGATCGAATATTCGTCGATGGCCTTCGCGCTCTTCATGCTCGGCGAATACGGCAACATCATCCTGATGTCGGCCATGACCAGCATCCTGTTCCTGGGCGGCTGGCAGCCGATCTCGCTGTTCGGCCTGCTGGACTGGATCCCGGGGCCGATCTGGTTCTTCGCCAAGACTTTCGTCGTGCTCTTCACCTTCTGCTGGGTGAAGGCGACGGTTCCGCGCTATCGCTACGACCAGTTGATGCGACTCGGCTGGAAGGTGTTTCTGCCCTTCTCGCTGTTCTGGCTCGTGCTCACCGCGGGCGTGCTGGTCAGCTTCGGCTGGCTGCCGGTCAAGGGCTGAGGGAGGGGTTCCGATGGCATTTCTCGACCGTACCGCCCGCGCCTTCCTGCTGACCGAACTGGTCAAGGGCATGGCGCTGACCTTCTCCTATTCGTTCAAGAAGAAGGCGACGATCAACTACCCCTACGAAAAGGGCCGCCTGTCGCCCCGTTTCCGGGGCGAGCACGCGCTGCGCCGCTATCCCAACGGGGAAGAGCGCTGCATCGCCTGCAAGCTGTGCGAGGCGATCTGCCCCGCCCAGGCGATCACCATCGAAGCCGAGCCGCGGGACGACGGCAGCCGCCGCACCACGCGCTACGACATCGACATGACGAAATGCATCTACTGCGGCTTCTGCCAGGAAGCCTGCCCGGTCGATGCCATCGTCGAAGGCCCGAACTTCGAGTTCGCGACCGAAACCCGCGAGGAGCTGATGTACAACAAGGACAAGCTGCTCGCCAACGGCGAGCGGTGGGAGCGCGAGATCGCGGCCAATATCGCCGCCGACGCGCCCTATCGGTGAGGGGGCGATCGTGACCATTTCCGCACTCGTCTTCTACCTCTTCGCCTGTATCACCGTCGGCTCGGCGGTGATGGTGATCTCGTCGCGGAATCCGGTGCATTCCGTGCTGTTCCTGATCCTCGCCTTCTTCAATTCGGCCGGGCTGTTCCTGCTGCTCGGCGCCGAATTCCTGTCGATGATCCTGGTCATCGTCTATGTCGGCGCGGTCGCGGTGCTGTTCCTCTTCGTCGTCATGATGCTCGACGTGAATTTCACCGAGCTGCGTCAGGGCTTCCTGCAATATCTGCCGATCGGCGGCTTGATCGGCCTCATTCTGCTGGTCGAGCTGCTGATGGTGGTGGGGTCCTGGACCGCGCTGCCGGATGCCGGCCAGCTCATCGCCGCCAAGGCGCCGGACGTCACCCAGCTCTCCAACACCGATGCGCTGGGCCGGGTGCTCTACACCCAATATCTGCTGCCCTTCGAGACGGCGGGGGCGATCCTGCTGGTGGCCATGATCGGCGCCATCGTGCTGACGCTCCGCAGCCGCCCGGGGGTGAAGCGCCAGTCCATCTCGGCCCAGGTCTCGCGCACCATGAAGACCGCGGTCGAGGTCAAGAAAATCCAGCCGGGGCAGGGGATCTGAGCCATGGAAATCGGGCTTGGGCACTATCTGACCGTCGCCGCCATCCTGTTCGTGATCGGCGTCTTCGGCATCTTCCTCAACCGGAAGAACGTCATCATCATCCTGATGTCGATCGAGCTCATTCTGCTCTCGGTGAACCTCAACCTGGTCGCCTTCTCGAGCTTCCTGCACGATCTGGCCGGTCAGGTCTTCGCCCTCACCATCCTGACCGTGGCCGCCGGCGAGGCGGCCATCGGTCTCGCCATCCTCGTCATCTACATCCGAAACCGCGGCTCGATCGCGGTGGAGGACATCAACCTCATGAAGGGCTGACGGCATGATCGCGGCCATTGTCTTTCTGCCGCTGCTCGGGGCCGTCATCGCCGGCTTCTTCGGGCGGTTCATCGGCGACCGGGGCGCACAGATCGTCACCTCCACCCTGCTGGTGGTGGCGGCGGTGCTGTCCTGGATCACATTCCTGTCGTGGACGGGGACCGAGCACGAAGTGGGCCACGAGACGACCCATATCGCGACCTGGATCCTGTCCGGCTCACTCCAGGTCGATTGGGCGCTGCGCCTCGACACGCTGACCGCGGTCATGCTGGTCGTGGTCACCAGCGTGTCGTCCCTGGTGCACATCTATTCGATCGGCTACATGGCCGAAGATCCGGCCATTCCGCGTTTCCAGGCCTATCTGTCGCTCTTCACCTTCGCCATGCTGATGCTGGTGACCGCCGACAATTTCGTGCAGGTCTTCTTCGGCTGGGAAGGCGTCGGCCTCGCCTCCTACCTGCTGATCGGCTTCTGGTACAAGAAGCCCTCGGCCAATGCGGCGGCGATCAAGGCCTTCGTGGTCAACCGGGTGGGCGACTTCGGCTTCGCCCTCGGCATCTTCGCCATCTTCTTCGTCTTCAATTCGGTGTCCTTCGACACGGTCTTCGCCGCGGCGGGGGCCCAGGCCGGCAAGACCTTCAACTTCCTCGGCCACGACGTCGATATCCTGACGACGATCTGCATCCTGCTGTTCATCGGCTGCATGGGCAAATCGGCCCAGCTCGGCCTGCACACCTGGCTGCCGGACGCGATGGAAGGCCCGACCCCGGTCTCCGCCCTGATCCATGCCGCCACCATGGTGACGGCGGGCGTCTTCCTGGTCGCGCGCTGCTCGCCGCTGTTCGAGCATGCGCCGATCGCGCTCGATGTGGTCACCATCGTCGGTGCCTCGACCGCCTTCTTCGCGGCGACGGTCGGCCTGGTGCAGAACGACATCAAGCGCGTGATCGCCTATTCGACCTGCTCGCAGCTCGGCTACATGTTCTTTGCCGCGGGTGTCGGCGCCTATCAGGCGGCGATCTTCCACCTCTTCACCCACGCCTTCTTCAAGGCCCTGCTGTTCCTGGGCGCCGGCTCGGTCATCCATGCGATGCACCACGAGCAGGACATGCGCAAGATGGGCGGGACCTGGAAGTACATCAAGTTCACCTATGTGGTGATGTGGATCGGCAACCTGGCGCTGGCCGGCATTCCGATCTTCGCGGGCTTCTATTCGAAGGACACGATCCTCGAGGTGGCCTTCGCCGCGGGCTCGGGCGTCGGCAACTACGCCTATGTGCTCGGCACGCTGGCCGCGATGATGACCGCCTTCTACTCCTGGCGCCTGCTCTTCATGACCTTCCACGGCGAGAAGCGCTGGGGCCACGACGATCACGGCCACGGCCATGCCGCCGAGGCCCATGACGATCATGGCCACGGCCATGTCCCGCACGAGAGCCCGCTGGTGATGACCATCCCGCTCGGCCTGCTGGCGGTCGGCGCGGTGCTCTCCGGCATTGTCTTCTTCGACAGTTTCGTGGGCGAGGGGCGCGAGCACTTCTGGCAGGGCGCCATCTTCGTCGGCGAGAGCAACAAGGTGCTGGAAGCGGCCGAGCATATCCCCGAATGGGGCAAGCTGCTGCCGCTGTTCCTTTCGGTCGCCGGCATCGGCCTCGCCTGGCTGTTCTACATCGCCAAGCCGAAGCTGCCGGTGGCGCTGGCCAAGACCAACCGCGAGCTCTACGCCTTCCTCCTGAACAAGTGGTACTTCGACGAGCTCTACGATCTCGTCTTCGTTCGCTCGGCGCGGGCCATCGGCCGGCTGTTCTGGAAGGGCGGTGACGGCAAGATCATCGACGGCCTCGGCCCCGACGGCGTTTCCGCCCGGGTGCTCGACGTCGCCCGGCGGGCGGTCCGGCTGCAGTCCGGCTACGTCTACCACTATGCCTTCGTCATGCTGATCGGCGTGGCGGCCTTCGTTTCCTGGTATGTCTATCGGATGGGCGTGACGCCATGATCGCGGACCTGGCCCAAGGGTGGCCGATACTCTCGGTCACCACCTTCCTGCCGCTCGTCGGTGCTCTCCTCATCCTGCTCGTGAAGGGCGAGGGTGAGGCGGTCGAGAAGAATATCCGCTCGATCGCGCTGATCACCACGATCGCGACCTTCCTGGTCTCGCTCATCCTGTGGGCGGGCTTCAACAATGCGACGGCGGACTATCAGTTCGTCGAGAAGCACGCCTGGATCGGCGACTCGATCACCTATCACATGGGTGTCGACGGGATTTCGATCCTGTTCGTGATCCTGACGACCTTCCTGATGCCCATGTGCATCCTGGCGTCGGACGTCATCCACACCCGGGTGAAGGAATATATGGTCGCCTTCCTGGTGCTCGAGACGCTGATGATCGGCGTCTTCTGCGCCCTGGATCTGGTGCTCTTCTATCTGTTCTTCGAAGCCGGCCTGATCCCGATGTTCCTGATCATCGGCATCTGGGGCGGCCCGCGCCGGATCTACGCCACCTTCAAGTTCTTCCTCTACACGCTGCTCGGCTCGCTCCTGATGCTGCTCGCGATCATCGCGATGTATCTGATGGCGGGCACGACCGACGTGGTGGCGCTGACCGACTTCCAGTTCCCGCCGGCGATGCAGAATTGGCTGTGGCTGGCCTTCTTCGCCTCCTTCGCGGTGAAGGTGCCGATGTGGCCGGTGCACACCTGGCTGCCGGACGCTCACGTGGAAGCGCCGACCGC
>NZ_JBAZKR010000113.1:0-11179 GCF_041650655.1 Zavarzinia sp.
CGCACTCACCTCCATTCGAGGGGACAGGCTTTAGCAGATCGCGGCGGTGGGGTCCACGGCGCGGCGCGGCCCGCCGCCCATTGCCGGGCAGCATGGGCCGCGGCCGATGCGACGCTCTTGACCATCCAGCCTTGGTGGCTTCTGCTGAGGCCCGGCCGGCGAGTTCCCGCCAAAGAAGGGCCGGTCCAGATCGAAATCGACAACGACGCTGAAGGGTCACAGGGACAAGGCCATGCGTGTATCAGCAGCTTACAGACTGCAGGGTCCGAGCCGGCCGCAGCCGGCGCATTCCAAAGCGACGGGGGCGGCATGACCAGCGTCGGCGCCCGCCTGGCCCGCTTCCGACAGAAGCTCGGCCTCAGCCAGGACGATCTCGCAGCCCGCCTCGGCATTGCCGAAAGGACCTACCAGGCCTACGAGCGGAACGAAACCGAGCCCAAGTGCCATGTCCTCAAGGCACTGGCCGAAATCGGTGGTGACCCGACCTGGATCGTCACGGGCCGCTCCGTTGCCACCGGCCCTGCGCCGGGCCGACCGGCCAACGACTGGAACCACGGTCTGGTCGAGATTCCCCATTTTTCCGACTCGATCCGCCTGCCCGACGAAGCTGCCATCGGTGGCAGCGGTGCGGTCGGTCCGCTGCTCCTCTCCGCCGACTGGGCACGGGCCATGACGGAGTGCGATCCCAACGTTCTGGTTCACGCCATTGCCGTCGGTGATGAAATGGAACCGTTGCTCGGCCGCGGCGATCTCATGCTGATCGATAGTTCGGAACGCAGCCTGAGCCATGACCGCACTTATGCCTTCCTGGTCCGTGACACGCTCTTGATCCGGCGCATCTGCCGGCGCGTCTCCGGCGAAATTCTGCTGCTGGCCGAAAAGAGCTGCTATCCTAGCGAGAATTTCCCCACCGCCGACACTGCGGACGGTCCGGTGATCATCGGCCAGGTCGTTTGGCACGGGCGCCGGATCGGCGTGTGAACATGGTCAGAAGTCGTGGTTGTCGTCGTCTTCCCAGACGACGCAATTGCGGCCGCCGTTCTTGGCCATATAGAGCCGGTAGTCCGCCCGCGACATCACCGCGGCCGACGTGTCGCGCGGCATGACCGAGGCGACACCGATGCTGACGGTGACGAAGATGCGCTGGCCGTCGAAATCGAAGGCGTGGGCCGCCATCTTCTTGCGCAGGCGGTCGGCCACTTCGGCGGCGACAAATTTGGGTAGGTTGGGCAGCAGGACCATGAATTCCTCGCCCCCGACGCGGCCCACCAGGTCGCCACCACGCACGGTCGAGCCGATGATCTCGCCACAGACGTGGATCACTTCGTCGCCTGCGGCATGGCCGAATTTGTCATTGACCGCCTTGAAGTGGTCGAGGTCGAGGGCGAGAACGCTGGCCAGCCCGCCATCGGCCGCGATTTCCGACATCTTGCGCTCGAGCCCGGCGAGAAATTCCTCCCGGCGGAGGACGCCGGACAAGCCGTCGGTCGTCGCCCGCGCCGTCGCGTCGACATAGAGATGATAGGGCTGCAGGCGCAGGTAATAGGCGAAGCCCCCGGCGCTCAGGGTCACCGCGGCGACCAGCAGATAGATCAGCGGATTGCGGCGCAAAATGCCGAGGATGTCGAAACGCCCCATGCGCACCAACAGCCCCGCCACCGTCGGCGCGCCGGCACCGTTGCGGGTCACCGTCATCATGGCCATGGCATTGCTGGCCTGCAGCCCGACCACTGCCCGTCCCTCGCCCGAGCAGACGGCGCGGGCGATCGGCTTGATGTCGTCCCGGCTGTCGATCGGCATCTCGCGCCCGAACCACCGGGTCAATTCGGCCCGGCAGCCGTCCACGTCTTCGCTGGGCATCGGCGTTTCGGCCCGGCGGACCTCGAACATATCCATCAGGTCGACCTGGACAGGCATGGCACTCGGTTCGGCCGTTCCCTGGAACATGAGAACCAGCCGCGCGATGTCGAACCGCGATGCCTGCTGGATAATGGCCGACACCAACATCAGCGTACCGATGGTCATCGCCAGGGCGAACAAGGCGGAGATCACGCCCGCATAGATCGGCCGCGCCCTGCCACGAGGACCCGCCGGATGCCCACTCTCGCCTTTCGACATCGGTGCTCTTCTGCGCATGAGTAGCGAATTGGCGCTACAGTCCGGCACAGCCTCGGTCCGGGATTTGACTTCTGTCAAATGCCAAAGTTATCCGCGGTCAATTTTCCCCATTCTTGTTGTGATTTCGTCGCGCCCGATCAGGGGCAGCAACAGCCGCATCTCTGGCCCATGATCACGCCCGGTGAGCGCCAGCCGGAGCGGCAGGAACAAGGCCTTGCCCTTGGCGCCGGTCGCCGCCCCGATCGCCTTGGTCCAGATTCCCCAGCTCGCACCGTCGAGTGGGCCTTCCGGCAGAAGGTCGGGCGCCGCCGCCAGGACGCCGGCGGGATCCTCGATCGGTCCGACCTCTGGCGCCCGGTGCAGGATGCGCCACCAGTCGGCCGCGTCGGCCAGGGTGGCGATATTGCCGCGCACGGCGATCCAGAATGCCTCGCCCGTACCTTCCGGCAAGCGCTCGCGCACCGCATCGAAGGGCATGATCTGCAGGCAATGGGCAGACAGGGCGCGCAATTCCGCCGGATCGAAACGCGCCGGGGCCTTGCCGAAGCGTGCGAGATCGAAGCCCGTGACGAGATCGTCCAGCGCCGCCACCGGCATCACCGGATCGGCCGTGCCGAGGCGCGCCAGCAGCGCCGAAACCGCGATCGCCTCCACCCCCTCTTCCCGCAGACCGCCGAGAGAGAGCGAGCCGAGCCGCTTGGAGAGTCCCGCCCCGGTCGCGTCGACCAGGAGGGAGAGATGGCCGAAGCCCGGCACGGCACCGCCCAGGGCCTCGAACAGCTCGATCTGCACGCCCGTGTTGGTCACGTGATCCTCGCCCCGGATCACATGGCTGATGGCGAAGTCGATGTCGTCGACGACCGAGGTCAAGGTGTAGAGGGGACGCCCGTCGGCCCTGACCAGCACGGGATCGGAGAGCGAGGCGGTATCCACCACGGTCTCGCCCTTCACGAGGTCCGCCCAGGCGATGCGCCGGCCGTCCAGGCGGAAGCGCCAATGGGGCTGGCCCCGCTCGGCCGTCAGCTTCGCCTTGGCGGCATCGTCGAGCCGGAGTGCCGCGCGGTCGTAGACCGGTGGCTTGTGGCTGGCGATCTGCAGTTTGCGGCGCAGTTCCAGTTCCTCTGCCGTCTCCCAGGCGGGATAGAGCCGGCCGGACGCCTTCAACGCCTCGATCGCCCCGGCATAGCGATCCATCCGGTCGCTCTCGCGGGCGAAAGAATCCCAGCCCAGGCCGAGCCAGCGGAGATCGGCCTCGATCCCGGCGGCGAATTCGGCCGTGGAGCGTTCGGTATCGGTATCGTCCAGGCGGAACAGGAAATGCCCGCCGAGCTTCCGGGCGAACAGCCAGTTGACCAGGGCGATCCTTGCATTGCCGACATGGAGCCGGCCGGTCGGGCTCGGCGCGAAACGGACGCGGACCATCAGCGGGCGTCTCTGAAGCCGTTGGTGATCGGATAGCGGCGATCGCGGCCGAACAGCTTGCGGCCGATCTTCACGCCTGGCGCCGCTTGGCGCCGCTTGTATTCGGCGACATAGAGCAGTTGCTCGATCCGCCGCACCGTCGCCGGCGCATGGCCGCGGGCGACCACATCCTCGAAGGCCATTTCCTGCTCGACCAGGCATTCCAGGATGTCGTCCAGCTCTTCATAGGGCGGCAGGCTGTCCTGGTCCTTCTGGTTCTCGCGCAGCTCGGCGGTCGGCGGCTTGGTGATCACCCGTTCCGGCATCACGGCGCCATCGGGTCCGAGGGCGCCTTCCGGCCGGTTCTCGTTCCGCCAGCGCGACAGGGCGAAGACCGTGGTCTTGTAGATGTCCTTCAGCACCGAATAGCCGCCGCACATGTCGCCATAGATGGTGGCATAGCCGACCGAGACTTCGGACTTGTTGCCCGTGGTCAGCACCATGTGGCCGAATTTGTTGGAGATAGCCATGAGCGCCAGGCCGCGGGCGCGGGACTGGATGTTCTCTTCCGTGATGTCGGGCTTCCGGCCTTCGAAGACCGGCCCCATCATCTGGCCGAAGGCGGCCACGGCGGGCTCGATCCCCACTTCGTCGAGCCGACAGCCGAGCAGCTTGGCGCAAAGCTCGGCATCCTCCAGGCTGTCGCGGCTGGTATAGCGGGACGGCAGCATGACACACCAGACCCGCTCCGGCCCCAGCGCATCGACCGCCACGGCGGCCGAGATCGCCGAATCGATGCCGCCCGAAAGGCCGAGGACGACCCCCGGGAACCGGTTCTTGGCGACATAATCGCGCAAGCCCAGCATCATGGCGCCATAGATCTGGCCGAGCCGATCGGGTATCGCGGCCGCCGGCCCGTCGAGCGGGCGCCAGCCGTCCGTCCCCTTCCGCCATTCGATCACGGCGAGGGATTCCTGGAACGCCGGCATGCGGAACATCAGGTCGCCCGCCGGATCGACGGCGAAACTGGCACCGTCGAAGACCAGCTCGTCCTGGCCGCCGACCTGATTGAGATAGACCAGCGGCACGCCGCATTCGGCGGCCCTTGCCGCGGCCAGTTCGACTCGCACGCCGTCCTTGTCCGCCTCGAAGGGGCTGCCGTTCGGCACCAGCAGGAGATCGACGCCCTGGGCCGCCAGCGGGCTGCAGACCGCCGGGGTCCAGATGTCCTCGCAGATGGGAAGGCCGAGGCGCAGGCCGCGGAATTCGACCGGGGCCGGTGTCGGGCCCGGCTGGAACACCCGCTTCTCGTCGAAGACACCGTAATTGGGCAGGTCCACCTTGAAGCGGAGCGCTGCGATCCGCCCGCCGTCCAGCAGGGCGACGGCATTGTGCAGGAGCCCCGCCTCGCGCCAGGGCACGCCGACCAGCAGGGCCGGCCCGCCGTCCGCCGTCTCGCCGGCCAGGACATGCACGGCCGCCATGGCGTCGTCGACGAAGGCCGGTTTCAGCACCAGGTCTTCCGGCGGATAGCCGGTGACCGAAAGCTCGCTGGTGACGAGCAGGTCGGCCCCCGCTGCCGCTGCGCGGGCAGCGCGGATCTTCGCCACATTGCCGGCGATGTCGCCGACGGTGAAATCGATCTGGGCCAGGGCCAGGCGGAAGCACGCGGTCATGGCAGAAGCATTAGCGGGCGGCGCGAAGCTCGGCAACGGCCGCATTGTACTGGCCGCCATTCCCGCTATCGTCGGCACCAAGAACGAGGCCTGAAAAAATGGGGAGGAGAGCATGATCGTCAATCGCCAGTTCCGCCTGAAGCGGCGGCCGCATGGCCGCGTCGAACGCGCCGATTTCGATTTCCTGGAATCGCCGGTGCCGGAGCCCGCCGAGGGTCAGGCCGTGGCCCGCAACCTCTATCTGTCGCTCGATCCGACCAACCGGATCTGGATGACGGACATGGAGCAATATATGCCGCCCGTCGCCCTGGGCGAGGTGATGCGGGGTGGCGGCATCGGGCGGATCGTCGCCTCCCGCCATCCGGGCTACAAGGAAGGCGATCTCGTTTCCGGCCTGCTCGGCTGGCAGGACTATTGCCTGATCGGGGCGCCGGGCGAATTGCTGCCGCCGGCCGTGATCCCGGATGGATTGCCGATTCCCTTGCCCACCCTGATGGGCGCCTGCGGCATGACCGGCTTGACCGCCTATTTCGGCCTGACCGTGATCGGCGAGCCCAAACCGGGCGAGACCGTGGTGGTTTCGGCCGCGGCTGGCGCCGTCGGCTCGGTGGTCGGCCAGGTCGCCAAGATCCTGGGCGCGCGGGTCGTCGGCATCGCCGGCGGGCGGCAGAAATGCGAATTGCTGGTCAAGGAATTCGGCTTCGATGCCGCAGTCGACTACAAGGCGCCGGATTTCCTGGCTCAGCTCGCGGCGGCGACGCCGAAGGGTGTCGACGTCAATTTCGAGAATGTCGGCGGTACCATCATGGAAGCGGTGGTCGCCCGCATGAATCTCTATTCCCGGATGCCGCTGTGCGGGATGATCTCGACCTATAACGAGGACACCGCGCCGCGCTACGACCTGCGCCCCTTCCTGATGAAGCGGATCCGGCTTCAGGGCTTCATCATCACCGATTTCAAGGACCGTTTCATCGAGGGCAGCATGCAGCTCGCCCAATGGCACATGGAAGGCCGGCTGAAGTCGCGCGAAACCGTGGTCGAGGGCTTGGATCGTGCGCCGGAAGCCCTGAACATGCTGTTCGACGGCACCAATATCGGCAAGCTGGTGGTCCGGATCTGAGCCTATTCGGCGGCCTGGGGCTCGATCGAACTGCGCAGCGGGCGCTCCTCCATCAGCCCCAGGAAGACCAGCGAGGCGCCGAGGCAGCCGGCCGCCGCCCAATAGACGTTGGAAAAGACGGCCGCGAGGTCCCTTCCCTGCGCCGCCATTTGGCCGGCCAAGGCGTGCAGATCGAGCGCATCGCCCGCCGTGGCGCCGATGCCGGCGAAGAAGATCGCGCTGAACACGGCGACGATCACGGCGCTGCCGAGCGCCCGGAAGAAATTCATCGCGCCGGTCGCCGTGCCCATCTGCGCCATCGGCACGGCATTCTGGATGGCGACCGTGGTGACCGGCAGCACCAGGCCGATGCAGAAGCCGGCAACCGCCAAGAGAAGCGCCGTGCCGGCATCGCCGAAGCCGGCCGGATAGAGGGCGAGCAAGGCCATCAGCAGCCCCGCGCCGCCGCAGCCGGCGAGCGGCAGGATCTTGTAATGCTCGATCCGCGCCATGCCGCGCCCCGCCGTGGTGGCGCCGAGCGGCACCGCGCCCATGAGCGAGATCAGCATCAGCCCGGCCGTGCTCGCACTATGGCCCAGCACCGCTTCGAGATAGATCGGCACCACCATGCAGAGGCCGATCAGCGTGCCCATGGTCAGGAGCGCGCCCATGATGCCGAAGCGCACCACCGGGTTGAACAGGACGGAGAGCGGCAGGAACGGCTGTTCCGCCACGGTGATGCGCCAGCCAAAGGCGGCCCAGAGCAGGGCCGATCCGGCCAGCAGGCCAACGATCGTCACCGATCCCCAAGGGTAGACGACACCGCCCCAGGTGAGTGCCAGCATGAGCACGACGGCCGCCCCCGCCATCAGCCCGGCGCCGATCAGGTCGAGGCGATGGTGCCGGTCGACCCGCGGCAGGCCGCGCAGTGCCCGGTCGGTCATGGCATAGGCCAGCACGCCGAGCGGCAGGTTGATCCAGAAAACGAGCGACCAATGCAGGTGTTCGGCCGTCACGCCGCCCAGCACCGGTCCGCCGATCGAGGCGAGGCCGAAGACGCTGGCGATATAGCCCTGGAAGCGCGCCCGTTCCTTGGGCGAGACGACGTCCGCGATGATCGTCTGGGCGAGCGAGATGAGCCCGCCGCCGCCCAGCCCTTGGACCGCCCGCATCACGATAAGGATCAACATGCTGGGCGCCAGCGCACAGGCGATCGAGCCGGCCACGAAGATCGATATCGCGATCAGCAGGACGACTCGGCGCCCATGCACGTCGCTCAGCTTGCCGTAGAGCGGGGTCACGGCGGTCGACGACAGCAGATAGGCCGTGATCACCCACGACAGGTCGGCGACGTCGCCGAGATCGCGGCCGATGGTCGCAAGCGCGGTCGCGACGATGGTCTGATCTAGCGCGCCGAGGAACATCGCCAGCATGATGCCGATGATGATGCGGCGCACTTCCGCGGGATTCAGGGGCTTCCGGGCCGGCTTTTCCATCGTCGGATGGTCCGGGTGGAACCCCGGAAAGGCAATCGTGCTGGACGCATGGCTGATGCGCCCAGGCCGCCACCGCCTTTGCGGCGCAACGGAAATCTGGCATTCTATGCCGCAGTGCAGCAAAGACCGTGTCTCGCCGGCAATGCCCTTCCGCCGCTTGGCAGCTCGTGCAAGATGGCAAGGCGGGCAGCGCGCACGGTTGCGGCCAAGGAACAGCATCATGCTCGAACGCTTGAATGACGTCGGCCACGCCTCGGAAATCGAAGAGATCGCCCAGTCCTACGATCGGGTCGCCCTGGTCTTCCAGGGCGGTGGTGCGCTCGGCGCCTATCAGGCCGGGGTCTACGAAGCCCTGGCGGAACGCGGCGTGCAGCCGAACTGGCTGGCCGGGGTTTCGATCGGCGCGGTCAATCTGGCGATCATCGCCGGCAACCCGCCGGAGCGCCGGGTGGAAAAGCTCCGCGAATTCTGGGAGCTGATCTCAGACCGCAAGATCTGGCTCTACACGCCGGACGGCGACATGTTCCGCTCCTGGCGCAATCAGTGGAGTTCGGTCGTCACCACGCTGCAGGGTCAGCCGGGCTTCTTCACGCCGCGCACCGTCAACCCCTGGCTTCAGCCGCGCGGGGCCGAAGGCGCCACCAGTTTCTACGACACGAGCCCGCTGCGCGAGACCCTGAAACGCCTGGTCGATTTCGAGCGGCTGAACGACGACAGCGTTTTCTTCTCGGTCGGCACCGTCAACGTGAAGAACGGCAACTTCCTCTATTTCGACAATTGGCGGGACACCATCCTGCCCGACCATGTGATGGCCTCGGGCGCCCTGCCCCCGGCCTTCCCGCCGGTGAGGATCGACGGCGAATATTATTGGGACGGCGGCATCGTCTCGAACACGCCGCTCCTGCATCTGCTGAGCCAGAAGGAACAGCTCTCCACCCTCGCCTTCCAGGTCGACCTGTTCAGCGCCTCCGGCGCCCTGCCGCGCGACATGCGCGACGTCATGGCGCGCCAGAAGGACATCGCCTATTCGAGCCGCACCCGCTTCACCACCGACACCTACCGCCGCGACCACGACTTCCGCCTGCGCGTGGCGAAATCCCTGTCCAAGGTCCCGGCCCATCTCCTGGACGAGGAAGACCGCAAGCTGCTGGCCGAAGTCTCCAACATCCCGCCGGTCAACATCGCCCATCTAATCTATCAGCAGGAAGTCTACGAGGGCGACGCCAAGGACTTCGAATTCTCCCGCACCTCGATGGAGGAACATTGGCGTTCCGGCTACGAGGATACCAAGCGGACCCTGTCCAGGCCCGACTGGCTGCGCAAGCCAGACGCCGGCTGCAGCGTGAAGGTCCACGACCTCCACCACGACTATGACCGCTGACGATCAGTCCCGCTCGCGCAGCAGGAATTCGCGGCCGATCTTGACCGACTGGCGATCGCCATAGCGGACGATGTCCGCCGTGGCATAGGTCTCGCGCCAGTCCTCCGGCAGGAAGGAGCCGGTGCCGACCACGTCGATCGGCGCCGCCACGCTCGCCATCACCTTGCATTTGGCCGGCCCGAAGCCGGACGAGGCGACGATCTTCACCGCCCCGTAACCGGCCGCGTCCAGCGCCTCGCGCAGGCGGAACACGGCGGCCGCCGAAACCCCGGTGCCGACCAGCCATTTCAGCTCCTCCTCCGTCCGGTACTGGCGGAAGGAACCGGGCGCGTGGCGTTCCAGCACGGCATAGCTCGCCTGCGGGTCGAGCCCTTCGAGGAAGCGGCCGCCGTGGGTATCGAGCCGGACCGAGAGACGGCCCTCGCCCGCCATCTCGGGAAAACGCCGGCAGACCTCGAGCGAATCCGAGATTTCGCGGCCGTAATAGTCGGGCAGGATGGTGAGCGGCACGCCCGGGTTGGCGGCGACGAACATCTCCGCCGCCCGCACGGTCGAGCCGGCATAGCCGATCAGGGCGTGCGGCATGGTGCCGAGGCCGGCAGTCGCCCCGAAGAAACCCGCCGTCGCATCATTGGCGCCGCCGATGAAGCCCCTGGCCCCGACCGCCCGCTTGGCCGCGGCCGAGCCGACCGCGGCGGCATAGGCCATCAGGGCCATCATCTCCGGCCCCGTGGTATGGCGCGCCTCCATGGCGAGGAAGGCGACCTTGGGCATTTCGCAGCACATCGAATAGGCGTTGAAGGCAGCGACGCAGGCGGCCCCGATCTTCTGGAGATAGAGCGTTTCGAGTTCCACCAGGGCGGCGAAGGAGCCGGTGATATAGAGCATCGGCTCGCCCGCCCCGACCCAGTCCCCCTCGGCATAACGCGGCTCGATCACGAAGCGCGTGCCGCGCGCCGCCGCCACCGCCTGAAGCCAGTCGATCGCCGGCTTGCCGGCGAACAGCACCGGCCGGCGCATGAAGACGGCATAGGTCACCTCGACATCGCCGAACATCTCGACGATCGCCCGCGTCCGCTTGAAATAGGCATCGGTCAGCGCGGCGATGCTGGCGTCGTCGGTCGCCGGCAGCGGCAGGGGCGAAGGCTCGGTCATGGTGACTCCGGGGGGGTCGGGGGCTGTCAGCATAGGCAGGGCCGGTCCTTGCGCCAAGATCGGCCGCTCCATCACTCCCTATGGACGGCCTTTGGAGTCCCTTCCCGCCAAGCTGGCGCGGCGGAGCCAGACGTAAGGCTGGAATGTCGCCGCTGCCATGGAAGCAGCCAGCAAGAACGGATAGCGCAACAGGTCGGCGTCACCCCTGACGCCGAGAAAATAGCGGGAAGTCGTGGCGGATCCGCCAGTGTCGAACGCCATCAAGATCAGGGTGCTCCAGGCCACCATATGCACGAGTGCCAGGGCCTTGGCGACGTCGGCCCCTTTCGGCGCGTCTTGCCGCACCGGCAGGACCTGCGTTTCCGCTTTGCGCCAGCGGAGAAGCGCATAACTTGCCCCATAGAGCGGCGCGAGGACCAGTGCATAGGTCAGGAAGGCCGCGCCGAGGACATCGAGGGCCATCGTGGCCCGCGCGCAATCCGTCGCCGACGATCGGACGATGCGGCTGATGGCCGGAATCATCAGGGCGAGATGGTCGACATCCGTCAGGCCGTCGCCGCTGCGGCACGCTGCCGGGGAGCCGATCCGGTTCAAGGCAGACACGACGTTGCCGACGAGGTAGAAGAGCGGCAGCAGAAATACCGCAGCGCTGGAACCGGCAGGCCTGCCCACGTCGCGCCCTCGATCCAAGATTACATTTTCCAGCCTCGACCATAGCGGGAATTCTGGGTCGATCCAATGTACGCGATCGAGACGGTCGCGATCAGGCTGATCAAAGATCCGATAGGGCGACGCCTGCCGATCTGTGACGGTCAGCATAGGCAGGGCCACTGTCATCCGCCAAGATGGCGCA
>NZ_JBAZKR010000114.1:0-11142 GCF_041650655.1 Zavarzinia sp.
ACGACGCCGATCGCGACCATGGCATAGGCCATGCCGAGGTAGCCGAACACCGGCTTGCGGCTGAAGGTCGAGATGATGTGGCTGATGATGCCGAAGCCCGGCAGGATCATGATGTAGACTTCGGGGTGACCGAAGAACCAGAACAGATGCTGGAACAGGATCGGGTCGCCACCGCCGGCCGGATCGAAGAAGGCGGTGCCGAAGTTGCGGTCGGTCAGCAGCATGGTGATGGCGCCGGCCAGCACGGGCAGCGACAGCAGCAGCAGGAAGGCGGTGACCAGCAGCGACCAGGCGAACAGCGGCATGCGGTGCAGGGTCATGCCCGGCGCCCGCATGTTGAAGATCGTGGTGATGAAGTTGATCGCACCGAGGATCGACGACGCACCGGAGAGGTGCAGCGACAGGATCGCCAGGTCGACCGCCGGCCCGTCATGGGAGACCACGCCCACGACGTTGGAGGACAGCGGCGTGTAGATCGTCCAGCCCGTGCCGACGCCCGGATCCGAGCCGATGCCCGGCACGAAGACCGAGGTCAGCAGCAGGATGAAGGAGGGCACCAGGAGCCAGAACGAGATGTTGTTCATGCGCGGGAAGGCCATGTCCGGCGCGCCGATCATCAGCGGCACGAACCAGTTGCCGAAACCGCCGATCATCGCGGGCATGACCACGAAGAACACCATGATCAGGCCGTGGCCGGTCACCAGCACGTTGAAGAGGTGGTGGTTCTGGATCCACTGGGTGCCCGGCTCCTGGAGCTCCAGGCGCATCATGATCGACATGGCGCCGCCGATCAGGCCGGCGACGATCGCGAAGATCAGGTAGAGGGTGCCGATGTCCTTGTGGTTGGTCGAGAACAGCCAGCGCCGGAGGCCGGTCGGATGGCCGTGGTCGCCGTGGTCGTCGTGACCGTGAGCGGCTGCATGTGTCGCCATGAGCTAAATCCTTGTCTGACGGTCAGTTCGCGGTGGCCGGCGCGGCCGTGGCGGCGGCCAGCTTGGTCGGGGCGGCGTCGGGGATGCCGGCCTGTGCCTTCATCTTGGCAACCCAGGCGGCATAGTCCTCCTTGCTGACGACCTTCACCTCGACCGGCATGAAGCCGTGGTCGGAACCGCAGATCTGCTGGCACTGGCCGAAATAGGTGCCGGTCTTCTCGGCCCGGAACCAAGTCTCGTTGATGTGGCCGGGGTTGGCGTATTTCTGCACGCCGAAGGAAGGCACGGCCCAGGAATGGATGACGTTGTCCGAGGTCACGAGGACGCGCACCGTGGTGTCGACCGGCACGACCATGGGGTTGTCGGTCGACAGCAGGCGGATCTTGCCGTCGGTCGCTTCCGCCTCGGTACGGGCGGCGATACGCGATTCGACCGTGAAGTCGCCGGCATCCGGATAGGAATAGGCCCAGTACCACTGGTAGCCCTGCACCTTCACGGTCAGCTCAGCGTCCGCCGCCTTGTCCGAATAATAGAGCAGGCGGAAGGACGGGATGGCGATCACGACCAGGATCATGATCGGCGCCACGGTCCACAGCACTTCGATCAGCGTGTTGTGCGAAGTCCTGGACGGATTGGGATTGGCGCTCGCGCGGAAGCGGATCATCACATAGACCAGCAGCGCTGCGACCAGCACCACGATGGCAAAGATGATCGCCAGCAGCAGGTCGTGGAAGGAAGTGATCCTCTCCATGACCGGCGTCGCTGCCGGCTGCAGGTTCAATTCCCAAGGCGTCGGCTGGTCCGCCAGGGCGAGGCCCGGCAGGCCGGCACCGGCCATCAAGGTGAAAAGGCCAGTCTTGGCCCGGTTGATCGTCTGACCCATGGGTCGATTCAACTCCCGCTGCTATGTCGGGACGGGATGCCGATTTCTGCCCCCGTCGCCCCTCCAAATCCTGCCCCCGGCAGCCTTCACAGGCCGGCCGGGAATCGATCACTGCGCGGCATCCGCACCGATCGGTCATTCTTTTCACGGCAGTATAGCGTCTCCGCATCGGGAGCCACGAACCACCCCTGTCTTGCGACGTTATGACGCAAACTGCCTTTGATCCACGTCATTTCTTATAACGCCTGACGATCCTGCCTTCTAGCGGTGACGGACCCGTGACGGAAGCCCCCTTATCCCCCATATTCAGAGGGATGAGCGAAGGAGTCTTCCAATGTCACAGTCCGCCGACGATCTCGTCCCCGACGCCTTGTTCTTCCAGCGTGCGGGTCTCGATCCCGCCCGGGTGGACCGGCTGGTGGACGAGGCGCTGACCGGTGCCGACGACGGCGAGTTGTTCCTCGAATATGCCCAGTCCGAATCACTGGCCTTCGACGACGGCCGCCTGAAGTCGGCCAGCTTCGATACGTCGCAGGGCTTCGGGCTGCGCGCCGTCGCGGGCGAGGCGACCGGTTTCGCCCATGCCGCCGAATTGTCCGAGGAAGCGATCGCGCGTGCCGCCCGCACCGTGAGGGCGGTCGCCCAGGGCCACGGCGGGGTCATGGCGGCCCCACCGCCGGGCACCAACGCCAAGCTCTATGTCGAGGACAATCCGCTCACCACGGTCTCCTTCGAGGAAAAGACCAAGCTGCTGGCCGAGATCGATGCCTATGCCAGGGCAAAGGACCCAAGGGTGAAACAGGTTTCGGCCTCGATCTCCGGCTCGTGGCAGGTGGTGGAGATCGTGCGCGCCTCGGGCCTTCGGGTACGCGACGTGCGCCCGCTGGTTCGGATCAATGTCTCGGTCGTGGTCGAGGACGGCGGCAAGCAGGAATCGGGCAGCTACGGCGCCGGCGAGCGCGGCTTCTTGACCAAATACATGGACCCTGCCCATTGGCAGGGGGCGGTCGACGAAGCGCTGCGCCAGGCGCTGGTCAATCTCGACGCGGTGGCGGCGCCGGCTGGTGAAATGCCTGTCGTGCTGGGTGCCGGCTGGCCCGGCATCCTGCTGCACGAGGCGATCGGCCACGGGCTCGAGGGCGACTTCAACCGCAAGAAGACCTCCGCCTTCTCCGGCCTGATGGGCACCCAGGTGGCGGCCAAGGGCGTCACCGTGGTCGACGACGGCACGCTGCCGGGCCGCCGCGGCTCGCTCACCGTGGACGACGAGGGCACGCCGACCAACCGCACCACGCTGATCGAGGACGGCATCCTGGTCGGTTACCTGCAGGACCGGCTGAACGCCCGCCTGATGGGCATGAAGCCGACCGGCAACGGCCGGCGCCAGTCCTATGCCCACAGCCCGATGCCGCGCATGACCAACACGATCATGCTGGGCGGCAATGCCACCCGGGACGACATCGTATCGAGCGTGAAGAACGGCCTCTATGCGGTGAACTTCGGCGGCGGCCAGGTCGATATCACCTCGGGCAAATTCGTCTTCACCTGCACCGAAGCCTACCGGATCGAGAACGGCCGGATCGGCCCCGCGGTGAAGGGCGCCACCCTGATCGGCAACGGGCCGGACTGCCTGACCCAGGTGCGCGCCGTCGCCAACGATATGGCACTCGACCCCGGCATCGGCACCTGCGGCAAGTCGGGCCAGGGCGTGCCGGTCGGCGTCGGCCAGCCGACCCTGCTGATCGACGGGCTGACGGTCGGCGGCACGGCGGCCTGACCCCCATGCTGCGCCACGCCGCCGCCCTGGCGGCGCTGGTCGCAGCCGATCCACAGCGCCGGCAGGTCTTGGCGCAGGTCCGCCGGCTGGGCCTGCCGCAGGCCTGGGTCGCGGCCGGTTTCGTGCGGAACCTGGTGTGGGACCATCTGCACGGTCGCCCGCGGGCACTGACCGGCGACGTCGATGTCATCTGGTTCGATCCGGCCCGTGCCGACCCGGCGGAAGACCGGGCCGCCGAGGTGCTCCTGGCCGAGGTCTCGGCCGGCGTCGCCTGGTCGGTGAAGAATCAGGCCCGCATGCACGTCCGGAATGGCGACCAACCTTATGCTTCCGCCCTCGACGCCATGCGTCACTGGCCGGAAACGGCGACCGCGGTCGCCGTCCGCCTGACCGGGGACGGCAGGATCGCCGTCGCCGCCCCCTTCGGCCTGGATGATCTCTTCGCCCTTCGCCTCGTGCCGACCCCCGCCTTCGCCGGGGCGCGGCGGGCCGTGATCGAGGCGCGGGCGAAGGACAAAGCCTGGCGCCGGCGCTATCCGGAACTCGTCGGATGATTCAGCACAGGCGAACCTTCGTGTCGCCAGCGGCGCGGGCGGTGGCGGCAAGGCGGCGGTCGAAGGTGGCGAAACCGTCGCAATGCACGGCCAGGCCGAGATGCAGGGCGTCGGCGAAATCCATGCCCCGTTCTGTCCGGTCCAGCGCCAGGGCGACACTCGCCGGGGCTTCCACCGTGACGCGCGGCAGTCCGGCGAAAGCGCGGAGCGCGCGCGCCACGTCGACCGCCGCGAAGCCATAGGCGCTGCGCAAGACCCAGTCGGATTCGAGCAGCACGGTCACCCCGACGAAGACGTCCTCGCCGTCGATCAGGGCGCGGGCAGTGGCCGATTGCTGTGGATGATCGCCGGTCAGGTAGCGGACGACGATATTGGCATCAATCGCCAGCAAGGCGCCGCTTCGCTTCGGCCAGAACGGCGGCATCCATTTCCTCGATCGTGCGGGCGCGGCCCGTCACCGGCAGCGAGGCGAAGACATCGTCCGCCGCCGTCTCGGGAAAATGCGGGGCGGGCCGGAGCAGTACCCCGTCCGGCGTTTCTTCGACGACGAGACGTGTCCCCGCGGCCCATTGGCGCCGGTCACGGATCGCCTTGGGCAGGATCAACTGACCCTTGGTGGAGAGGACGGTCGTCGGCTTGCCGGGTGCCGCCATGATGGGCCTCGTGTCGGTAAGATCGAGGTAAGAATATAATGCTGGCGGCGGCGCCTCACAAGGCCGGCCGCTCGGGCATGATCAGGCTGGCACGCAGGCGGGCGAGGGGGGCTTCGTCGTCGAAGGTCAGGTGGCCGCCTTGTTCGGCGATGCCGAGGGCGGTGAAGAGGGCGGGCAGGTCGGTCGCCACGGGTCTGTCGGCCATCTCGCCGTAGAGGCGGGCGAGGACATGGGTGCCGGTGGCGGCGTCGCCCGTCTCGATCAGTCGTTCCATGGTCCAGAAGGCACCATTGCCGCCGCTCGCCCGGTTGATGGCGCGGAAGGCGTCCTGCAGGCCCTTGGCATTGCCGGTCTCCTGGCGGATCGCGATGTCGGCCAGCAGGCAGAAGGTGGCGCCACCCCAATAGGTGCGGCCCCAGGTGTGGGTGAGGTCGAGGCCCCGGTCGTCCGGGCCGGGTTCGCCCTTGGGCATGCCGTGGAAGGAATCGCGCCAGGCCCCGGCCTGGTCCAGGAAGCCGGCCTGGGCGCGGGCCAGCGGCTCGACATAGACGGCGCTGCCCTCCTGGATCCACAGGTGGCGCTCGGCCAGGCGGGGCAGGGCGAGGTGGGTCATCTCGTGCACCATCACCCAGTCGCGGCGGAAGCCGGCGGCGTCGGTGCCGGGTCCGACCACGACCCGGATGGCCGAGCCGGCGTGGCCCCAGGTGGTGCCGCCGGAGACGCCCGCACCGTCGCCCGCGACCACCAGGATGCCCACCCGCGCCACCGGAAAGCGCCCGAAATAGGTCGTCACCGCGGTCGCGGCATCGCGGATCCAAGCCAGCGCGAGGTCCCGGTCGAGGCCCGGCGCCCCCTCGGCGAAACTGACGGCGATGTTCCCGCCGCCGATCGTCAGCACGGCGTCGGCCGGTGCCGCCAGCGCGGCATAGACCTCGTCCGGGTCCTCGAAGGTCGCGGCCCGGGCCGGCGGCGACATCAGGACGAGCAGGGCCAGAAAGGCGGCGGCAAGGCGGGCGGGCATGGCGTCCTCCACCGAAAGAAGGGGGCACCGAAAGAAGGGGGCGGAATCAGGCTGCCGTGGCAAGATCGCCGAAACAACAGGGTTAACGGCCCGAGGGAGGAGAGAGAAACATGCCTGATATGTCACCCGAGGCGCGCCGGCTCGCCGGGCACGGCGCCCTGGTCTTGATTTTTGGTCTTCTGGCCGGTTTCGCCATCGGCTTCGTCGTGCTCGGCGGCTTCATTCTGGACCCGCTGCCCAGCGCTACCTTCCCCTTCCCGGGCAGCGAGCGGGGCTGGCGGGCCATGCATATCGGCTCGCTGCTGAACGGCGTGATGGCGATCGCCGTCGCCGCGGTGCTCGACCGCGTGGTGGCCGACGTCGGGCGGCGGCGCCTGATCGCGGGCGTCATCGCCTTCGCGATCTGGGCCAATACGATCTTCTATCTATTTGCCAATTTTGCCGCCAACCGCGGCCTGTCGCCCTGGGACAATGCAGTCGGCCCGGGCTCGATCATGGGCTTGATCGCCTTCGTGCCGGCGGGAATCGCCGCCTTCATCACGATCTGGGTGCTCGGGCTCTTCGCCCGTTCGGCCTTCAGGGGCTAGCGTCTCGATAGCCGGCGTCGGCCGCCCGGGCCAGGAAGCGGGCCCGGGCCTCGGCCGTCGAGTGCCGGATCGGGGCGCAGACGGTGCGCCGGACCGGCTTCACGCCGCAGAATTTCAGCACCGTCTGGGTCATCATGCGGTGCCCGGGCGCGCCATAGACCAGCCAGTTGAACCAGCCCGGCGTGTCGGAGGTGACGATCAGCCGTCCGCTCCGCCCCTTCAGGAGGCCGTCCGGCAGGGGCTGGCGCTCGCTCCGGTAGGCGAAGGCGAAGCCGGGCAGGAAGCAGCGGTCGAGGAAGCCCTTCAAGAGGGCGGGCACCGAACCCCACCAGATTGGATAGACGAAAACCAGATGCTCCGCCGCCAGGATCGCCGCCCGCGCCGCCTGGAGATCGGGCTCGAGTTCCATGCGCGAGCGGTAACCCTGGCGCAGGATCGGGTCGAAGGCGAGGTCACCCAGGCGAAGGCGCGAGACCTCGGCCCCTGCAGCGCTTGCCGCTCCCGAATAGGCCTCTTCCAGGGCGGCGCAGAAACTGTCGCCCGCCGGATGCCCCAGGATGGTGAGGATCCGGCGGCCTTTCATGGTCAATAGGCGTATTCGGCGAAGAGCTTGGAAATATCGCCCTGCCAGCGGCCGTGATAGGCCTCCAGCAATTCGTCCGCCGGGCTCTTGCCGGATTCGACGCTGCGCAACAGGACCTGGATGAACATGGTCTCGTCGCTGCCCATGCCGTTGTCGGCCGCGCGGCGGTGGAGCCCCGCCTCGGCGATCTCCAGCACACGCTCGGCGAGGTCGAGCACGGTGCCGCCCCGGAAGGGCGCGCGCAGGCCGAGCTTCGGCACGGCGGCACGCAAGCCCTCGCGCTCTTCCGCCGTCCAGTCGCGGACCAGGTCCAGGCAGGCGTCGAGCGATTCCTGGCAGTAGACCAGCCCGACCCAGAGCGCGGGCAGGGCGCAGAGCCGCTTCCACGGCCCGCCGTCGGCGCCGCGCATCTCGATGTAGCGTTTCACCCGGGCTTCCGGGAAGAGGGTGGTCAGATGGGCCGACCAGTCGCCCAGATGGGGCTTCTCGCCCGGCAGGGCGGGCAGGCGGCCGTCCAGGAAATCGCGGAAGGACTGGCCCGAGGCGTCGATGTATTTGCCGTCGCGGTAGACGAAATACATCGGCACGTCGAGCGCCCAGTCGACGTAACGCTCGAAGCCGAAGCCCTTGTCGAAGGCGAAGGGCAGCAGGCCGGTGCGGTCGGGATCGGTGTCCGACCAGATGTGGGCGCGGTAGGACTGGAAGCCGTTCGGCTTGCCCTCGGTGAAGGGCGAATTGGCGAACAGCGCGGTCGCCACCGGCTGCAGGGCGAGGGCGACACGCAGCTTGTCGACCATGTCGGCCTCGGACGAAAAGTCGAGGTTCACCTGCACGGTCGAGGTGCGCAGCATCATGTCGAGGCCGAGGTTGCCCTTCTTCGGCATGTAGGCGCGCATGATGTCGTAGCGGCCCTTGGGCATGACCGGCACCTGCTCGCGCTTCCAGGTCGGCGCGAAGCCGAGGCCGATGAAGCCGAGGCCCAGCTCTTTGGCCACCGCCTGCACCTGTTCGAGGTGCTGGCCGACTTCACCGCAGGTCTGGTGGATCGTCTCGAGCGGTGCGCCGGAGAGTTCGAACTGGCCGCCCGGCTCCAGGCTGATCGAGGCGCCATGGCCTTCGAGGGCGATGATGTTCTCGCCCTCGTAGACAGGCGCCCAGCCGAAGCGGCGAAGCCCTTCCAGCATGGCGCGGATGCCCGACGGCCCGCCATAGGGTACCGGGCTCAGATCGGCCAGGTTAAAGCCGAATTTCTCGTGCTCGGTGCCGATCCGCCAGTCCTGGCGGGGCTTGGCGCCTTCGGCCATCCATTCGACGAGCTGGCGTCGGTCCTCGATCGGCGCGCCCGCCGCCTGAACACCCGACATGGTCAACCTCCCGCCCTAGTTGGTCCGTTGACTAGCCGAAAGGAGAACGGCCTGTCCACCTGTTCGCCATGCAGGGCGGTCATGCGAAGGGCGGTGGGTTCCATGATGAAACTAGGGGTGCAGACGGTGACCGTCCCGGATATTGAGGCCGAGAAGGGCGATGTTGAGGGCGCCGGCGACCAGTTCCACGGCCTGGATGCCGTAGAAGGGCGTGCCGAAATCGCCCGAGGCGGCCAGGAAGGCGAGGGCGAAGGCGCAGGGCATGAGCACCAGAAGGCCGTTGCCGGCGGCGACCAGGGTGCGCCGTCGCTTCGCCTCGATCAGGGTGTGGCGCCGCCGTCCGGCCAGGCGCCGCCCGCTCAGCCCGGCCGCCGCGAGGCAGGGCAGGAGCAGCAGGAAGCCCCAGGGAATCGAGGTCTTCACCGTGGCGATCAGCGTCCGGTCGCCGAAGATCTCGCTGCCCACCGTGGCCAGCCAGAAACAGGCGATGACGGCGAGGGCGGTGCCGCCGGCCGCCGGGTGCAGGCGTCTGAGCCACATGGTGGTGTTCCTTCTCGCGCTACGACCGGGACGGTGCCCCAGGCGGCGTTGGTTGTCGAGCGGGCGAAGCGCCGCGCCCCGGCATCTCAGGGCGTCTCGGTGCCGCCGGCCAGGCTGCGCACCACGAGGTCCAGCACTTCGGGGGCGAAGCCCATGCCGCTGTGGCTGGTCGTCACTTCGACATGGGTTACCATTTTCTCCTCGGGGCTGAGACAGGCGCGCCAGCCGACGATGCCGTCGCGCCGGCTGTAGATCGCGGTGACCGGGACTTGCAGCGGTACTTCCTCGCGCGCTGCCATGCGTTCCTCGGCCCGCTCGAAATCGAAGCCGCGGGCCTTGAACAGGGGGGCGAGGACAGTGTGCTTCGGCCCGCCCTTCACCGGGCTGCCCAGGGTGACCACGCGGGCGACCAGGTCGGGCCGGCTGCGCGCCACTTCCCGCGCGATATAGCCGCCCAGGCTCCAGCCCACCAGGGCATAGGGGGTGGCGAAGGCGGCGACCCGGTGCGACAGGCGTTCGGCGAAGCGCCGCGCCAGATCGGGCACCGCGCCCGTGTTGCGGCCCAGGCCCCAACCTTCGGCCTTGAAGCCGTGATGGTCGAGGCAGCGGCGCAGCAGCAGGGTGGTGGCGTCGTCCATGCCATAGCCGGGCAGCACGGCGACCCGGGCCCCGTGGCCGACGTCGCGGCCCGGGCTCAACCGCGCCTTCGCCGCCGAGGCGAGGCCGCGCAGGAGATCGAGCCCCGCACCCAGCTCGCGCAGGCTGTCCAGCGGGTGCGGCGGCCGCCCTTCCTTCTCGTTCGGCTGCATGGAGGTTTCCTTTCCCGCGAAGAGCAGAACCCGGACGTCCCGGATTGGCAAGGGGCGGGCAGAAGGGACTTGACCACGGCGCCCGCCGCTGGCGACAAGGGGTCTCTTGGCATCGGCCCGTCCCGGGTCTTCGAGAGCAGGTGGAATGGGCAAGTCCCCGGAAGCGGCCGCGCGCGCCACGATGGAAGAGGTGCAGGCGGCACTGGATGCGGCCGAGGGCCTCGTCTTCGTCGACTTCGACTACACGTTGCTCAGTGCCAGCAGCACGGACGAATATCTGCGCCGTGCCCGCCCTGGCATCCTGGTCAGCATGATCCTGGCGGGCCTGCGCGGCCTGGTGCCCTGGCGCGTGCTGGGCCGCCACGGCTACCGCCTGGGCGACTATCTGGCGGTCGTCGCGGTCACCCTGCTGATGCCCTGGACCTTGCTGCGCTGGCGGCGCGAGGCGGCCGCTTTCTTCGCTGAACGAAGCCGCCACCCCCTGGCGGAAGCGCTTCGCCGCCTGCCGCCGGAGCGGATCGTCATCGTCACCTTCGCGCTGGATTTCCTGCTCCGCCCCATGCTGGCGGGCAGTTCCTTCGAGGGCTGCCGGCGCCTCTCGACCGGCCTGCTGCCGAGGCCGGGCGCCCTGCTGGCCGGCAAGCGCGCCCTTCTGCAACGGCATTTCTCGGCGGCGGAACTCGCCTCGGCCGTCATGCTGACGGATTCGGAAGATGATCGGGACGCCCTGGAGGCGGTCGGGGTGCCCCTGCTGATCGCGCCGACCGGCCCGGTCTACGGCGCGGAGGAGAGCCTCTATTTCCCGATGCGCTATACGGGCCATGCCAAATACGGCAAAGCCTACGTGCTCTACAACAGCCTGCTGCGCGAGCTGCCGATCCTGGCGCTGGCGACCTGGCCGGCGGCGGGGCCGACGCTTCCCTGGGCGCTCGGTCTGCTCGCCCTCTTCATGTCGGTCCTGACGATCTACGAGATCGGCTATTTCGAGAACGACCAGGTCGCGGCCAAGAAGGAAGTGGCGCCGACGCTGCGGCCCGAGCATCTGCTCTATGAAGGCTTCCCGCTGGCCCGCCACGCCTGGCCCTGGGGCATCGTGCTCGGCCTCCTGGGCTGCCTGCTGGTTTCGCTCGGACCGGCCGGGGAATGGCCGGCGCCGGAGCGCCTTGGCCGGCTGGCGGCGACCTGGGTCGCCATCCTGGTGGTCATCCGCCTGGTCTTCTACCGTTACAACCGGTTGACCGAAGTGCAGCGGATCATGCTCTACCCGGTGCTCCAGGCGGTGAAATATTTCGGCTTCATCATCGTGTTGCCGGCACGGCCGATCGGCGTGTTGCTGATCGTCGCGCAGATCCAGGCACTGTGGATGGCCTATGCGATCTATCGTGCCGGCGGCAACAAGCGGGCGATCACCGTCGACATCGTGCGCTTCGCCGCCTTCG
>NZ_JBAZKR010000115.1:0-11130 GCF_041650655.1 Zavarzinia sp.
GCCGTGCTGGTCGCCGGGCTCGACGGCATCGCGCAGCAGCGCGATCCCGGCAAGCGCCTCGACATCAACATGTATGTCGACGGCCACAAGCTGAAGGGGGCGCAGAAATTGCCGCTCAACCTGCTCGACGCGCTGCGCGTGCTCGAGACGTCGAAGGTCCTGCGGGCGGGGCTGGGCGATGCCTTCGTCGACAGCTATCTCAAGCTGAAACACGACGACTGGAACGCCTACGCCCACCACCTGACCCAGTGGGAACGCGACACCACCCTCGACTGCTGAGGGCGCGTGACATGCAAGGCCGTCCCCGGCGTCGCCCCGATGACGCCGGTCAGCCGGTGTCTGCCGGCAAATCGGTTTTTTCTGGCCGGAAGCCGCGCCGGTCGCGGCAATTTTCACCGGCGCCGGGGCTTGACCTTCCGGCGCCGTCAGGCTCTTTGGCCGGACGTGCCGATGGCGAGTGGTGTGCGATGCCCGATACCGAAGCGATTCTGACCCTGTCCTGCCCCGACCGCCCGGGCATCGTCGCCCGGGTCTCGACCTATCTGTTCGAGAATGGCGGCAACATCCTGGAAGCCCATCAGTTCGACGATACCGAAACAGGCCGCTTCTTCATGCGCGTCGTCTTCGCCCTGGTGGGCGAGGGGGCGACGATCGAGGGATTTCGCAAGGGCTTCGCCGCGATCGCCGCGGATTTCGCCATGGATTGGACGCTGCGGCCCAAGGGCGAGCGCCGCAAGGTGATGATCCTGGTCTCCAATTCGGATCACTGCCTGGCCGACATCCTCTACCGCTGGCGGGCCGGCGGTCTGCCGATGGAGATCGTCGGCATCGTCTCGAACCACCCGATCGAGACTTTCACCCATCTCGATTTCGACGGCATTCCCTTCCACCACCTGCCGGTGACCAAGACCACCAAGCTCGAGCAGGAGGCGGCGATCTGGGCCCTGGTGCGCGACAGCCAGGCGGAACTGGTGGTCCTGGCGCGTTACATGCAGATCCTGTCGGACGGGCTCGCTGCAAAGCTTTCGGGCCGCTGCATCAATATCCACCATTCCTTCCTGCCGGGCTTCAAGGGCGCCAAGCCCTATCACCAGGCCCATGCGAGGGGCGTCAAGCTGATCGGGGCGACGGCGCATTACGTCACCTCGGACCTCGACGAAGGCCCAATCATCGAACAGGACGTGGAGCGGATCAGCCATCAGGACAGCCCGGACGACTTGGTCGCCAAGGGCCGCGACATCGAACGCCGGGTGCTGTCGCGGGCGATCGCCGCCCATCTCGAAGACCGGGTCCTGCTCAACGGGCGGAAGACCGTGGTCTTCCGCCACTGAGGCCGTGATCGGGGCCGGCGGGCCGGCCCCGAAATATCAGAAGTGCACTTCGGCGACGAATTCCGGCACGCTCGCCTCGGTGCCGGGCGTGGTGAATTTCGGATCGTTGCCGAATTTGTTCTTCCACCACTGATAGCCGAAGCCGATGTAGACGGTCTTCGGCAGGTTCATCGGCGCGCCGACGTCGAACATCAGCGCGGTTTCGAGCAGGACTTCGGTCGTGGTGTCGTTGCCGAAACCATCCTTGCCCTTCGGGCCGATGATGTTCATGAAGCCCTTGAAGGTCACCGGCGTCGCGATGTCGAGCGGCAGGGGAATGCCCCAGGCCGTTTCGATGCGCCAGGTCGGGTCGAATTCGACCCCCTTGCCCACGATTCCGTTGTGGTTGTGCTCGGTGCCCAGCAGGATGCCCAGATTCCAGAAGCCCGGCACGTCGAAGCTGATGCTCGGCCCGATCACGAATTTTCGCACCCTGGCGTTGAACTGATCGTCCTTGTAGGAGAGGTCGCCGCCGAAGGTCAGGCCGATGTCGCGGATGAAGCCGCCATAGGTCGTGCCGAAGATCTTCGACGAGCTCAAGGTCTCGCGGAAGACCGCATAGATTTCCTTGTTCTGCCGCGCATCGGGGCCGTGGTCGGACTCGTCGTCCTTGTAGAGGTCATAGAGCAGATCGACGTTGATGAAATTCGTGCCGTATTTCCAGCCCGAGACATGCTGGAACTGGCCGATGATCTTCTCGACGTCGGCAGTATTGGCCGGCTCCTGGAAGCCGGCGCCATAGCGCAAGCCGACGAAAGTGTCGCTCCACTGGAACAAGCCCTCGGCCGAGGCGGCACCCGCTGTGCCGATCAGGGCCGCCGCTGCCACGGCCGCCCCTGAAATCAGGCGGCGAAGGCCGCCTTTGGAAAGTTCACGCACCCCCATTGCACCACTCCTTGCGTAGGTTTGCCTCTGCTTCCGCCGGCGCGATTGCCGGCGGCGATCCCTGTGCCACCTAGCCGTCTTCCCCTAGTTCGACGCCTCTTGCCGGGCGTCCTCGCACAATTTGTCAATTCAGTTTCAATGATTGTGCCACTTCTGCAGGCGCTCGTGCATCTTCGCTAATTCATTGTTTAATAAAGGAAAAATAGGACGCGATAATTTCTCTTCGGATTTCTCCGGACGCTCATTTCCAAAAAATGTGCAAAATATAGGCATATTGCCGTATTTGCATACATTTCACTTGGGATGAAAAGTGCCGGCGCCGGAAGGCACCGGCGATCTCAGACGTGTTCGCTGGCGGCGGCTCCGGCGGCGGCTTCCGCCTCCGCCTCTTCAGCTTTGCCGAGCCCGTTGAAGAAGAGGTTGAGCAGGATCGCGACGAGGGCGGCGAGCAGGATGCCGGACTCGAGCAGCGGGTGCAGGCCGTGGGGCAACTGCTTGAAGAAATTGGGGGCGACCAGCGGGATCATGCCGAAGCCGACCGAGATGGCGACCACGAACTGGTTGTTCGGCCGGCTCTTGAAATCGACCTGGGACAGGATGCGGACGCCGGTCGCCGCCACCATGCCGAACATCACGATGCCGGCGCCGCCCAACACGACCTGGGGCACTGCCTCGACCAAGGCGGCCAGTTTGGGCACCAGGCCGAGGGCGATCATGATGGCGCCGCCCGCCGCGGTGACGAAGCGGCTGCGCACCCCGGTGACACCCACGAGGCCGACATTCTGGGAGAAGGACGTATAGGGGAAGGTGTTGAAGATGCCGCCGATCAGGGTGCCGAGGCCGTCGGCCCTGAGCCCCTTGGTCAGGGCGGCGCGGTCCACCGACTTGCCCGTGATCTCGCCGAGCGCCAGGAACATGCCGGTCGACTCGATCATCACGACGATCATGACGAGGCACATGGTCAGGCTGGAAACGAGGTCGAAGCTGGGCGTGCCGAAGGCGAAGGGCAGCACGACGTCGAACCAGGGGGCGGCCGCGACCTTGTCGAAATTCATCAGCCCGGCGAGCGAGGCGATCGCACCGCCGACCACGATGCCGATCAGCACCGCGACATTGCGCAGGAACCCCTTGCCCCATTTGGTCAGGCACAGGATGACGACGAGGACGAAGAGGGCGAGGGCGAGGCCGCCGGGCTGGCCGTAGCCGGGATTGGCGAAATCGCCCAGTTCCTTCACCGGCGCGTCGTTCACCATGCGCTCGGCCATGGCCTTCAGGGTGGGCAGGCCGCCGCCAGCCCAATTGATGCCGACCCGCATCAGGCTGATGCCGATCACCAGAATGATGGTGCCCGTCACCACGGGCGGGAAAAAGCGCAGCAGGCGCGAGACGAAGGGCGCCACCAGGAGGCCGAAGACGCCCGCAACGATGACCGCGCCATAGATGCCGAGCAGGCCGAGGCTCGGGTCGTTCGCCATCGCCAGCATGGGGCCGACCGAGGCGAAGGTGACGCCCATCATCACCGGCAGGCGGATGCCGATCCCCGGCAGGCCGAGGGACTGGATCAGGGTGGCGACGCCGCAGGCGAAGAGATCGGCATTGATCAGGGCCGAAACCTGCTCGGGCGAGAGCTTCAGGGCGCGGCCGATGATCAGCGGCACGGCGACGGCGCCGGCATACATCACCAGGACGTGCTGAAGGCCGAGGGTGAGGAGACGGGGCGCCGGCAGGCGCTCGTCGACGGGATGGACGGTGGCGGTCATCGGCGGGTCACCTCGGCTTCAATTGGCGGCTGTCTGCCCGCGGTCTTCGATCCAGCGGGCCAAGGTCCTGCGTTCCTCCAGCGTCATTTCGGTGATGTTGGCCGGCGGCATGGCATGGGTCCAAACCGCGGCGATATAGATCTGCGAGGCATGGGCGGCGATCGCCTCCGGGCTGTCCAGGAGGACGCCCTTGGGCGGTACCGTGATGCCTTCCCAGACGGGTTCCTTGGCATGGCACATGGAACACCGCCCGGCCACGATGTCGGCCGCCTCGGCAAGGGCGACCGGGGCCGCGGCGGCGGCCGGGGCGGGGATCAGGCCGGAAGTCGCGGCCGGGTCGGCCGGCGTCGCCCGGCTGAGCGCCACGATGATCAGGGCGCAGACGCCCGCCACCCACCAGGTCCACCAGGGCGCCGGCAGGCCCTTGTGCATGGTGTTGAAGAAATGCCGGATGGCCACGCCCATGACGATCAGGAAGGCCAGGATCAGCCAGTTCAGAGAGCCGCCGTAAGCGAGCGGGTAATGGTTCGAGATCATCACGAAGACGACGGGCAGCGTGATGTAATTGTTGTGCATCGAGCGCTGCTTGCCGCGCTTGCCCAGCGCCGGATCCGGCGCCTCGCCCCGCATCAGGGCCGCCACCACTTTCCGCTGGTTCGGGATGATGATCATGAAGACATTGGCCGCCATGATCGTGCCCATCAGGGCGCCGGCCTGCATGAAGGCGCCGCGCGACGAGAACATCTCGGTGAAGAGGAAAGTGGTGCCGACCACGAAGCCGAAGCCGACCAGGGCGAGCAGCCCGTCGTGCCGGCCGATGGGCGAACGGCACAGACCGTCGTAGATCACCCAGCCGAGGATCAGGGCCAAGACGCTGAGGCCGATCGCCTGCCAGGTCGAAAGATCGAGCACGGCTTTGTCGATCAGATAGAGCTGGGCGCCGAAATAATAGACGAAGATCAGCAGGGCGACGCCGGAGAGCCAGGTGGCATAGGCTTCCCATTTGAACCAGGTCAGTTCTTCCGGCATATGCGCGGGCGCCACCAGGAATTTGACCATGTGGTAGAAGCCGCCGCCATGCACCTGCCAGGCTTCGCCATAGGCGCCGGCGGGCAGGCCTTCCCGCGGTTTCAGGCTGGAATCGAGGTGCACGAAATAGAAGGAGGAGCCGATCCAGGCGATCCCGGCGATGACGTGGAGCCAGCGAATGCCGGCGCCGATCCACTCCCACACAATCGGATCCATTCCGACCTCCGCCCCTGCACCCCGCGCCAGTTCTCTTGCGCTGCAATATTGCTACAGTTGCGTTGCGCAAAGAAAAGCCTTTCACTGCGACAGGACCTTCAAATTTTCGCGAAGAATGGAGGGGCCGCTCTTGGCGCTGATCGAGAACATAAGGGTCTTCGTGCGGGTGCTGGAACTCGGCAGCCTGTCCGCTGCCGGCCGCCACATGCGCCTGTCGCCCGCCGTGGTCAGCCACCGGCTGCAGCAGCTCGAATCCCACCTGGGGGTGCGCTTGTTGAACCGCACCACCCGCCGCGTCCGCCCGACCGAGCATGGCTCCGCCTTCTATGAAGCCTGCCAGGACGTGCTGGCGACCTTGGAGCGGGCGGAAGCGACGGTGGCCGATGCCGGACGCCTGCCGCGCGGCACGCTTCGCATCACGGCGCCGCTCGGCTTCGGGCGGCAGTTTCTGGCGCCTTTGCTGCCCGATTTCCGCGAAGCCCATCCCGAGGTTTCGGTCCAGCTCCGCCTTTCCGACCATGTCATCGACCTCCTGGCCGAGGGCATGGATGTCGCGATCCGCATGGGCAACCTGGCGGATTCGAGCCTGATCGCCCGGCGCATCGCCGATTGCCCGCAGGTCGTCTGTGCCGCGCCGGACTATCTCGCCCGCCATGGCGAACCGGCGGAGCCGGCCGACCTGCTGAAGCACGCCTGCCTGATCCTGCGCCTGCCGGGGGCGCGGCCGGTGCGCTGGGTCCTGTCCTCGCCCGACGGGCCGGTGACCTTGGCGGTCTCAGGCCCGGTGGATGCCGATTTCGGCGAGATCCTGACCGAATTCGCCCTTCGCGGGCACGGCATCGTGATGAAGCCGCTGTGGGAAGTGGCTGATTACCTGCGCGAGGGGCGGCTGGTCCCCGTGCTGCCGGATTTCCCGCCGCCGCCCATCTCCGTCTCGGTGGTCTATCCCCACCGTCGCCTGGTCGCGGCCAAGACCAGGGCTTTCGCCGATTTCATGATCGACCGAGGGGCCGCCGCGATCCAGGCGGCACTCGGCACAGGCGCTCAGTCGTCCGCTGCCTGAGCCAGGAGGACGGTCAGCAGTTCGGCGGCGACCAGGGCGGCGATCACCGCCGGCCGCTTGTCGCGCACGGTGGCACCGCCGATCGGGCAGGTCAGGCGCTCGAGCAGGGCGGCATCATGGCCATGGGCGAGGAAGCCCCGGCCGAAGCGCGCCTTCTTGGTGCCCGAGCCGATCATGCCGATATAGGCGAAATCGGGCCGCAACAGGGCCGCCTCGGTGATCGCGAAATCGAGCGGATGGTCGTGGGTCGCGACCACCACGGCAGCGCCCGGTGGCGCCGCCTCGATCGCCGCCAGCGGATCCTCGCTTGAGGCCTGTTCCGGCGCCTCGCGCCGCTGGTCGTACCAGGCGACCCGGACGGGCAGGAGTTGCAGCGCGTCGACCAGGGCCATGCCGACATGGCCGGCGCCGAACATGAGCACGGTCGGCAGCCCGGCCGCCTCCGCCGCCTCGTCGGCCGCCAGGCGGTCGATCACGGTCGGATTGAGCGCGATCAGGGCGAGCACGATATGGCCGCCGCAGCATTGCCCGACCGCGGGGCCGAGGGGCAGGCTCATGATCGCCTGGGTATCGCCCGAGGCCATCATGGCACGTGCGCGGGCGATCGCCGCCCATTCCAGACGCCCGCCGCCGATGGTGCCGTGGATCGCCGCCTCGTCGACCAGCATGCGGGTGCCGGCGTCCCGGGGCGTGGAGCCGCGCGCCTCGCGCACCGTGACCAGGACGGCCGGGACCCCCGCCGCCGCCAGCCGGCGGGCGATGGGGGCCAGTCTCTCGCTCATCCCGCCCGCGCTTTCAGGGCAGTGATGGTGCTCAGCACCCGTTCCGGCGTCGCCGGTGCGTCGAGCCCGGGGCACAGGCGATAGTCGGCCAGCGAAGCGATCGCGTCCGACAGGGCGTGGAGCACGGAAAAGCCCAGCATGAAGGGCGGTTCGCCCACCGCCTTGGAGCGGAAGACGGTCGGCTCGGCATTCTCCTGGGCGGCGAGCAGGGCGACCTCGAAATGCATCGGCCGGTCGCCACAGGCCGGGATCTTGTAGGTCGAGGGCGCATGGGTGCGCAGCCTGCCCTTGCCGTCCCACCACAATTCCTCGGTGGTCAGCCAGCCCATGCCCTGGACGAAGCCGCCCTCGACCTGGCCGATGTCGATCGCCGGGTTCAGCGACTTGCCGACATCGTGCAATATGTCGACGCGGGTTACGCGATATTCGCCGGTCAGCGTGTCGACCGCGACCTCGGAACAGGCGGCGCCATAGGCGAAATAGTAGAAGGGCCGGCCGCGCCCCGCCGCCCGGTCCCAATGGATCTTGGGCGTCTTGTAGAAGCCCGAGGCGGAGAGCTGGACGCGCGCATTGTAGGCGCGCTGCACGAAATCGGCGAAGCTCAGCACCTCCGCCCCGATCTCCACCATGCCGCCGGCGAAGCGGACACTCGCGGCCGGGACCTGCCAGCGTTCGGCGGCGAAGGCGGTGAGCCTGTCCCGGATCTGGCGCGCCGCCGATTGCGCCGCCATGCCGTTCAGGTCCGAGCCGGAGGAGGCTGCGGTGGCCGAAGTGTTCGGTACCTTCGAGGTATCGGTCGCGGTGATGCGGACGGCATCGACGGAAAGGCCGAATTCGCTCGCCACCACCTGGGCCACCTTGACGTGCAGGCCCTGGCCCATCTCGGTGCCGCCGTGGTTCAGCATGATCGAACCGTCGGTATAGACATGCACCAGGGCGCCGGCCTGGTTGTATTGGGTCGCGGTGAAGGAAATGCCGAATTTGACCGGGGTCAGGGCGATACCTCGCTTGATCACCGGGCTCTTCGCATTGGCCTCACGAAGGGCGGCCTTGCGGGCGGCATAGTCGCATTTCGCCTCAAGCTCTTCGATGATGCGGGGCGCCACATTGTCTTCGATCGTCTGGTGATAGGGGGTGACGTTGCGCGTCTCGTAACCATAGAGATTGCGCTTGCGCACCTCGAGCGGGTCGAGCGCCAGGGCATAGGCGATCTCGTCCATCACCCGCTCGGCCATCGCGACACCCTGCGGCCCGCCGAAGCCGCGGAAGGCGACGTTGGAGACCGTGTTGGTCTTCAGCGGCAGCGAGGTGAAGCGGCACGCCGGGTAGTAATAGGCATTGTCGGCATGGAACAGGGCGCGGTCCGTGATCGGGCCGGAAAGATCGGCCGAATAGCCGCAGCGCGCGGCGAACAGGCCTTCGATGCCCAGCACATGGCCTTCGTCGTCGAAGCCCACCTTGTAGTCGATGGCGAAATCGTGGCGCTTGCCGGTCACCACCATGTCGTCGTCACGGTCGGGGCGGAATTTGGCCGGGCGCCCGGTCTTGCGGGCCATCATCGCGGCCAGGCAGGCGAAGACGTTGCCGCTGGTCTCCTTGCCGCCGAAGCCGCCGCCCATGCGCCGCATCTCGACCGTGATGCAATGGAGCGGCACGCCGAGGGTTTCCGAGACCATGTGCTGGATCTCGGTCGGGTGCTGGGTCGAGCAGAGGATGCGGATCTCGTCGCCTTCGCCGGGGATCGCCAAGGCGATCTGGCTCTCCAGATAGAAATGCTCCTGCCCGCCGACCACGACCCGGCCTTCGAGGGTGCGGGGGGCGGTGGCGAGGGCTGCCGCGGCCTCGCCCCGGTTCAGCGTCATCGGCGTGCAGACCAGGGCGCCGAGCGGCCGCGCCGCCTCGATGTCGGCGGCAAAGGGCAGGTCCTCGTATGTGACCTTGGCCAGTCGGGCGGCGCGGCGGGCGGCGTCCCGCGTCTCGGCCGCGACGACGAAGAGCGGATGGCCGTAGAACAGCACTTCGTCCCGGGCCAGCAGCGGTTCGTCATGGGCGTGGACCGGGCTGATGTCGATGCCGTCCGGAATATCCGCCCCGGTCAGTACGGCGACCACGCCGGGGGCCGCCGCGACGGCGGAGATGTCGAGCGCCAGCACCCTGGCATGGGCGCGTTCCGCGAGGCCGAAGGCGAGATGCAGGGTGCCCGGCAGGTCCGGCACGTCGTCGACATAGAGGGCGCTGCCGCTGACATGGCGGGCGGCGCTGTCGTGGGTGGTGCTGCGGTGGACGGCCATGTCAGACATTCTGCGCCACTCCCCGCTTGTCCCACAGCCGCGTTTCTGCGCCGTTGTCGGTGACTTCGACCAGCAGGCGGCGCAGCATGTTCTGCGCCACCGTCAGGCGATAGGCGGCACTCGCCCGCATGTCGGTCAAGGGCGTGAAATCCGCCGCCACGCCTGCCATGGCAGCAGCGACCGAGGCTTCGGAAAGCGGCTGGCCGACCAGCGCCGCTTCGGCCTTCGGGCTTCGCTTCGGGGTGCCGGCCATGCCGCCATAGGCGATCCGCGCCGTGGTCACCGTGCTGTCTTCGATGGTCAGGCAGAAGGCGCCCATGACCGCCGAAATATCCTGGTCGAACCGCTTCGAGAGCTTGTAGGCCTTGAAGATCTGGCCCGGCACCGGCCGCGGGATAGAGATTTCGGCGACGAATTCGCCCGGCGCGCGGTCCTGCTTGCCGTAATCGACGAAGAAATCCTCGATCGGGATTTCGCGCGTTACCGCACCCTTGCGCAGGCGCAATTTGGCGCCGAGGGCGATCAGCATGGGCGGCGTGTCGCCGATCGGCGAGCCGTTGGCCACATTGCCGCCGATCGTGCCGGCGTTGCGGATCTGGGTCGAGCCGATGCGCCGCACGGTCGAACCGAAATCGGGCCAGGTCCAGCCCAGCAGGGCGAGCGCCTCGCTATAGGTGACGCCGGCACCGATGTCGATCGAGGCGGGTGTTTCGGTGATCCTGGCGAGGTCGCGCGCCCGGCCGAGCCAGACCAGGGGATCGGGCCGCCGCAGGTGCTTGGTGAGCCACAGGCCGACATCGGTTGCCCCGGCGACGATGGTGGCGGCCGGATATCGTTCCATCACCGCGGCCAGGGCGTCGGCGGAGGCGGGAGCGAAGAACTGCCGCCCGTCACCGAGGCCGAGCACGAGGTCGGCACCGTCGTCGAGCGATTGCAGGGTTGCCAGCGTCTCGGCCGCGGCGGCGTCGAAACGGTCGGGCGTGGCATCGTCCACGATCTTCCGGGCGGCGCGGGCGATCGGGGCATAGCCGGTGCAGCGGCACAGGTTGCCGGCCAGCACTTCGTCGATCGCCTGGTCGTCCGTCTCCGGCCCGAAGCCCGATTTGCTCATGGCGAAGAGCGACATGACGAAGCCCGGCGTGCAGAAGCCGCATTGGGCGCCGTGGGTCTCCACCATGGCCTGCTGCACCTTGTGCAGGCAGGTGGGGGCGGGGGCCAGGTCCTCGACCGTGATGAGCTGGGCGCCGTCGAGCGTGCCGAGCGGCTGGATGCAGGCGTTGACCGCCTGATAGGTCAGCGCGCCGTCGTCCCCCGGGCGCGCCACCACGACCGTACAGGCACCGCAGTCGCCCTCGGCGCAGCCTTCCTTGGTGCCGGTGCGATGCTCCGCGAGGCGGAGATAGTCGAGCACGGTGCCGGTCGGATCGACCGTGGTCAGCGCGCGCGGCTGGTCGCCCAGCAGGAAGCGGAGGGTGGAACGGGTCGCCATCTCAGCTCCCCCGATAGGTCGAGAAACTGTAGGGCGAGGCGAGCAGGGGCACATGGTAATGTGCCGCCTCGTCGGCGATGCCGAAGCGGATCGGCACCAGGTCGAGGAAGGCGGGTTCCGGCAGGCTGACGCCGCGCGCGCGGAAATAGTCGCCGATGTGGAAATCGAGCTGATAGGTGCCGGCGGTGAAATCGGCGCCGGCCAGCAGGGGCTGGTCGCTCCGCCCGTCGGCGTTGGTGGTGACG